>NZ_JAHFPY010000118.1 GCF_023266535.1 Sphingomonas sp. | reverse complement strand
AGGTGCCGCCCAGTGTCTCGCGCCCCTCGGCGCAGGCGGTCTTGAGGCCGAGCTGCGCGGCGCGGATCGCCGCGACATAGCCGCCGGGGCCGGAGCCGATCACCAGCACGTCGTAGTCGAAATCAGCCATGGTCATTCCTTGAAATCGGCAGCCTGCGACGCCGAGCGGCGCCTTCGCGCGGCGACATAGGCAAGCCCCGCGATTTTATCCAGCCTTAGAGGTCGATCAGCAGGCGGGTCGGATCCTCGATCGCTTCCTTGACGCGGACGAGGAAGGTCACCGCCTCGCGGCCGTCGATCAGGCGGTGGTCGTAGGACAGCGCCAGGTACATCATCGGACGGGCGACGATCTGGCCGTCGCGGACCACCGGACGCTCCTCGATGCGGTGCATGCCGAGCACCGCCGACTGCGGCGGGTTGATGATCGGGGTCGACATCAGCGAGCCGAACACGCCGCCGTTGGAGATGGTGAACGTGCCGCCCTTCATGTCCTCGGCGGTCAAGGTCCCGTCCTTGGCCTTCTTGCCATAGGCGGCGATGGCCTTTTCGATCTCGGCGAAGCTCATGCTGTCGGCGTCGCGGATCACCGGCACCACCAGGCCCTTGGGCGCCGACACCGCCACCGATACGTCGAGGAAGTCGGAATAGACGATCTCGTCGCCCTCGATCCGGGCATTTACCGACGGCACGTCGCGCGCGGCCAGCGCCACCGCCTTCACGAAGAAGCCCATGAAGCCGAGGCGGATGCCATGCTTCTTCTCGAACAGATCCTTGTAGCGGGCGCGGGCATCGATCACCGCCGTCATGTCGACGTCATTGTAGGTGGTGAGCAGCGCCGCCGTGTTCTGCGCGTCCTTCAGCCGGGTGGCGATGGTCTGGCGCAGGCGGGTCATCTTGACCCGCTCTTCTTTGCGTTCCCCGGCGTAGGCCGGGGCCCAGTCCGGCGTCACGGACGCCGCTACCGCGGCGGTCTGGGCTCCTGCCTTCGCAGGAGAACCAGGTTGCGCAGGGGCACTGGGCGCATCTTTCGCTGCGGCCGCTGCGATGACATCGTCCTTGGTCAGGCGCCCGTCCTTGCCGGTGCCATGGATCTTCGACGGGTCGACATGATGTTCCAGCACCGCGCGGCGCACCGCCGGCGACAGGGTCAGGTCGGCGTGCTCGGCATGTTCGACTTCGGGCTCCTTGCGCGGCTCGGCGGAGACTTCCGCGGCAGGGGCAGCCGTAGCCGCCGAAGCTCCCGGTTCACCGATCCGCGCGATCACCGCGCCGACCTCGACCGTGTCGCCTTCCTTGAATAGCTGCTCGCTCATCGTCCCCGCGACCGGCGACGGCACTTCGACCGACACCTTGTCGGTCTCCAGGCTGACGATCGGCTCGTCGGCGGCGACGGCCTCGCCCGGCTTCTTCAGCCACTGGGCCAAAGTTCCCTCGGTGATCGACTCGCCCAGTGCTGGGACCTTCACATCGGTGGCCATGGGTCGCTTGTTCCTTACGAAGCTTGTGCTTTTGTCTTGGCGCGGCTGCTATGCCCCAGCGCGTCGGCGATCAAGGCCGCTTGCTCCGCGGCGTGGCGTTTGGCCAGTCCGGTTGCCGGCGATGCTGAGGCGGCCCGGCCGGCATAACGCGGGCGCAATTGGCCATGCCCGGCCTCAACCAGGCAATCCTCCAGCAAATCCTCGACGAACTGCCATGCGCCATTGTTCTTCGGCTCTTCCTGCGCCCAGACCAGCTCTTCCAGCTTGGGCATGGCTTTGAGCCGCTTGACCAGCGGCTCACCCGGGAAGGGATAGAGCTGCTCGATGCGGATGATCTCGGTCGCCTGGTCACCCGCCGCATCCCGCGCCTCCATCAGCTCATAGCTGAGCTTGCCCGAGCAGAGCACCGCGCGCCGTGTCTCGCCCGCAGCTGGCGGGTTCGGATCGCTTAGAATGCGATGGAAATGGCCTTCGCCGATGAAGTCGCTCTTGGCCGACACCGCCAGCTTGTGGCGAAGCAGCGACTTTGGCGTCATCATGATTAGCGGCTTGCGGAAATCGCGCAGCATCTGCCGCCGCAGGATGTGGAAATATTGCGCGGGCGTAGTGCAGTTGGCGACCTGGATATTGTCCTCGGCGCACAGCTGCAGGTAGCGCTCGAGGCGAGCGGAACTATGTTCCGGCCCCTGCCCTTCAAAGCCATGCGGCAAGAGCATCACCAGGCCGCTGGCGCGCAGCCACTTGGCTTCGCCGGCGGCGATGAACTGGTCCATGATCGTCTGCGCACCGTTGGCGAAATCGCCGAACTGCGCTTCCCACAGCACCAGCGCGCGCGGGTCGGCTTGGGAATAGCCATATTCGAACCCGAGCACACCGAATTCGCTAAGCGGGCTGTCGAGCACTTCGAACCAGGGCTGGCCGGCGCGGTCGCGCTTGGTGCTCAGCGGGACATATTTCTCGCCGGTCACCTGATCGGTCCATACCGCATGGCGCTGGCTGAAAGTGCCGCGGCCGCTATCCTGACCCGACAGGCGGACGCGATAGCCGTCGTCGACCAGGCTGCCATAGGCCAGTGCCTCGGCCGTCGCCCAGTCGATCCCCTGCCCCTCGTCGAGCGCCTTCTTTTTGGCGTCGAGGATCCGGCCCAGTGTCTTGTGAATGGTCAGCCCTTCGGGGACGGTGGTCAGCAGTGCAGACAGGCGCGCATATTCGTCCTCGGGGATGGCGGTGTTGACGTTGCGCCGCGCATCGACAGGCTCGCCCGGTGTACCCAGCCCTTCCCAGCGGCCTTCGAACCAGTCGGCCTTGTTGGGGAGATAGCTGGTCCCTGCCTCGAACTCGCTTTCGAGATGCTGGACGAATGCTGCGGTGGAATCGTCAATCCACTTCTGATCGACCACGCCCTCGGCGATCAGCCGTTTTGCGTAGATTTCACTGACCGGCGGGTGGGTTTTGATCGCCGCGTACATCAGCGGCTGGGTAAAGCTCGGCTCGTCGCCCTCGTTGTGGCCAAAGCGGCGGTAGCACCACATGTCGATGACGATGTCGCGGTTGAATGCTTGGCGGAACTCGATCGCCATCTTGCAGGCAAAGGTCACCGCCTCCGGATCGTCGCCGTTGACGTGGAAAA
>NZ_JAHFPY010000078.1 GCF_023266535.1 Sphingomonas sp. | reverse complement strand
CGCCGCTGCGCAAGGCCGCCGCTTCGCTCAAGGACAGCTACCGCTCGGGCGGCCGTGCCGCCGTCACCGCGACGGGCGGCGCCATTTCGGGCGGCAGCCCCGCGCCCGCGGCCGAGGCTTCCGGCGGCTCGCCCGCCTGGGCCGCCGCGATGAGACGCCGCCAGACCATGACCCACGGCGCGACCGTCGCCGCCCATACGCTGCGCTCGGGCGACAGCGGCGGCGGCGGATCGTCCGTCGATCTCAGCCAGAAGGATTGATCCATGTTTCGACGCCCCAGCATCCGATACGGACAAACCCCGGAGCCGACGACTCCCTACCAGCGCGCGGCGCAGGTGTGGGACGACCGGATCGGCTCGTCTCGCGTGCAGGCGAGGAACTGGCGGCTCGCCTTCTTCGGCGCGCTGGCGCTATCGAGCGGCCTGGCTGGCGGCCTCGTCTGGCAGTCGGCCCGCGGGCATATCGTGCCCTGGGTGGTTGAGGTCGATCGGCTCGGCGAGGCCCAAGCGGTCGCGCCGGCCGAGGGCGGCTACCGCCCGACCGATCCTCAGGTCGCGTTCCATCTCGCCCGCTTCATCGAGCAGGTCCGCGCGATCCCCGCCGATCCCGTCATCGTCCGCCAGAACTGGCTCCGCGCCTACGACTTCACCACCGACAAGGGGGCGCTGTTCCTCAACGACTATGCGCGCGCCAACGATCCGTTCGCGCAGGTCGGCAAGGTGCAGGTCGCGGTGGACGTATCCAGCGTGATCCGCGCGTCACCCGACAGCTTCCGCGTCGCCTGGACCGAGCGCCGCTATCAGGACGGCAGCCTTGCCGCGACGGAACGATGGTCGGCGATCCTCACCGTCGTCGTGCAGCCGCCGCGCACCCCCGATGCCCTGCGCAAGAATCCGCTCGGCGTCTTCGTCAATGCCCTCAACTGGTCGAAGGAGCTGTCGCAATGACCGCGAGTCCGTTCCGCCGAGCCGCGTCCGCTGCGCTGCTCGTTTCCGCATCGGCGCTCGCCGGCTGCGCCACCACATCGGCGAAGCCGCCCGCCATCGCCTATGACGATCCGCCCGCGCCGATCACGGCAACGCCCGCGCCGGAACCGCCACGCCCGGTCGAGGTGGTGACGATCCCCGAGCCGCTGCCGCTTCCCGGCCAGCTAAAGCCGGTGACGGATACGCCGCGCGCGCCGGAGCCGTCCGATCCCCGCCGGCGCGTGGGCGCGGCGAATGCCGCCGCGCGCGTGCAGCCGGTGCGCGACGGGTTCCTCAACGCCATCCAGCAATATCCCTGGACCGATGGCGCGCTCTATCAGGTCTATTCCGCGCCCGGCCAGGTCACGGACATCGCCTTGCAGGAAGGTGAGCAGCTCGTCGGGCCGGGTCCGGTCGCGGCCGGCGACACCGTGCGCTGGATCATCGGCGATACGATCAGCGGCAGCGGTCCCACGGCGCGCGTGCATATCCTGGCGAAGCCCACCCGGCCCGATCTTTCAACGAACCTCGTCATCAACACCGACCGGCGCACCTATCATCTGGAGCTGCGCGCCACGGCGGCGACCTATATGGCGTCGGTGAGCTGGACCTATCCGCAGGATGCGCTGATCGCCTTGCAGGGCCGGAACGCCGCCGCCGCATCCGCCGCCCCAGTGGCGACGGGCGTGGATGTGTCCGCTCTCAACTTCCGCTACCGCATCGAGGGCGATCGGGCGCCGTGGCGTCCCGCCCGCGCGTTCGACGACGGCCAGCAGGTCTTCATCGAGTTTTCGGCCGGGATCTCGCAGGGCGAGATCCCGCCGCTGTTCGTGACCGGCGCGGCCGGCGATGCCGAGCTGGTCAACTACCGCGTCCAGGGCCGCTACATGGTGGTCGATCGCCTGTTCGCCGCCGCCGAACTGCGCCTCGGCGACAAACGCAGTGAGCAGCGCGTCCGCATCGTGCGCGACGATGGACGGGGGCGGCGGCCGTGAGCGATTCTGCCGACACTCCCTCGACCGAAGCGCCCGCCACGCGCGCGCCGCGTTCCGATCCTCAAGCCTTCCAACTCCGAGGCGACCCGCCGCGCGTCATGCGCCTGTCGCGCAAGGCACTGGCCGTGATGGGCGTCGCCGCGGGTCTCGGTATCGGCGGCTCGCTGATCTACGCGCTACGGCCGCCCGGCGAGAAGGCCGCTCAGGAACTCTACAATACCGACAGCCGGACCACGGCCGACGCGATCACCTCGGGGCCGAAGGACTACGGCCAAACGCCGCGCCTTGGCCCGCCACTACCTGGCGATCTTGGCCGGCCGATCGTCTCGGCGCAGCAGCGCGGCGATGCCGTGCCCGTGCCCGTGCCGCCGGTCGGCGCGCAGCCCGATCCGCGCGCCCAAGCCGCCGAAGCTGCCCGCCAGCGCGCCGCTCAGGAGCGGGACGCGGCTCGCACCAGCGCGGTCTTTCTCGGCAGCGGCGGGGGAGCGTCGTCATCGGCCGCGCCGGCCTTGCCCAGCCTGGCCGTGGCAAGCCCGGCGACACCAGCGGCAGGGGATACGGCGGCGCAAAGCGATCAGGCCGCCAAGCGCGCTTTCATGGCGCAGGCGGCCAACCAGCGCACGGTCAGCGTCGAGCGACTGACGGCGCCGGCATCGCCCAACATCGTTCAGGCAGGCAGCATCATTCCCGCCGCGCTCATCACCGGCGTCCGTTCCGACCTGCCCGGCCAGATCACGGCCCAGGTGACGGCCAACGTCTATGACAGCCCGACCGGGCGCATCCTGCTCATCCCGCAGGGCGCGCGGCTGATCGGGGAGTATGACAGCGAGATCGCCGCCGGGCAGACCCGCGTGCTGCTCGCCTGGGACCGGCTCATCATGCCGGATGGCCGCTCGATCGTTCTCGAGCGCCAGCCCGGCGCGGACGGAGCCGGGTTTGCCGGCCTACAGGATCGCGTCAATCAGCATTGGGGAAACCTGCTCAAGGCCGCTGCCGTCTCGACGCTGCTCGGCGTCGGCGCCGAGCTGGGCGCGGACAGTGAGGATGACCTGACCCGTGCCCTTCGGCGCGGCTCGCAGGACACCATCAACCAGACCGGCCAGCAGATCGTGCGGCGGCAGCTCAATGTGCAGCCGACACTCACCATTCGGCCGGGGCACCCCTTGCGCGTGATCCTGACCCGCGACCTCGTATTGGAACCCACTGGAGGCGCACGATGACGAAATTGAAGCTGGGGCCTCTCGCCGATGATCGGCCGGTGAAGCTGACGGTCGAACTGCCCGCCGCCGTTCACCGCGATCTCGCCGCCTACGCCGCTGCGCTCGCAGCCGAAACGGGAGGGGAAGCCATCGCCCCCGAGAAGCTCGTCTCACCCATGTTGGCGAAGTTCATGGCAAGCGACCGGGGGTTTTCGCGGCGTCGCGGCGGCGCGAAAGACTGAGCCATCACGCTGCCGTCAGTTGCCCATGAATTTCTTGAAGCGCTCGCGGCCTTCCACTTCGGCCACGGCTTGCTCGGCACTGGCGCATTCGCCGCCGCGCACTGAGCCATCGCGACATCCGGCGACGATCCGCCGCGCTTCATCGACATGCGCCACGAAATACTGTGTGCCGCGCGCCTCTGTCGATGTCGGCGCAACTGTCGCTGGGCTGGCGACCGCAGCCGTTTGCGGCGCTGGCGTGATGATCGGCCGTAGGATGAACCCTCCGGCAAATCCGAAGACCAACGCGACCAGAACAATGATAAGTGGCTTGCCTTGTGACATGGCATTACGCTCCAACGAAAACTAACCCTATTCTACTGAATTCTCAGAAATTTTGAAGGATAGTGCATAGCGTGTTTTGACGAATTGGAGAAATCGCCGCAAAGCGGGATTGCAATTTTCGTCGCGCCAGTATCCGGAATAGCAGATCAGCACTGGTCCTTGTTCTCCGTACATGGGCCTATAGACCACATTGGGATACTGTGTGCCGGAGCCACCCTCGCAGATGATGCTGAGGCCGCGCCCGTCGCCTAGCACACTAAGAATTGTCCCATGACCGGACTGGTGCATTCTGACGTCCGGCTGCATTCCCGCCACCGACAGGCGGCCGAGTAGCATGTCGCGAATTTCTGGACCGGGGTCTGTTGCGGGGAGCAGGAAGCGTTCGCTGCGAAGGTCGGTCCAATGGATGATCTCGCGTTCTGCAAGAGGGTGGCTCGACGACAGGGCTACCATCACGCGCTCGCTCCAGAACGCTTCGCGCTGATAACCATCATGGGCAGCTTCGCCCGCCATAATGGCAATGTCGATCTCCCCGGTATCGAGACCAGCAAGCAAAGCACCTCGGTTTGCCTCTATCCCGTCTAGATTGACGTCTGGATGCGCACCGCGCCAACCCAGCATGGTCGCGCGTAGGTTGCCGGCCGAGAGCGAGCAATAATGTCCGATAACGAGGTCGCCGGCGCGGCCCTGACCAGCAGCACGCATTATGGCTACGAGCTTGTCCGCATTCGCGAGCATTGGCCTAACGCATCGAATAAAATCGCGTCCGGCCCCTGTCGTACTTATTCCTGCACGCGAACGCACAAAAATTTGGACTCCGATCATTCGTTCTAGTTTGGCAACGTCCCGGCTAAGTGTGGACTGTTCCATCCCCAATGCGCGGGCAGCTTTGTAGAAGCTGCCGTGATCGGCCGCGGCGAGGACGTGTCGTATCTGGCAAATGCTGAATGACATCAGCAATCAACCGTAGAGGGGGCATAGATTGCTGTTGCTATTGCGCGCCGTCCCGATCCCAATGCGGTTCGCCAAGGCACGAAGAGGCAGCCGCCTTCGAGGTAACTTCGGTGGCTGAGCCCGGCGACAATTAATTTGGCGCCCGTCATGGCCCGCTCAAGCTGGCTTGAACGTCATCGCTACGCCGTTCATGCAATAGCGAAGCCCGGTCGGTCTCGGGCCATCATTGAAGACATGTCCCAAATGACCGGCGCATCGTGTACAATGAACCTCGGTGCGTTCCACACCAAGGCTATTGTCGCGGTGCTCGCCGATGGCGTGAGGAAGGTGGTCGTAAAAACTCGGCCAGCCCGTGCCACTGTCGAATTTAGTCGCGGACGAATAGAGCGGGAGCGCACATCCAGCACATGCGAACGTGCCTTTGCGGTGCTCCTTATCGAGCGGACTTGTATAGGGGTATTCGGTCGATGCTCGTCGGAGCACGGCGTAAGCCTGCGGAGAGAGTCTCTTGCGCCATTCCGCGTCGGTGAGACGAAATGTGGCGGGTACGGTCGCCACAGCCGCGGCATCATCGGCGCCTATCAACCGCCATGCGAGCGCGCCGAGGGCTGCAGTTGTGCCAAGCCCAAGGAGCTTGCGGCGAGTAGGCTGAGCGAGCGATCGTTCCATGCTGACATATTCGTAGTCGAAGGCAGGATGGTTACAGGAAGGAGTGTAACCTGTGTCGCGGCACGAACGAATGCCGGATTGGAGGTATGTTTCCGGAGTTTGAGTCCATGTTACGTTCCACTGCCCTTGCGGTTACATTGTTCGCCGGTGTCGCCGTGACCGCTGCGATAAGGCCCAGCGAAGCTCGCAATAGCGCAATCAAGGTTCCCGTCGCGGTCATGAAGGAGGCGCCTGGGGGAAATCGCGAGACGGCGATCTTTGCCGGGGGCTGCTTTTGGGGTGTCGAAGGTGTCTTCAGCCATGTGAAGGGTGTGGTTAGCGCGACTTCGGGATATGCCGGTGGCTCGGCATCGACCGCGCAATATGAGACTGTTTCGAGCGGTGCGACTGGCCACGCGGAATCGGTCAAGGTCGTGTTCGACCCTCGGCAGGTGAACTACGCTACGTTGCTGCGTATCTATTTCTCCGTGGTCGCCGACCCAACCCAAGTGAACCGACAGGGGCCTGATGAAGGCACCCAATATCGCACCGCCTTGTTCCCGCTATCGGCGGCCCAGACGAGGGTGGCGCGTGCCTACATCAGCCAGCTGAGCGCCGCTCGCGTCTTTTCCGCGCCGATCGCCACGCGCCTCGAGCAGCAGAGGGGCTTCTTTGCGGCGGAGGGCTACCACCAGGACTTTATGGCCCGCAACCCGAACTACCCCTACATCATTGTCAATGATCGGCCGAAGGTCGACGCGCTCAAACGGATTTTCCCCGAGAACTGGAAGGCCTGATCCACGAACCGCGTCCTCCCGGTCCACCGGGAGGACGCGGTTGACCACAATTCCGTCGGAAGCCGGCGCACGCACATCGGATAGCAAGCGTTTGCCCTTCATCACCAGCTGCTGCGAATCCAGCGGAGGCCATGAACGCTCTTGCGAAAGTTACGATGTTGAGAAGGATCTACAGCGCGGCCAGCTCAGTGCCGCATTGCAGGAGAACGGTTCGTTCAATAGCTGCATAGCGGTGAACAAGCGCGGCGCGATAAGTTTCGTCGCGCATCATCGCGAGAAAATGCCCGCGCGAAGGATAGCGAACGATCAGCACCCGATCCCAGTCAGTCGGAGCCGTGCCGGGTTCGCCGATAAAAACCAGCCCGACATCGCCATTATAGATGATGTTCGCCTGACTGACGGTGCCGACGGTGACGCTGAATGCCTTTTCGTACAGGGCATAGGCTTCGCTTCCCGAGCGTGCCGGCTCCCCGCTGTCTTCGGGATAGACGGCCCGATCTTTGAACTTCAGCAGGTTGACCATCGTCACGGGGCCGTCCGGTCCATCATCACGCAACTGGCGTACCTGATCAGCGGTCGGGTCAATCGAGCGATCGATCATCATACCACCCCGTTTGCCTTGAAATGTGCCAACATCCGCGACCATCCGTCACGCGCGTCGCCTTTGTTGTAGCTCGAACGATAGTCGGCGTGAAATCCATGCTGGGCGTCGGGATAGACGTGGATATTCGAACCCATTTTCCCGGCGGCTTGCAACGCAGCGCGCATCGCTTCGACATCGGCCTGGGGGATGCCCTGATCAAGCGCGCCGTACAGGCCTAACACCGGGGCCTTCAGTTCTGCGGCACGGCTGATCAGCGGCTTGAGCTGTCCATACCAGGCGACGCCTGCCTTGATATCGGGATCTTCCATGGCAGCACGCCAGACGACTGCGCCACCCCAGCAGAAGCCAGTGATCGCGATCCGCGTGCCTTCGACGAACGCTTGAGCCTTCAGCCACGTCGAAGTCGCTGCGACATCGTTGTCGACTTGGTCGGGTGTCGCCTGTCGGACGATCGGGATGATCTGCTCGATGTTGGCGATAGCCGGGAGATTGACGCCCGAACGGTAGAAGAAATCGGGCGCGATCGCGACATAACCGAGACGCGCCAACCGTCGGCAGATGTCCTTGATATAATCGTGGATTCCGAAGATTTCATTCACGACGATGATCGCGGCATGTCGGGCCTGACCGGCGGGCCGGGCGACATAGGCCGGTAAGTGCTGGGACGCGCCATTCGGAATCGTTACGCCCTCAATAATCAGCCCGTCTTCAGGTGTCGTGATCGGCGCGGCCTCCGCGGAGAAAGCCGCGAGAGCATAGCCGGCGAAGAACAAACCAGCGGCCGCCCGGCGCGTCAGGTGGAAGTCTTCCGGCAATGAGCCTTCGGGCCTGGTCAGCATGGGGGCTCCTCATCAGTTCACAGCGCGCAGTGCGAGCGTACGTCTCGCTCAAAGACGTCCTTGATCGCAAGAAAATGGGCGTCGATCGCCATCGGATCCTTGCTGTTCAGGTCGATCAGGGCCTGTCTTTCGGGACCACCACGAACCACATTGATGGCGTCATGCTTGATCCCTGCAATGATCGCTTCAGCGACAGCTTCGGCTGGCTCCAGCGAGAATCCAATCTCTGGGCCCGCCTGGTTCGTCGCCATCATCGGGGTATCGGTGCCGCTGGGGTAGACCGTCATCACACGAACACCTTCTCCATTGAGCTCGCGCCGCAGCGACTCCCCAAAGCTCGACAGACCGGCCTTCACCGCCGCATAGGTCGCATAGAACGGCATCGCGACCAATGCGATCGCGGAAGAGACGTTAACGATCATGCTCTCGGAACCAGCTCGCAGCAACGGCAACGCCGTGCGAGTCAGCATGATAGGGGCAACAAGATCCACCTCGATCATGGCGCGGATCTCCTCTTCATCAATCGCATCAAGGCGACCGGCGCGAACCGCGCCGGCGTTGTTCACGAGAATATCGAGCCCGCCGAATGCTTCGATCGCGCCCTGCAAGGCTGCCGTGCGACCTATCGGGGTCGCGACATCGGCAGTGATGCCGGCAGCCTCCGCACCTGATGCGTTCAAAGCCCCGACAGCTTCATCGACGCGCGCTGCTCCGCACGCAGCGATGACCAGACGTGCACCGCGCGCGGCAAGCCCACGCGCCAATTCAAGCCCGATCCCGCTTGACCCGCCAGTGATGAGAACCCGTTTTCCTTCGACGTCCATGACCGGCACCTCAACCTTCTGCAGCATAGTTTGAGGGAAAGAGCGCGCGCAGCGTTTGCTCGTCGAACTCGCGCTTGAATTCGTGATCGCTCCCAACATCGCGAGCACGCCACGCCGCCTGCCGCGCATTGACCAGCCGATGCCAGCGGGCCAAATCGGGATAGCGACTGAGGGGCTCGTCGAATTCGGGGAAGACGAAGCCGGCGCGTTCGATCCATCCCCAGGCCGCCATATCCGCGACCGTGTAGGTCTCGCCGACTATGTACGTCCGATCGCGCAGGTGATCGTCGAGAACCTGGTAATGGCGCTCGGCTTCGCGCCGATAGCGGTTGAGCGCATAGTCCAGACCCGCTGGCGCGGCGCGCTGGAAATGAACCGCCTGGCCGGAAAACGGTCCAAGGCCCGACGCCACGAAAAACAGCCAAGAGAGCAATTGCCCTCGATCCTCGGGTGATCCAAGAAATTGACCGTGCTTTTCTGCGAGATAGAGTAGGATCGCGGTCGAATCGAAGACCGCCGTCGGAACTCCGCCGGGGCCTTCGGTGTCGACGATCGCCGGGACTTTCCCGTTCGGATTGATTGCGAGAAAGGAGGGCGCGCACTGTTCGCCCTTAAAGGTATCGACCGGCACAAGCTCATAGCCGATGCCGAGCTCTTCGAGCAGCAGGGCGACCTTCAAGGGGTTCGGGGTCGGGTGAAAATAGAAGCGGATCATCTCGGTTTGGTCCTCATGCAAAACAGTCTCACCGGACGTCTGCGATCATCTGGTCTTGCACCCAGGACGCGAGATAGCGGCCGGCGGCATCGACCGCCGTTTCGACGCCGATTTCTTCGGACAGGCGGTCGCACAGGCGAGCAAAGCTCATGCCCGACGATGCGAGCTGGATCGCGCCCATCTCAGCGGTCTCGATCGAGGCGAAATGCGGTTGAAGACCGACGCGCCAAACACGCACCCAACCCGGCTCGGGCAGCAACTCGGCTGCCGGAACTTCCTCTTCGGCGGCGATCGCGTTCCAGATCGCGCCACAGTTGGTCTTGACGGGCAGCAACGTGAGCGTCGGCACGAATGCGATCACCGCCTCATCCCAATCGACCGCTGCGAGCTGTTGCCGGTCGAAGGCCGGTGCGTCGGGGCCGTCGAACGCGCGCCGCAAAGCCCAGTCGAGCGCGGCGATTTCGGCGACCTCAGGATCGTCCGGGTAAAGGTCGGCCATTGTCTCCGAGAATTTGACGCCGTAGTCGGCGAGCGTCCAGCTATGCGGCGGGTGGGCGGCGATATGCCGGCGCGCAGCCGCTTCGAACGCCTCGTCTCCGAGCCACGCCCACAGGCGTTCGTAACTGTCTTTGAGGCACTCTACGAGCTGGCCACCATAGGCGTTGTGATAGACGGCAAGGCCCGGCCCACTGGACCCGCCAACGGCAACCGGAATGTCGCTCGGTTCATCCAACAGGAATCCCAGGAAATCGCGTTGAAGGTCGAGAAGCGTCATGCCGCGGCCGCCGTGACGTCGCCTGCGATGCGGCGCGCAACATCCAGCTCGTCCAACATATCCTGAAGCGGAGGAATGTTGTCGTCGCGCTCGATCATAGTGGCGACGCGTCCGAGACGAGGATAAATCCGGGCGAACAGATCCCAAACTGGATCGGGAACAGGCTCGTCGTGCGTATCGATTAGCCGGCCTTGCCCCTGGCTGTGGCCCGCGAGGTGGATTTGCCGAACACGGTCCGCCGGCACGCCCGCCAGATAATCATAGGGGTCAAAGCCGTTGTTCGTTCCGCTCACATAGATGTTGTTGACGTCGAGTAGCAGGTAGCAGCCCGTCCGTTTCGTCATCTCGGCAAGGAAGGCCCATTCGGTCATCTGGTCGTCGGCGAAGGTCAGATAGGTCGAGGGGTTTTCGAGGACCAGCGGACGTTCGAGCGCATCCTGGACATGCTCGATGTTCGCGCAAACGGTGTTGAGTGCTTCCTCGGTGAAGGGCAGCGGGAGCAGGTCATGGGAATTGACCTCCCCAACGCGCGACCAGCTCAGATGATCGGAGACCCATAATGGCTGGATTCGATCAGCCAGCGCTTTCAGGCGCGCAAGATAGTCGGAACGGATGCCGTCAGCCGAACCGATCGACATTGAAACGCCATGCATCGCAACGGGCCAGCGATCGCGCACCTCATCGAGAACGTGGATCGGGCGCCCGCCGGCCCCCATGAAATTCTCGGAGATGATCTCGATGAAATCGACAGGAACGGCCTCGGTCAGATAATTCTGGAAGTGTGGAATCCGCAGGCCGAGCCCGAAGCCGTGAAATGGCGCGATTGTTTCTTCCGGCACAGACTTACTCCGATCGGTGTGCCGGGCCCGGACGGAACGGAGGGACAGCCCGGCACATGACGGAATACGAGTGGTAGCGTCTGGCGGTTACACCTGCTCCGAAAGTTTCGCGCCGCAATGCGATTGGGGTGGGCGCGAGACGGGCCCGCCGCCTTACCAGCGTAAGAGCCGTGGTCCGACGGCGGCGCCGACCAACGTCGCTGCGGCAAGGCCGAGCGAGTACCATAGCAGCACGAAGCCAGGCGATGTCTCGGCGCAGTGTAGAGCGTAGATGGAAGCGCCAGTGGCGCCAGCAACCAATCCCGCAGCTGCGCCAGCGGCCTCAAGCCTCGTCGGAGCAAGGTGGGCCATCGCCCGCACCAGCCCAACGAACACCGGCACCGATAACAACATCACATAGAGCGGGCACTGAAACCAACTCGAGCCCATCCAGAAGGAGGCAGTATTTCCGTCGGGGGCGATGGCCAGCTGGATGGACGTGACCAATGCCAACAGAGCGATGGGTGGCCACAAGAGTCGCGTCCAGTGAAGGTCGCGAGCGCCAGGCCGGCTCAATCGTTCGAGAGCGAAAAAGCCGAGCGACGCGATCGAGGCGGTGTAGAGCAGCTTCATCCAGAAGCCCATTGTCACGGCCGCTACGGACAAATCGCTACGCACGGCCAGCGAAGGCCAGAACAAGACCAGCACCATCGCGACGGCCGCACCCCGAATTAAACCCCGGCGCAAAAGGGCGCGCGGACCATGCAGGGGCACGGGCTGCAAATTCCTGGAAAGCTCCACAATCAACACTTCGGTATTCATCAAATGCTCCGTCGAACACTCGGTCGACGGGCCTCCACGCCGCGAGTCTTGACTCTACATTCGGAACCGCGAGGCAATCGGTTACGCTGGGGTCGGTCCGGGACTGACGTGCATCCAAGAGGCAACGGAGGATGTTCGCGAGAAAAATCCCGACAGAGTGGTGGAGAGGGTTACACCTGACGTCCGCCGAACGCCTTCGCGCGAACTTTTGGCGCCGGTCATGGCCCGTTATTGGTTCGGGAGAGGGCGGTGGCCGTGCCACCGCCTTGAAATGGCATGTTGCCGTCTCCTCAAGTTCGCCTCTCGTCAAGCCGCAGCCTGGTTAGGCGACGCTTGATCCCTTCCGCTGGACCGAGTTTACGAACAAGACGAGGGATGCAGCCAGAAGAACGGCGTCTTTCAATAGAAATTGGCCGGGCGCCGCCGAGATTGCGGGAAAACCGCCGGCGGTTTG
>NZ_JAHFPY010000117.1 GCF_023266535.1 Sphingomonas sp. | reverse complement strand
CGCTGCCGAACTCGACCAGAAAGCCGTCGCCCATCACCTTGAAGATGCGGCCCTTGTGCTTGGCCACGGTCGGATCGAAGAACTCGCGCCGGTGCTGGCGCAGCGCGCCGAGGGTCCGTTCTTCATTGGCTTCCATCAGGCGGCTGTAGCCGACGACGTCGGCCGCCATGATCGCCGCCAGCCGCCGTTCAAGCTGTTCCTCGCCCATGCCCCAACCCCGCGCTTCGACCACAGCCTAGTCGATTTCAGGGCGGAAGGGAAATGTCTCGGCGGCGACGGGCCGGCAAAGCGGACCCGGCGCTACCGGATGAGATCCAGCACCTTCTGCCAGCGCGGTTGGCCGTGCAGCGGTTCGAAGTCGGAGTCGTTCAGGATCCACGCCTTCATGTCCGGATTGCTCTGCGGCATCAGCGCCTCAAGCAGGTCAAGGGCGTGATCGATCTCGCCGCAAAGGCTGTAGAAGCAGGCGACATTGTAGCGGGCCATGACATCGTCCGGATCGATGGCGAGCGCACGTTCCGCCCAGCCCTTCCCTTTTTCCGCATCCCCGAGACCGACATATACGCCCGCCAGCAGATAGGCGGCGCGCGCGTTCTCGGGATTGGCGGCGAGCGCGCGTTCGGCCCGTTCCGCGCCCCGGCGCAGCGCCCGCTCCTGATCCTTCACTCGCCCCTGAGCGCGATAAATCGATGCCGGCAAGATGCAGGACTGGAAATCATCGGGCTTGACCTCGGCGGCGCGCTCCCAGTGGACGGCGGCCTCGTCGAGCTTGCCCCGCACAAAACACGAGCGCGCCCGGAAGTAGTGGGCTTCGAACAGGTTCGGGTTGCCAGCGATGGCCTGTTCGAATTCCCTTTCAGCCTCGTCATACCTCTGTCCGGCCGACAGGGCCAGGCCGCGTGACGCTCGGGCTTCGGCAAGGCCGGGATCGAGGTCGAGCGCCTTGGCGCAGTTGGCGAGGATGCCGTCGAGGGAGGCACCTTCGCTGTAGTCGAGATAGAGGAAGGAATCGCAATCGGCCACCCCGGCATAGGCGCGCGCGTAGAGGGGATCGAGTTCGATGGCCTTGGCAAACATCCGCTTGGCCATCGCGTAATAGGATTTCGAGCCGCGATGAAAAAGCTCCCGCCCCTTGAGATAATAGGTGTAGGCCTCGACATTGCCGGTCGGCGCCTGGGCGATGGCCTGCTTCTCTTCCGGCAGGAGATTGACCTTGAGCTGATCGACGATGGTATGGGTGATCTCGTCCTGGATGGCGAAGATATCGGTCAGGTCGCGGTCGTAGCGGTCGGCCCAGACATGGCCGCCGGTCGCGCCTTCGATCAGCTGGGCATTGATCCTGACCCGGTTGCCGGCCTTGCGGACAGAGCCCTCGACCACAAATGCGACCCCCAGATCCTTGGCGATCCGGTCCATGTTGACGGCCTTGCCCTTGTAGGTGAACACGCTGTTGCGGCTCAGCACGAACAGGCCCGAGACCTTGGACAGGTCGGTGATGATATCCTCGGTGATGCCATCGCTGAAGAACTCCTGCTCGGGGTCGTTGCTCATGTTGGCGAAGGGCAGGATCGCCACCGAGGGTTTGTCGGAACGGACTTGCGGCGCGCCGCTGGCGGCAACTTGAGGGCTGCCGTTCGGCGCGGCATCCGCCATATTGACGAAATAGACATGGACCGGCTGAGCGATGTTCTTCACCGTCTTGTCGCCCTGGTCGAGGAACTCGATCTCGAGCTTGTTGCCGACCTGGTTGCGCACCACTGCCGAACAGGCGATGCCGCCCGGCGAGGCCAGCCCTTCGAGCCGCGCCGCCAGGTTGACGCCGTCGCCGTAGAAATCGTCGCCCTCGACGATGATGTCGCCGAGATTGATGCCGATGCGGAACTTGATGTGGCGGTCCTCGGGCACGCCGGCATTGCGCCCGGGCATGCCGGCCTGGATTTCCACCGCGCAGCGCGCCGCGTCGAGGACGCTGCCGAACTCGACCAGAAAGCCGTCGCCCATCACCTTGAAGATGCGGCCCTTGTGCTTGGCCACGGTCGGATCGAAGAACTCGCGCCGGTGCTGGCGCAGCGCGCCGAGGGTCCGTTCCTCGTTGGCCTCCATCAGGCGGCTGTAGCCGACGACGTCGGCCGCCATGATCGCCGCCAGCCGCCGTTCAAGCTGTTCCTCGCCCATGCCGCCCTCCCCCGATCTTCTTGGAGGTATTTCTACGCCAGTCGACGGTTATTAGCTAATGCCATCTCGGCGGCATGCCGGAGGGCCGCGACGGGTCAGCGCCCCCTGGCACCGCAGCAGCCCTGACGAAAACGGGGGCCACCGGCCCCCGCTTGCTTCCGGTTCCGCCAGAGCCTCACACGCTGAGGCAGATGTACTTCAGCTCCAGGTAATCCTCGATCCCGTGGTGGCTGCCTTCGCGCCCCAGACCCGATTGCTTGACGCCGCCGAAGGGGGCGAGCTCGGTCGAGATCAGGCCGGTGTTGACGCCGACCATGCCGTATTCGAGCCCTTCCTGGACGCGGGTGATGCGGCCGATGTCGCGGGCGTAGAAATAGGAGGCAAGGCCGAAGATCGTGTCGTTGGCGCGGCGGATGACCTCTTCTTCGGTGTCGAACTTGAAGAGGGGGGCGAGGGGGCCGAAGGTTTCCTCGTTGGCGACTTTCATGGCCGGCGTCACGCCGGTCACCACCGTCGGTTCGAAGAAGGTGCCGCCCAGGGCGTGGCGCTTGCCGCCGGTGACGACCTTGCCGCCGCCGGCGAGCACGTCGGCGATATGTTCCTCGACCTTCTCCACGGCGCTTTCGTTGATCAGCGGGCCGGTGGTGACGCCGGCCGTCAGGCCGTCGCCGATGCTGAGCTTGCCGACCGCTTCGGCCAGCTTGGCGGCAAAAGCATCATAGACCCCGGCCTGCACATAGATGCGGTTGGCGCAGACGCAGGTCTGGCCGTTGTTGCGGAACTTGGAGATCATCGCGCCTTCGACGGCGGCGTCGAGGTCGGCATCGTCAAAGACGATGAAGGGGGCGTTGCCACCCAGTTCCATCGAGCATTTCAGCACCTGATCGGCGGCCTGTTTCAGCAAGATGCGGCCGACTTCCGTGGACCCGGTGAAGGTCAGTTTGCGGAT
>NZ_JAHFPY010000116.1 GCF_023266535.1 Sphingomonas sp. | reverse complement strand
TGGATCAATTGCTTGCCGGATATGAGAAGCCGGAGGATTTGACGGGAGCTGACGGGCTGTTCAAGCAGCTGAAGAAGGCGCTGATCGAACGAGCTTTGGGCGCCGAATTGACCGATCATCTTGGTTATGAGAAGGGCGACCCGGCCGGGCGCGGCAGTGGCAACAGTCGCAACGGTACCAGCGCCAAGACCATCCTGAGCGAAGATGGTGAGCTGATGATCGAGGTTCCGCGCGATCGGGCGGGGTCTTTTGAGCCGCAATTGATCGCCAAGGGACAGACGCGATTTGACGGCTTTGACGAGAAGATCATCAGCCTCTACGCGCGAGGCATGAGCGTGCGCGAGATCCAGGGCCACTTGGCCGAGCTTTATGGCGCCGAAGTCTCGCCCGACCTGATCAGCAAGGTCACGGATGCGGTTCTCGATGAGGTGCGGGAATGGCAGATGCGTCCGCTTGATCCGGTCTATCCGGTGGTTTTCTTCGATGCCCTGCGGGTCAAGATCCGCGATGAAGGGTCGGTCAGGAACAAGGCGGTTTATGTCGCTCTGGCGCTCAATCCGGACGGCGAGAAGGATGTTCTTGGGCTGTGGATCGAGCAGACCGAGGGTGCCAAATTCTGGCTCAAGGTCATGAACGAACTGAAGACACGGGGCCTCGGCGATATCCTGATCGCCGTTGTCGACGGCTTGAAGGGATTTCCCGAGGCGATCACCACGGTTTTCCCCGACACCCAGGTTCAAACCTGCATCGTTCATCTGATCAGGAACAGCCTGGCCTTCGTTTCCTGGAAGGACCGCAAAGCAATCATGCCTGCTCTCAAGGCGATCTACCGGGCTGAGAATGCCGACATGGCGTTCGTTCGGCTCGAGGAGTTTGAAGCCGAATGGGGCAAGCGCTATCCGGCGATCGGCCAGGCTTGGCGCCGGGCCTGGCAGTACGTGGTGCCGTTCTTCGCCTTCGCGCCGGCTATCCGCAAAATGATCTACACCACCAACGCCCTGGAGGCGCTGAACCGGTCGTTGCGCAAGATCATCAAAACCCGGGGCAGCTTTCCCAACGACGAAGCGGCCATGAAGCTGCTTTACCTCGCCATCAAAAATGCCGGTATGCGGTGGCGAAGAGGGGTTGAATGGACCAGCGCCATGGGGCAGTTTGCCATTCAGTTCGGCGATCGATTTCCGGGATCAGCGCGCTGATCCCGGAAATCAAAATCCTTCACAGAAGCGCCTCTTACACAAAATATCTGACAGTCCCGCCCTGGAAGATTACCGGCGTCAAACATAATGCCAAAACACGATCACTCCCGTGATTAGTGCAAGCATGGCCACTCCCAGAAGTCCGCTACTTGCCAGACGAAACTTCTGAAACGGCCTAAGGGCGAAGCCGAATATGGCCGCGATGAATGCGAAACAAAGCGCCGCTGTCCCGACAAATGTCATTGCTATCCCCCTGCCCAATTGTTCTTATCCAGCCAGCCCCCCTCGACAAATCGTGTATTGCCAATCGACCGGCCGTTGACCGTCACCAGTCGCAGCTTGCGTCGATATTCGTCCACGTCACGACTGCCACAAGGCAAGACCGCGACGGCAGCAACCGATTGTCGGTCAAGAGCTCACCGAGCACGATCCCTACCATCAATCCTAAGCCGATCAGCCACCACAGCGGCACGCCCTTGGGGCGCTTCTGGCGTTTCTGCTGTGCCAAGTGTTCAAGGTCGCGCACTTTTTGCGGCCGCGTATATTTTATGAGACTACCCATTGAGGGCCTCCCATTCGCCCCCCAAGATAGTAAATTCCCCGACGCCCCATGCTGGGGAGCTGAGGCGCCGGGGCCGGGGTTTGTTGCGAACCCTCGGGGAATTCGCCCCTCCCTCTTTACGGCCGATCCGGGACGGCGTTCCAAACCGACCGTTGGATAAAATTTTAGGCAATATTTCTAGAAATGAAAAGCCCCGCCCGCGCTTCCAACAATATCTGCATAGTCCAGAGATTATCCAAATGACGCCGTGCTTCCACATACTTCTTGCACCCTGAAACCGCTTCGGCTAATCCGATTGCATAATGCAATCAGTTTAATGGGATCCATCATGTCAAAGCTGTGTGTCCGTGGCTTCTCCTTCTCCCTTGACGGTTATGGCGCCGGTCCTGACCAGAGCCTCGACAACCCGCTCGGCAAGGGCGGCATGGCCCTGCATCAATGGGCGTTTGCGACCAAGACCTTCCGGACGATGTTCGGCCAGGATGGCGGCGCGACCGGCATCGACGATGATTTCGCCCAGCGCAGTTTCGAGAATATCGGCGCCTGGATCCTGGGCCGCAACATGTTCGGACCGGTCCGGGGGCCATGGCCGGATGAAAGCTGGAAGGGCTGGTGGGGCGACATCCCTCCCTATCACGTGCCGGTCTTCGTGCTCACCCACCATGCCCGCGCCCCCCTCGTCATGGACGGCGGGACGACCTTTCACTTCGTGACCGATAGCATCGAATCCGTTTTGGACCAGGCAAAGCGCGCCGCGAAGGGCAAGGATGTTCGCCTCGGCGGCGGTGTTGCCACGATAAAACAATATCTGCGCGCCGGCCTGATCGACGAGATGCATCTCGTCATGTCGCCGGTCTTTATGGGGACCGGCGAAAATCTTTTTGCCGGCCTCGACCTGCCGGCTCTGGGCTATGCCTGCACCGACCGCGTCTCCACTCCCGCCGCGACGCATCTCATCGTGACCAGGCAGGCATGATCCTGGTCTGGTAGCGATGCTGACGAAAAGGAACTGATATGACCGTCACGATCCATGCCGCTCCCCTATCCGACTTGACGAACGAGGAGATCGAGCCCTGGCGCGTGGTGCCGGTGGCCGTAGCGGTAGACCTGCTGCGCGATCAGGGCCAGATCGACCCCGATATCCGCCCCCTCAACCCGCCCGGCAGGCAACCGAGACTGTTCGGCCGTGCCGTGACGGCGCTGTGCGAACCGCCCGACTTCGGCGCGGTATTGTATGCCCTCGAACAGATCCGCCCGGGCGACGTGCTGATGATCGCCGCCGCCGGGCATAGAGAGACGGCGATGATCGGCGATATACTGGGCGGTCATCTGCGCAAGCGCGGCGCCGCCGGTCTCGTCTTCGACGGCGCCATCCGCGATGTCGCGACCTTG
>NZ_JAHFPY010000007.1 GCF_023266535.1 Sphingomonas sp. | reverse complement strand
CGACGCGGTGAAGCCGCTGGGCCCCGATTATGCAGCGCAATTCAGCAAGGCCAGCGGCGCCCGCTGGATGGATCCGTTCCCGCGCCAGGGCAAAGCCTCGGGCGCTTACATGCAGCCGGGCGCCTTTGACGTGCATCCCTATCTGCTGCTAAACCTCAGCGACAAATATGACGGCCTCACCACTTATGCGCATGAGTGGGGCCATGCGATGCATACGCTGCTGGCCAACGCCGCCCAACCGTTCGACCTGGCCTTCTATCCGACCTTCACCGCCGAAGTGGCGTCGACGGCGCATGAGCTGTTGCTGGCCAACATGATGGTCGAGCGGGCGAAGACAAAGGAGGAAAAGCTCTTCTACCTCGGCCAGATCATGGAGAATTATCGCGGCACCTTCTTCCGCCAGGCGATGTTCGGCGAATTCCAGGTCGCGATCCACGATATCGCCGATCGCGGCGAGGGGCTGTCAGGCGAGAAGATGAGCGCTCTCTATCTCGACCTGTTGAAGCGCTACCATGGTCCGAAATTGATGATCGAGACCAATTATGGCGCCGAATGGGCCTACATCCAGCACTTCTTCTTCGGCTTCTACGTCTACCAATATGCGACCTCGATCACCGCGGCCAATTACTTCGCCCAGAAGGTGATGCACGGCACTCCGGCGGATCGGGACCGCTATCTAGCCGTGCTGCGCGCCGGCGGGTCGGATTACGGCTATGAGCTGCTCAAGCAGGGCGGGCTCGATATGGCGACGCCCGAGCCTTACCGCCTGATCGTCGACAGCTTTACCAAGGTCCTCGACCAGGCGGAGAAGCTGCTGGCCTAGGCCCGGAAGCAAAAAGGGCGGCCCAAACGGGCCGCCCTTCCTACAGGCTAAAACTCGCGAATTAGCGCTTCGAGAACTGGAACGACCTACGCGCCTTGGCCCGGCCGTACTTCTTGCGCTCGACCACGCGGCTGTCGCGGGTCAGGAAGCCTTCGCGCTTGACCGCGGTGCGGAGCGCCGGCTCGTAGCGCGACAGCGCCTGGGCAATGCCGTGCTTGACCGCGCCGGCCTGGCCCGACAGGCCGCCGCCCTTGACGGTGGCTACCACGTCATACTGGCCGACCCGATCGGTCACGCCGAACGGCTGGTTGATGACCAGGCGCAGGGTCGGACGAGCGAAATAGATCGACTGATCGCGGCCATTGATTTCGATCTTGCCCGAGCCCGGCTTCAGCCAGACGCGTGCAACGGCGTCCTTGCGGCGGCCGGTCGCATAAGCGCGGCCGTATTTGTCGAGCTGCTGCTCGCGCAGCGGCGTCTCGACCTGGGTCACGACCGGAGCCGGAGCCTCGACGACTTCGACATCAGCGGTTTCGACAGCAGCGGTTTCGGCCGCCGGGGTTTCGGCGACTGCCGGAGCCTCGGGCTCCTGACCGGTCAGCGCGCCGAGGTCGGAAAGGGACTTCTTGCCAGCCATGTTATGCGCCCACCTTGTTCTTGCGGTTCATCGACGCGACGTCGAGCAGTTCGGGGTTCTGGCCGCCGTGCGGATGCTCGGTGCCGTTGTAGAGGTGCAGGGCGCGCATCTGGTCGCGGCCGAGCGGACCACGCGGGATCATGCGCTCCACGGCCTTTTCCAGCACGCGCTCGGGGAAGCGGCCTTCGAGCAGCTTGCCCGCGGTCACTTCCTTGATGCCGCCGGCATAGCCGGTGTGCTTGTAGTAGATCTTGTTCTGCAGCTTGCGGCCGGTGAAGCGCACCTTGTCGGCATTGATGACGACGACATGGTCGCCGCAATCGACATGCGGAGTGAAGCTCGCCTTGTGCTTGCCGCGCAGGATGTTGGCGATGATCGTCGCGACGCGGCCGACCACCAGATTTTCGGCATCGATCAGATGCCACTTCTTCTCCACCTCATGCGGCTTGGCCGACTTGGTGGTCTTCATCAGCGCCTTCATGGGCTGGACCTCTTCTTTGAAACAGGAAAACGCCACCCAAGGGCAGCGCTTGTGAGCGCGCTAATCGCGATGGCGGGGCAAAAAGTCAAGCAAAAGCGGGCGCTTCTCGACGGGTAAAATATTACCGGGCAGCTCCTGGTTGGTTAATTGATCGCTCTTGGACGTCATAAATGTGCATCGCGATAAATGTGTACTTGCTGCCGTTCCGAACAATGAATCCGCTGCTCACAGCTTTGAAGCCTACCGGTTCCATGACGTCGGCCGACCTCTTGGCTAGATTCGCTAAATCCTCCGGCAGCTCGCTTAACGAGGCCAGGCCCATGTCTATCCCCGGGCACGTTTTAGTCCGGATTTTGGTGCCAATTTCTCCAAAAATGATGCCTTCAAGCGGCTGGTCATTGAGTTGCTGCCCGAGCATCTCACACTCGACTTGAGTGCGTTGCGGATCGCTATTCCGGTCGCAACCTAGCAGTGCGGCCAAGGTGACCAAAACAGTTATCGCTAAAGCCCGTGGCTTCATCCCACATTCCCTTCTACCCAGTCTCCAAAGTCGGCCGGCAGGCGCTCGATCGGCCAGACGACGATCGACGGGACCGAGTAGCTGTGCAGTTCGGTCACCCGGGCGATCAGCGCATCGGCCTGGTCGAGGGTGGTCTTGAACAGGGCCGGGGTCTCGCTCGCGGTCTCGATCGCGCCTTCCCAGCGGTAGATCGAGCGGCAAAGGCCGAGGATATTGACGCAGGCGGCAAGCCGCTCTTCGACGATGGTCATGCCGATGCGCTGGGCCTCGGCCGGGTCGGCGAAGACGGCGTAGACGGTGACGACGCTCATGCGCGGCGTCCGAATGAATTGGCGCCCCAGGTGACCGAGGCGACGACCAGCGCTCCGACCGCCTGGTGGCATACGGCGAGGACGATGGTCATGCCGCTCATCACGGTGGCGATGCCAAGCAGGATCTGGGTGCCGAAAGCGATGTGGATTGCCCTGGCGGCTGGCCGGTCGAGCGCTTTGACCTTGCGAGCGAAGACCACCAGCGCGGCGACCACCACCCAGGCCCACCAGCGGTGAAGGAAGTGAAGCAGATAGGGGTCGTGGGTGAAGGCCCAGCCGGCGCCCAACGCCCAGTCGATGCCGTCGGGGACCAGCTTGCCCTGCATCAGCGGCCAGTCGCTGGCGACATAGCCGGCGTTGAGCCCCGCGACCCAGGCACCAAGCAGCAGCTGAACGAACAGGATTGCGCCGGTGACCAGCGCAGGCCGGGTGAGGCGGGCAGGGCGGTTCTCACCGGTTTTGGCCAGGTGGCGCAGGTCGAGCGCGGTCCATATCAGCGCGGCCATGATGAACAGCGCCAGCAGCAAGTGCGCCGACAGGCGGAAATGGCTGACGTCGGTCCGGTCGACGAGCCCCGACATGACCATGTACCAGCCAAGCAGGCCCTGGCTGCCGCCAAGCAGCAGCAGCGCCACCAGCTTCCAGCCGTAACCCTTGGGGATCGCCCGCCTCACCGCGAACCACAGCAGCGGCAGGGCGAACACCAGGCCGATCAGCCGGCCGATCAGCCGGTGCACCCATTCCCAGAAGAAGATGAACTTGTACTGGGCGAGGTCCATGCCCGCCGGGCCGTTGATCTCGCGATACTCCGGTGTCTGCTTGTACAGGTCGAAGGCATGCTGCCATTGCTCATGGGACAGCGGGGGAATGGCGCCGCTGACCGGGTTCCATTCGGTAATTGAAAGGCCGCTCTCGGTCAGCCGGGTGATGCCGCCGACCACCACCATCAGGAACACCATGCCGGCGACTGCCAGTAGCCAATAGGCAATGGCGAGCGGCCTGTAGGTGGGGGTGAAAACCGAAGCGGGTTGAGCGAGGGCCGAGTCCATATGGCGGCGCGATATGGCCGGATCACAACAGCTTGCCAATAATTTCGAAGAATCGGAGATGTGATATTGTCACGTCGAGAAGGCGACGTTATATCACGCGCCATGTCGCTGCTCGCGATTCCCTCGAACCGACTAGACCGCTACGCCATCGGCCTCAGCGGGCTGTGCCTTGTGCACTGCCTGGCGACGTCGGTCATGCTGGCGTTGGTGTCGGCGGCAGGCGGCATTCTCGGCGCGCCGATCATTCACGAGGTCGGCCTCGGCCTGGCGATGATCATGGGAGCGATCGCGCTCGGCCGGGGCATCCTCGAGCATGGCTATTCGATGCCCAGCGCGGTTGGCGGCCTTGGCCTCGGCGTGATGGCCGGCGCATTGACGATGCCGCACGACGGGACTGAGGCGATCTACACGGTGCTCGGCGTCGGCATTTTGGCCCTTGGCCACCGGCTCAATTTCATCGCTGCGGAATAGGTCAACTTTGCTTGCGGCAAGTGGCCGCGAGTCCTATCTTCCCGCCATGACCGGACATACCCACCAGCTTCACGAAGGGCCTTCGCTGCACGATGCCGCCGCGCGGCGGATGGTCGAGCGCGGCGAGCAGTGGACCGACATGCGCGCGTCGGTGTTCGACGCCCTTGCCGGTTTCGAGCGGCCGGCATCGGCCTATGACATCGCCGAAGCGGTCTCGCAGTCGCGCGGCAAGCGGGTCGCGGCCAACAGTGTTTACCGCATCCTCGACCTGTTCGTCGGCACCAACCTCGCCCGCCGGGTGGAGAGCGCCAACGCCTATGTCGCCAACCAGCACCCCGGGTGCCTGCACGACTGCATCTTCCTGATCTGCGACAGCTGCGGGCAGGCGACCCATATCGACGACGACAGGCTGTCCGAGGGTGTCCGGCAAGCCGCCGAGCATGCCGGTTTCGCCGAAGTCCGGCCGGTGATCGAAGTCCGCGGTCGCTGCGAAGACTGCAGCTAGACGCTCAAACTTCGGATGGGGGGCATCGAAGTCGCAGCGGCGCTGCTAGGCGTCATCAACGTCCTGCTGGTCGTGCGCCGGTCGGTGTGGAACTACCCGTTCGGCATCGTCATGGTGGCGCTCTATTTCTTCGTGTTCTGGCATTCGAAGCTCTATTCCGACTCGCTCCTCCAAATCTTCTTCCTGCTGATCCAGCTTTACGGCTGGTGGGCCTGGCTGCGCGCCGCCCAGGTCGACCATGGCGTGGCCGTGGAGTGGCTCGATCGCGGGGCGAGGATCAAATGGGCCGCCGGCACGATCGCCGCCATCCTCATCTGGGGATCGGGCATGGCCCGCCTTACCGACGCGGCGGCGCCGATGGCCGACGCCACCATCGCCGGACTTAGCGTGTCGGCGCAAATATTGCAGTCGCTGCGCAAGGTCGAAAGCTGGGTGCTGTGGGTCACCGTCGACGCGCTCGCCATCGGGCTGTTCGCCTGGCGCGGCCTGACGGTGACGTCGGGACTCTATGCTTTGTTCTTCGTGCTGGCGGTGATCGGGCTCAACGAATGGCGCAAGAAGGCGGTGACGGCGTGAAGCGCGGATTCATCCTCGGCAAATTCCTGCCGCCGCATGCCGGACACATCTCGCTGATCGAGGCCGGCCGGCGGCTGGTCGACGAGCTGACGATCCTGGTCTGCTCGCTACCCGACGATCCGATCCAAGGCGAGCAGCGCGTCAAATGGATGGAATCGCTGTTCCCCGACTGCCGGGTTCGCTGGCACGGGGCGCCGGCGCCGCAGACTCCAGAGGAAAATCCGCATTTCTGGCCGATCTGGCGGCGGATCGTGCGGCGCGCCCATCCGGAGCCGATCGATTTTCTGTTCGCCGGCGAAAGCTATGGCAACGAGCTGGCGCGCCAGGTCGGCGGCCTGTTCGTCCCGCTTGGCGCCCGCATTCTCCAGGCCGACCAGGCTGCCATCGGCGGTTTGACCGCCACCGCCATTCGCGAACAGCCATGGCGCTATTGGGACTTCCTGCCGGCGCCGGTTCGCGACCATTATGCCTTCACCATCTGCCTCCACGGGGTCGAAAGCGTCGGCAAATCGATGCTCGCCGAGCGGCTGGCGGCGCATTATTCGACCGTGCTGGTGCCTGAATATGGCCGGATCCATTGCGAGACCTATGGCACCGATTGCCGCGAGCAGGATTTGCTGCTGATCGGCCAGTCCCAGCAAGCGATGATCGAAGCAGCCAGGCCATGGTGCAACCGGCTGCTGATCGCCGATACCGATGCATTGATGACCGCCGCATGGTCGCAGATGATGATCGGCTATGCGCCCGACCAGCTGATCTGCCACCGGCAGGCGGACCTCTACCTAATCCTCGGCACCGACGCGCCGTTCGTCGATGACGGCACCCGGGTCTATGGCGAGCCGGGCGAACGGGCCCGGTTCGACCGCGTTGCGCGCGAAGTGCTGACTGTCGCCCGTGCCAAGAGGGTTGAAATCTGGGGCGACTGGGACGAACGGTTCGACGCCGCATGCCGCGCGATCGATGATCTGTGCGGCGCGCGACTTACTTGATCAATTGCCGAAATCGAAGGCAGATTGGTGACAGGCCGCGTTCAACGGGATAGATGCGCCCCAATGTCCGATCGCCCCGAAACCCCGCTGCTCGACCAGGTCCAGTATCCGGCCGACATCCGCAAGCTGGACAAGAGCCAGCTACCGCAGCTGGCCGACGAGTTGCGCGCCGAGATGATCTCGGCGGTGTCGCAGTCGGGCGGGCATCTGGGCTCCGGGCTCGGCGTGGTCGAGCTGACCGTCGCGGTCCATTATGTGTTCGATACGCCTGACGACAAGCTGATTTGGGACGTCGGCCACCAATGCTATCCGCACAAGATCGTAACCGGCCGCCGCGATCGCATCCGCACCATCCGCCAGGGCGGGGGCCTTAGCGGCTTCACCAAGCGGTCCGAGAGCGAATATGACCCGTTCGGCGCCGCACACAGCTCGACCAGCATCTCCGCCGCGCTGGGCTTCGCAATTTCCAACAAGCTGGCCGACAAGCCAGGCCGCGCCATCGCGGTGATCGGCGACGGGGCGATGAGCGCCGGCATGGCCTATGAGGCAATGAACAACGCCCATGAAGCAGGCAACCGGCTGATCGTCATCCTCAACGACAATGACATGTCGATCGCGCCGCCAGTCGGGTCCTTGCGCAACAGCCTGGCCCGGCTGGTCTCGTCGGGCAAATATCTCGGGCCGCGGCGGTTGGCGCAGAAGCTGGCCCGGGCGATGCCGGATCCGCTTCATCGCGCCGCCCGCAAGTTCGAGGAATATACCCGCGGCTGGATCACCGGCGGCACTTTGTTCGAGGAACTGGGCTTCTATTACGTCGGCCCGGTCGACGGCCATGATGTCGAGGCACTGGTCGAGGTGCTGGAGAACGTCCGCGACGCCGAGGAAGGCCCGATCCTGGTCCATGCCGTGACCAAGAAGGGCAAAGGCTATGGCCCGGCCGAGAACGCCGCCGACAAGTATCATGGCGTGGTCAAGTTCGACATCGTCTCGGGCAAGCAGGACAAGGGCCCGGGCGGCGGTCCGCCGGCCTATACGGCGGTGTTTGCCGAGGCATTGAAGGCGGAAATGGCCCGCGACGAGAAGATCGTCGCCATCACCGCGGCAATGCCGTCGGGCACCGGCCTCGACAAGGTCGAGGCGGCATTTCCCGACCGGACGTTCGACGTCGGCATCGCCGAACAGCATGCGGTAACCTTCGCCGGCGGTCTGGCCGCGCAGGGGCACCGGCCGTTCTGCGCCATTTACTCGACCTTCCTGCAGCGCGCTTACGACCAGGTGGTCCACGACATTGCCATCCAGAATTTGCCGGTGCGCTTCGCCATGGACCGCGCCGGCCTCGTCGGTGCGGACGGCTGCACCCATGCGGGGGCGTTCGACCTCGCCTATCTCTGCACCTTGCCCAATTTCGTCGTGATGGCCGCCGCCGACGAGGTCGAGCTTACCCACATGGTCCACACCATGGCGCTGCACGACAGCGGGCCGATCGCGGTCCGCTATCCGCGCGGCAACGGCCGGGGCCTCGTCATGCCGGAGACGCCGCAGACCCTGGAGATCGGCAAGGGCCGCATCATCCGCGAGGGCAAGACGGTGGCGATCCTCTCGCTCGGCACCAGGTTGGAGGAGGCCGAGAAGGCCGCCGACCTGCTTGAAGCCAAGGGCCTGTCGACTACCGTCGCCGACCTGCGCTTCGCCAAGCCGCTCGACGAGGATTTGATCCGCAAGCTGCTCACCACCCATGAGGTGGCGGTGACGGTCGAAGAGGCCTCGATCGGCGGGCTCGGCGCCCGTGTCCTGACGATGGCCAGCGACGAGGGGCTGATCGACGCGGGATTGAAGCTGCGCACGATGCGCCTGCCCGACATGTTCCAGGACCAGGATTCGCCGGCCAGGCAATATGACGAGGCGGGCCTCAACGCGCCGCACATCGTCGAGACGGTGCTGAAGGCGCTCCGCCGCAACGACATCAATGCCGATGCGGGAGCGATCGCCTGACCCTCGATTGGTGGATCGTCGTCGGTTTCACTGGCCTGCTGGTCCTGTTTTTCGTCACCATGCCGATGTCGCGCCGGCGGCACGCCCAGCTGGCGCGGAAGCGCGGCCGGATCGAGGTCGAGCGGTTCGAGCGGGCAATGGCCCGCGCATTCGTTTCGCCGACCACCACCCGCTTCCTGTGGCGCGAGCTCGGGGCTTATTATCACGCCCCTTTGAAGCCGCTGCCCGACGACCGGCTGGAAAGCCAGATCATGATCGACCGGCCGGAAATCGAGGGGCTGATCATCCATTTCTGGCGCTCGATGCGCGGGCAGGACCCGCTGCCCAATTTCTCGCCGATCAACAACGACCCGACCGTTGCCCAATTGGGCCGCCACCTCGATCTGATGGCCGGCTGGACGGTCCAGAACGCGGCATGAGCAGGAGGTTCAACCTGACCGATCGGCTCAACAGCTTCCGCTTCGCCTTGCTTGGGTTGCGTTACCTCGTTGCGTCCGAGCACAACGCGAGGCTGCACCTACTCGCAACAATTGCGGTTATTGCATTAGGACTTCTGTTCGGTGTTTCCGCAGACGAATGGCGATGGCTGATCCTCTCGATCGCACTGGTGTGGCTGGCAGAAGCCTTCAACACCGCCCTAGAACGTCTAGGAAACGCGGTTAGCCTCGACCACGATCCAAATATCGGTCGGGCCAAGGATGTGTCGGCCACCGCGGTTTTGATCGCGTCGATAGCGGCCGCGGCAATCGGTCTGTTGGTCTTTGGGCCGCATTTTGTCGGTTGGCTGACCAAGTGAGCAAGGTCCGGGCCGACCAGTTGCTGGTCGCGCGCGGGCTGGCCGAGAGCCGCACCCGGGCGCAGGCGCCGATCCTGGCCGGCAATGTGTTTGTCGGTGACAAAAGGGTTGCCAAGGCGGGCGATCTGCTGGCCGAGGATGCGGAACTCATGGTCAAGGGCCGCGACCATCCCTGGGTATCGCGCGGCGGGATTAAGCTCGACCATGGCCTCAATCATTTCGGGTTCGACGTGGCTGGAGCGGTTGCGCTCGACATCGGCAGCTCGACCGGCGGCTTCACTGATGTGCTGCTGAGCCGCGGTGCGGCCAAAGTCTATGCGGTCGATGTCGGCACCAATCAATTGGCCTGGAAACTGCGCAGTGACCCGCGCGTCATTGTCCACGAGCGAACCAATGCGCGCGACCTGACGAGCGAGATCATCCCCGAGCCGGTCGACATCGTCGTCTGCGATGCGAGCTTCATCGGCCTCGCCAAGGTGCTCGATCGCGCGCTCGATTTTGCCAGGCCAGGCGCCAGGCTAGTGGCGCTGGTCAAGCCGCAGTTCGAGGCTGGCCGGGAGGAAGTCGGGAAGGGCGGGGTGGTTCGCGACGCGGCGGTTCACCGGCGTGTCTGCGATGAAGCCGCCGAATGGGTCCGCTCGAAGGGCTGGAGCGTAATGGGCGTCGAGCAGAGCCCGATCACTGGGCCCGAAGGCAATGTCGAATTCCTGCTCGGCGCGACAAAGGATGCATGAGTGAGACAAATCCTGAGAACCAGCCTGCTGACCATTCCGGCGACTGTGATTGTCGGGACCCTGATCGGCTATTGGTCAAACAGCGGCTTTTCCAACGCCTGGTACATTCCGTTGCAAAAGCCGTCGTTCCAGCCGCCCGCTTGGTTGTTCGGTGTTGTCTGGACGCTGCTCTACACGTTGCTTGGGATCGCGCTGGTGATCGTCATCAACGCGTCGCCGTCGAAGGAGCGGCGCGATGCCCTATGGCTGTTCGGCGGCCAGCTGGCGCTCAATTTTGCCTGGTCGCCGGTATTCTTCGGGATGCACCTGATCGATGTCGCACTGGTCGTCATCGTCGTCATGCTCGTGCTGGCGCTAACGGCGGCGCGTTACTTTCGCCGCCTCAACAAGGTGGCAGGCTGGCTAATGCTGCCCTATCTTCTGTGGTTGTGTCTGGCGACCGCCCTCAACTATGAGACCGGCAGACTGAACCCTGGCGCCGATGCGGCACTCCTGGGGATCACGGGAGCAAGAAACTAATGCAGTCGCAAAACCGGATTTTCGACGATTTCGTCAAGATGATGAACGGCGTCGCTGGCACCATGGCCGGGGTCGGCCGCGAAGCCGAATCGTCGATGCGCGAAAAAATGCGCGAATGGGTCGGCGGAATGGATTTCGTCGCCCGTGACGAGTTCGACGCGGTGAAGGCCATGGCGGTCGCCGCCCGCGATGAGAATGACGCGCTCAGGAAGCGCATCGAAGCGCTTGAGTTGGCGGCCAAACCGGCGCCCGCTAAAAAACCATCCAAGGCAGCCAAGCCGGGAGCCAAGCCCTGACCGACGAGACCGAAACCGAAGAGCGCGACGACGGCGCGCCGATCGAGATTCTCGAGCAATACTTCGAAGCGCGCGGCTGGGCTTGCGAGCGCGCCGGCGACGGCGAGATCATTGCCTCGGCGACCGGCAGCTGGGCGCAATATGAGCTGCGCGGCGTGTGGCGCCATGAAGACCAGGTGCTGCAGTTCCTGGCCTTTCCCGACATCAAGGTCGGGCCGGAAAAGCGCGCCGCCATCTATGAATCGATCGGCCTCATCAACGAGCAGCTATGGCTCGGCCACTTCGAGCTATGGTCGGGCTCCGGCTTGATCGTGTTCCGCCACGCCGCGCTGGTTGGCGAGGGGGAATCGATGAGCTTCGAGCAGGCCGAGGCGATCAGTGAGGCCGCGATCGAGGAATGCGAGCGCTTCTATCCCGTGTTCCAGTTCGTGCTGTGGGGCGGAAAATCGCCATCCGAGGCCATCTCCGCCGCGTTGATCGATACCGCCGGCGAGGCGTGACGTCATGACGGCAGCCTTCCCGGCGCCGGCCTGGCTGGTCGGTTGCGGCAACATGGCCGGGGCGATGGTCGAGGGCTGGCGGGCCGGAGGCGTCGACTTCGCGGGCGTCACCGTGATTCGGCCGAGCGGAACGCCGGTCGACGGCATCCGCACAGTCACGGAATATCCCGAGGAACAGCCACGCTTTGTGATGCTCGGCTTCAAGCCGCAGAAGCTTGGCGAAATCGCGCCGGGTCTGGCCCCGCATGTCGGTTCCGAGACGATCATCGTTTCGATGTTGGCCGGAGTGACCGCCGCGACTTTGCGCAAACGCTTTCCCGAGGCGCGGGCGATTGTGCGGATCCTGCCCAATTTGCCGGTGGCGCAGGTTCAGGGCGTGACACCAATCTACTCCGCCGATGGCGGAATCGACGATCTGGTCGAGGTGCAGCAATTGATAGCGTCGCTGGGCATGATCGCCTGGTGCGAGACGGAAACGGAATTGGGAGTCATCGGAGCTGTGGCTTCGGCAGGCGTTGCTTATGTCGCGCGCTTTGCTGAAGCGCTTGGTCGTGCCGCGGAGGCGCTAGGGGTTAATCCAACTCGGGCAAGGTCGATCGCCATTCAAACCCTGGTCGGGACCGGTGATCTGGCCAAGGCGACCGGAGAGTCGATGGAAGAGATTGCCCGCCGGGTGGCGAGTCCCAAGGGTACGACCGAGCAGGGCCTGGCTGTGCTCGACGCTCCGGACGGGCTCCAGCAGTTGGTCGATCGCACCATCGCCGCTGCTGTCAGGCGGGGTCAGCAGTTGGCAGAAGAGGCGGCCCGCCGCGATTGACGCCCTAGTGACGCTGGCCTAGGCGCGGCGCCAATTCATCGAGAGGACAATATGGCCGATACGCGCAGCTTCGACGACCGCGACGGGTGGATCTGGTTCGACGGTAAGCTCGTCCCGTGGCGCGAAGCCGAAGTCCATGTCCTGACCCATGCGCTGCATTATGCGTCGTCGGTGTTCGAGGGCGAACGTGCCTATGGCGGTGTCATCTTCAAATTGAGCGAGCATAGCGCCCGGCTTCGCAAGTCGGCCGAACTGCTTGGCTTCGAACTTCCTTATACGGTCGAGGAAATCGACGCTGCCTGCAACGAGGTGGTCAAGGCCAACGGCTTTACCGATGCCTATGTCCGCCCGGTCGCCTGGCGCGGGTCGGAGCAGATGGGGGTCAACCCCCAGGGCACCAAGCCCCATGTCGCGATTGCCGCCTGGGAATGGGGCAAATATTTCGCGCCGGAGATTGCCGCCAAGGGACTTCGCCTCGACATTGCACCGTGGCGGCGCCCGGCGCCTTACACCGCGCCGGTGCATAGCAAGGCGGCGGGGCTCTACATGATCGCCTCGCTGTCGAAGAAGCACGCCGACGACCGTGGCTTTGACGATGCGTTGATGTTCGACTGGCGCGGGCAAGTCGCCGAGGCAACCGGCGCCAACGCATTCTTCGTCAAGAATGGCGCGCTCTACACGCCGACCCCGGATTGCTTCCTCAATGGCATTACCCGCCAGACGGTGATGGACCTTGCCCGGCGCCGCGGCATCGAGGTCCAGGAGCGGGCGATCTGGCCCGACGAGTTGGAGAGCTTCGAGCAGATGTTCATCACCGGTTCGGCCGCCGAAGTGACGTTTATCCAGTCGGCGGGCCCGTGGAATTTCGAAATTGGCGAGCTGTCGAAGCAGCTGGCCCAGGATTATGACGACCTCGTCAATCGCCGCCTCAACTATTGAGTTTCGGGTGATTCACTCTTTCTTCGCAATGTCCCGTTTAAGCCCTGCTTGCCGGATCTTAAGAGGAATGGCGGGCTAGGCACGAGTGGCGGGGGCGTTGGACAGCAAGGTAGACAAATCCCGCGCGCCCTCGCGCGGGCTGAGTTGCCGCGAGCTACTGTCGCTCGACACACCGCGTGACCGCATCGGCCGTGCAGTCCGCCAGGCCCAGATCAATGCCTTGGTGCGGCTAGTGCCGGCGACCGTCGCCGTCCAGGTTCTGACCGCAAGCGTGATGGTCGTCGGGCTGCGCGACACGACCGACAATTTCCAGCTCGGCCTGTGGTTCAGCGGGGCGCTGCTGATCTGCTTCATGCGCGGCGTACGCGCGGTGCGCCTGCGCCACGACCCCGAATATGCCGAGCAGTATCCCGCCCGCACTGGAACCATTTGCCTGCTCGTTGCGACGTTGGCGGCGATGTGGGTCATTCCGCCGATCTTCTGGTTCGATACCGCCGGGCCAGCGCAGAAAATCTTCATGTGCGTGGTCATGGCGGCGCTGGTCAGCGCCGGCAGCATCACGCTGGTCTCGCTGCCCCAGGCGGCGATCCTCTATGTCGGGTTCCTGACGATTGGCTGCGTCACGCTGACCCTGAAGCTTGGCAGCCCGTCGATGTTCGGGCTGGTCATTGTCTATGCGGCTGTGCTGATCGGCAACATTCTCAGTACCGCCCGCCAGTTCATTGCCCATGCCCGGGACCAGTTCGAGCTTCGCGAGCAAGGTGAAATCATCAAGCTGCTGCGCGAGCTGGAAGCAACCGGCTCGGCCGGCCTGTGGGAACTCGATGGAGATCTGCGCGTCGCCAACATGTCGGGCGAACTGCTCTCGGCGATGCGCCTGCGCGAATCCCAGGTCATCGGCCTGCACTACAAGAAGTTCCTCGACCCGCTCGGCCAGATCGCCACCTTGTCGAGCGGCATGCGCAGCCTGTTCGAGGATCTCGACAATGGCACCCCCTTCCGTGATCGCGCTATCCTGGCGGCCGACCGCAACAGCTGGTGGTCGATTTCGGCCAAGCCGATCCATGACGAAAAGGGTCATCTGGTCGGATGGCGCGGTGTCGCATCCGACATCACCGAAGCCCGGCTGTGCGGCGATGACGCGGTGCGCGCGGCGCGCACCGACCCGCTGACCGGCCTCGCCAACCGCCTGCTGGTTCGCGAGCTGCTCGAGGAAGCGGTGCTCCGCCAATGGGCTGACAACAGCGGCTGTTCGCTGATGCTGGTCGACCTCGACCGGTTCAAGCTGGTCAACGACACGCTGGGCCATGCAATCGGCGACCAGTTGCTGGTCGAAGTCGGACGCCGGCTGCGCGAGGCGGTCGGCGAGGAAGGCCAGGTGGGCCGCATCGGCGGTGACGAATTCGCCGTCATCTGGACCGGTTTTGGCGGCCGCGAGAAGCTTGCCACCGCGGCCGAGCGGATCATCATCGAATTGTCGAAGAGCTTCACCATCGGCGCGGCGACGCTGCATGTCGGCGCGACCATCGGCATTGCGGTCTGCCCGCACGACGGCGTGCTGGAAGAGCAGCTGATGCGCGCCGCCGACCTCGCGCTCTACCGGGCCAAGGAGCAGGGCCGCGGCGGCCATGCCTTCTTCGAGCGATTCATGTTCGAAGAAGCCGAGGATAATCGCCTGCTCGAGCAGGATGTGCGGGAGGCGCTGAGCAGCGACGGGCTGACCCTGGCCTATCAGCCGATCGTCGATGCCAATAGCGGCGAAACGGTCGGGCGCGAGGCGCTGCTGCGCTGGCGCCATCCCAAGCGCGGAGACATTCCGCCCGACCAGTTCATCCCGATCATCGAGGACGCCGGCCTGATCCACCAGATCGGCGACTGGGTAATCCGCGAGGCCTGCGCCGAGGCGGCCCGCTGGCCAGGCCAGATGCGCGTCGCGGTCAATATCTCGGCGGCGCAGCTGACCGGCGCGGGTCTTGCCCGCACCGTGCTCGGTGCGCTGGCCGCCAGCCGGCTTGAGCCCAACCGGCTCGAACTGGAAGTGACCGAAAGCGTATTCCTCGGCGACGACGCCGCCACCCTCGCGTCGCTCGAGCGGCTGCGCTCATTGGGTGTCCGCCTGGTGCTCGACGACTTCGGCAAGGGCTACAGCTCGTTCGGCTATCTGAGCCGCGCCCATTTCTCCAAAATCAAGATCGACCAGACCTTCGTCCGCGGCGCGGCGGACGGCGCCCAGGACTGCGTCGCCATCGTACATGCGATCCTCGCCCTGGCCGGCGGCCTTGGCGTTGGGACCACCGCCGAGGGAGTCGAGACCGAGGCCCAGGCGGAGGTCATGCGCCGGCTCGGCTGCACCCAGCTGCAGGGCTTCCACTTCGGCCGGCCGGTGCCCGCCAGCGAACTTGCCGACGATTCCGCACGCGAAGCACGCCGGTCGGCCTAGGCACCTTTGAAAGCCATCCCGGCAAAAGCCGGGATGGAGGGCTTTTCAAGCCGGTCATTGCCACTATAAGCCGCCCCGCGAGCCAGCGCCCCTCTCTCATCCGGGCGCCCATGCTGGGGCGTCGCCAAGTGGTAAGGCACCGGTTTTTGGTACCGGCATTCGCAGGTTCGAATCCTGCCGCCCCAGCCAGTACTTAGCTCAGTTATCCACACCCCGTTCCGCACTCCGTTCCGCACTTTTTCCGTTTTAAAGTGCCTTCCGCTCCAATTTGGCGACCGCTGAATCGCTCAGTGAAGCCGTCATCGACTGATAAATGTCCAGCATCTGGTTCACGTTCGTAAGCTTCCATCCCAACATCGCTGCGATCTCAGAAGGCGTACAACCGGCCTCAGCCAGGAGGGTGCATGTCGTGCCCCTTAGGTCGTGAAAATGAAGGCCATCCAGACCGGCGGCCAACGTGGCAGCCCTCCAGTGATGCTGAAAGTAGGTGGCTTTCGGGGTAGCGCGCCACGGCTTGCCGTTGGGCGCCGTTAGGATCGTCAGTGCGGTACGCCTTGCGTGTCCGTCGTCAGAACATTTGGCGCAATGTGCGACGCTATCAGCGCTAATGCTCGCTTTCCACCCATTCCGGCAATTAGCACCATCCGCCGACGTCGGCGGGCGGCATAAATTGTCGGGCTCTGTTGGCTTAGGACCGACGCCCAACCGGGCTTAGCATGAATCGTAACATCGCTCGGGCTCGAGGAAGTTTTTGATGGAGCAACTTGGCGGCAAGAGTCATTGTAAGCGTGATGAATCGGCTTGAACTGTTCGGCAAGCTATCCCTCACCTTCGTTGTTGTGAGCGCCTTGGCGATGGCTCTCTTCAAGGTGCTAATTGAGATGCACTCACGCTGAATTGGCTGCGACGGCGAAATACCGGCGATCGCGCGCCGAGCAATATCGCTAATACTAGATCAGGGGGATAAGATAGAGGGACTGAGTAGGTTCACGCGCTTGAGGAAGCACCAGGCAATTTGGTCATGGCAGCGGATACATGACCGCATCCTCGGCAAAAAAGGCCACGCATAATGACAGGAGAAGGGGCGACGATTCGGGTCGGGCCTCTTCAAAGCGCGACCGCCTTCACGAGGTTGGTCTGGACTAGGGTCACACTGTTCGCCGAGGATGGACGACAGAGCGAAGTGAAAGTGGAGAGACCCGCTGTGACCAGCGCAGTGGGCCTCTCCGGTTCGGCACGCCTGTGTGGGGACCGGCGTGTTCAGGCTTCTATATGATCCGAACGCTACCGGACCGTTGTAACTTGGTCCGTTATGGTGGCGAGTGCGCGCATTGGCTGACGCTGCGGAATTGCGAACGATATGCGACGGCATGTCTGGTCGTGGCTAAATGCTGTAATTGCAGTCGCCATTTGAGGCGCGGTTCCCGCTACGTCGCGCATTACTTCCAGCGGCAAGTAGCTACGGCCAAAATGGCGCAAATTGCAGGGATAAAATCGCGCTGCAAATCGTTCTCGTAACTGGAGAGAAGCCATGGGAAAGCATACGGGCGACCCATTTCTACTTCGGGTACAGAAGAAAGATTCAAGAGTCCTGGAGCGGATGAGCGACAGAACCATGGTTCGTCAGGTCCGGCACAGAGGTTCATTTCGCGATCCGGAGCTCAATGAAATGATCCAGCACCAGCCCAGTAAGGGGACACCAGCGGAAAATTAGCTGATTGATCCGTAGCGCCGGTCCAATTGTTGAGCAAATCCATTTTGGACCATTTTGTGGACTGACATTGGTCCAGAACTGAGCGATAACCACCGGTGCTCGGATCCTTCATCACGAAAGTGAGGAGTGTCATGAGCGTACATGCCCTTCCATCCGATCGCCAAATCGATGCGTCCGAGCGCCTGCAGCTTCTTTCAGATGAGGTGGGCCGAATTGCTGCCAAACTCGCCCATATGTCGTCCGACTCAGAGCTTGCGCCTGAGCAAGTGGCTCTTCCTGCTGGTCACGCGCCATCTGCAAGCCTGATTAGGGGAGTGATAAAGGCCCGGCGGCTTCGGGACCGCTTCCTAGACGGTGAGTTCTTTGCGGATCCAGCATGGGATATTCTACTCGAACTGCTCCTGGCCGAAGCTTGCCAGTACCGCGTGTCGGTGACATCCCTAACCACCGCGGCTCATGTTCCGGCGACAACGGCGCTGCGCTACATATCGTCGATGACCGATTCAGGCTTGCTACGCCGGCGACCGGATCCAACCGACGGACGGCGAATGTTTGTGGAGCTGACACCTCAGGCGAGCGATGCGCTTCAACGCTATTTCGCTGCGGTGAAGGGCATGCAAGTCATCTAACCAACAGCCAGCCCGCTTGGTTGGCAAGCATAGACTCGTCATGAGATTCTTGCGGGCCTTGCTCCGCGTTCTATAAAAAAAGCTGGGGCTTAGCCCCAGCCTTCGCGATCTCATTGGTTTCGGCACGCGACCCTTGCACGTTAGCGTCTTTGGCATATTCGTCAAGCGAAGCAAGCCAGGACCATCCGAGAACCAGTTTGCAGGTCGGCTAGATGTCGGTATGGAGCCATAACGATTCTCGATGGGGTGGGATAGCTCTGTGTCGACGCGCGATACCAACACAGCGCCGCTGGTTACCGATGCAGCAGCCAACACAAGGGCGACGGCTACGTCACTGATGTCCGAAGCATTGGCTCTGATTGACGCCGACCCAACAATCTCTGGAATTGTCGGAGCGCAGCTTCAGATGGCAATAGACAGCCTCTGGAAGGGATCGCTGCCACCCTCGCGGGACCTAAATTAGAAGCCTTTTTTTGTCCAGGCGGTTCATTCGGAATCCAGCGGACGTGCTAGGTGCTGCCGCCAGGTCGCTTGGCGGCCCAAGTTCTTGCTTGAACTCAATCTCTAGCCGCGGACCGGGCCAGCTTGATGATAATGCGATCAATCCGCTGAATCGAAATATCAAGTATTTGTATCTCTGGGTGCATTGCAACCATAATCAGATCGTCAACTAGACTGGTCCCAAGCTCGGATAGTTCGGCACGAAGTGCGAACAACTCTTCTACAGTCGATCGTGATCCTGAGGCCAATTGGTCATCGTCAGCACTGTCGGCGCCAGCACCGCTGCATGACCTAAAATCATTTACCGCCCGATCGATGCGCTGCTGATGTGCTGCTGGTGGACGGGACATCCAGTCCGTCACAAAAGTCTCGTTCTCGAATGCAATGCCGCCTTTGCCGTCCAGGCTCCAGGCAATCTGACCGGACGCCTGGAGGCTTCCTCGTTTGAGGACCGCCCTGGCCCCGGGTTCGGGTATTTCGGCACATTCGATGAGCGCGCCAGAAGGCGACATGTTTCGCACCCGCACGGGCACGGACCCCGCCTCTGAATACAGGGTTGCCGTCACGAACAGGTGGGTTCGCTGCTGTTTGCGACCATCGTTATGCGACGGGATTACGGGTGCGACGTTAATCACCAGCTGAATATGGTGGTCAAAAGTGAATAACTGTCGGCTTTACAATCCAAAATGGACGAGGTTGTCGTCGGGCGAGAGCGGCGGGCGTCATGCCATGCCACCTGCGACAAGGCTCCGTCCCGGATATCCCCATGTTAAAGCGGAGAGATATTTTCATTAATAATTGCAATAGGATATGGAACTCAATTATTTTTTCTCCGCAGGATACGCCCGTTTTGGATGTTATGTTGAGCGGGTCATAACGAGTGATGGTGCAATTGGGCGCGATGAATCCTCGCCTTTTGCTCGTGGCTTTCCTCACCGCAGTCGCTTATTTTGCCAGCGCGGCCGCTGCGATTGCCTATACTCGGTTCCAGGGCGGCTTCGCTCATTTGTGGCTGGCCACCGGAGTGCTGACTGCCGCCCTTGCGGCGACCCCAAGGCGCCATTGGTGGGTGGTGTTGCTCCCGAGCATGGCGGCGAGCGTTGCCGCGACCAGCCTGTTTGGCATGGGACCCAAATTGGCCGCGCCATTGGCCGCGATCAACTTGGTCGAGGCTGGAATTGGCGCGCGGCTGCTCCGCCGCAGGCATACCACTCCCAATACGTTGGACAGTCTTGCTTCCATTGGCCACTTCATGTTGTCCGTTGGGTTTATCGCTCCCGCAATTGGCGGCGCACTCGCTGCCATTATGATGCTTGAATTCGACCACACGCGCATCGACCGTAATTGGCTGGTCTGGTTTTCGGGCCATTCGCTGGGAAGCATCACCTGCACTCCGCTGATCTTGCTGCTGTTAAAGGGTGAGTGGGGCAAATGGGCGAAGCGCGTTACGCCTGACCGTCGCCGTGAGGCAGTCATTCTCTATGCGCTGTTTACTGCGACCACCATGTACAGCTTCTACCAGCAGCTGCTTCCGCTGCTATTCTTGCCGCTTGGCCCGCTGACCCTCATCTGCTTTCGTCATGACAGGGTGTTGCCCGCCCTGTCGGTGCTCACGCTCGCCATGATCAGCGCCGCGTTCACCGCCGTAGACCGTGGCCCACTGACACTGATCGCCGGTAGCACTTTGGCCCGGCTCCAGTTCCTGCAATTCTACCTGGCGTCTGTCATCGTCACGATCCTACCGGTCACTGCGGACCTAAACGAGCGACGGCGGTTATTCAGGGCGCTGCGCAGCAACAAGGCGCGCTACAGAATGCTGCTTGAAAACACGACCGACATTTTGATCCATTTGAAGCCGGACGGAACGATTTTGTACGCCTCGCCTTCTGTCACTCGATTGGGCGGACACCAGGCCAACAAGCTCATCAACACCAATGCTTTGGAGTTGGTGGCGGACGAATGGCGAAGCCATGTCGCCCAATGCCATGCCAGCGTACTGGATAGTCAGCGGTCTATTATCCGATTTGATTATCAAGCTCCGTGCCATGATGGCAGTTTGCGCTGGTTCGAAACGCAGTCGAAGGCGGTGCGCAATGAACGAGGTGAAATTGAAAGCGTGGTCAGCGTTATCTGTGACATTGACGACCGGAAGCGACAGGAGCTGGATCTGGCGGTAGCTGCAGGAGTGGATCCCTTGACCGGTCTGCCAAACAGGCGCGCGTTCGCGTTTGAGTTCGGCCAGCGAGGCATTGGACCATGCAGCATGGCGCTCATCGATATCGACCTCTTCAAGCTCATCAATGATCATTATGGCCATGCGGCCGGCGACGCAGCATTAAGGCGGTTTGCCATTGTGGCCCGCAACGCACTTCGCAAGGATGACTTTCTCGCCCGGATCGGCGGCGAAGAGTTCGCTGTCCTTTTTCGAGGTCTCACAGCCTATGACGCGCAGGACATCTGCGAGCGGGTAAGGGCAGAAGTCGCTCGAGCAGTCACATTTCATGATGGCCAAGCCATCCGATTCACTATTAGTGCGGGTGTTACAGACGTTGGGCGCGATCTGGACTCCAGGCTGGCTGTCGCCGACGGCGCCCTTTATCAGGCCAAGCGCGCCGGTCGCGATCGGCTGAAGCTGGCAGCTTAGCTCCGAGCATAGGTCTTGTTTATTGGCCGCAAGCCTCTGTTTGGCCCGACCACATTCCTAAAATTTCAGTGTCGACCAGCCGTCAGCTGACCTGACCCGATATGCGCCGCTCGTGGGCAATGGCAGTCGCTGCGTCCAAGACGCACCGGCATAAAGGCGCTTGGCCGGTAAGGCTTGGCAATTTTTGCCGGCTGCATCGCACTGATTCCCTTCAGCGAGTTCGACACTGGCATTGCCATTGTTGGTGATGGTCAGATTGGGCCCGCTACGGTCGGACCGAACCGAATTCCGGATAACCGGAGGGCGAACCATCACCAATAGATCATATCCGATCAAAAGCTTGAGCCCGCTCTCGCTTCCCGCCACATCTCCGGTCACCGGCTCGACGGTCACCCGATAGACGCGTTCCTCTCCGGCCGGCGTACCGAGCGCAGCGATGCGCAGCGTCCGGTGTTGCCCCGGTTCCAGGATGAAGCGCGACGGCGATGCCAAAAGCCCGAGCTTGGTCGGATCGGGTGTCGCCACGCGCTCCTCATTTGGCATTCCCGGATGGAGGAGTTCGCGCGGCTCAACCACCACATAGCTCCGCTCCTCGCCATTGTTCGTGACCTCAATGTCCGCTGCTCTCGGTGCTTCGGCTTTGAATTCGACGATCAGCTGGCTCACCACCAATTCCGCTGCCGCTGGCTCGGAAGCGATGAGGCCCAGCGTGCAAATTCCCAGGGCAAATACGCTTCGGCGGACGGCCCGGCGCGTCACCAGCATAGCTCCAAATCCTATCGGCACTTTATATCCCCCGCAGAAACCAGTTCCCCGGCCGTTCGCTCCGGCGCAATAGTCAATGCGCAAACCGCGCCGCTTGCTTGGGTCAAGCGCAGCTGATCGTCCCGGTTCGCCTCAATCTGGAAAAAGCCATCGCCATCGGTCCGGCCAATGCCATGCGGGCCGGTAATATCGGCGTTCCCGATCGGTTTTCCATTTTCCGTCACTGCACGGCCGAACAGGATGAAGAGCGGTGTCACGTTCCAGTCGACCTCGGACACATTGCCGGGGTAAAGCGTCACCGACTTGGAATTCGCATCAAAGCTCGAGATCCCATCGCCGCGCGGCCGCAGGCGCACCTCGTATGTCTTGTAAGGCTCAAGGAAAAGCGTCAGCTTGTTTCCGCCCGAAATGGTTCCGCGCGGCACCTCGTCGACAAGCACGTCGAACGCGCGGCGGTCGTCACTATTGCGGACTTTCACAACTAGCGCCGTGTCGTTCATTTCCTTGCCGGCGATATTGATTCCGGCCTTGCTTAGCGCGAGTCCGCTATCAAGAGTGGCGGCATATTGGGTTGTGCGATGGACCCCAAATTGCTGCAACAGATCAGCGCGGGCGTTCAGAAGAGGCGTTCGCGCATAGGCTGACGCCCGGGCATAGGCGCCATCCACATCGCGTCCCGCTGCGACCTCACCCGCGAGCTGGCTATGATCGGCGAGATCCCGGTACCAGGCAGCCTGGACCTCGCCGACCGGCTGGTCGTTAGCCCCGGGCGCGCCTGATTGATGCCTGAGCCCGCCGGACCCCGAGATTGCGACGTTTCCCTTATTGAAGAGGAAGCGGGCGCCGACGAATGCTGCGAAATCCCTCTCAGTGCGGCGAGCATCAGCCTGCAGAACGACGTCGAAGCGGCCGGTGCGAACCACCGGCGCGTCCATTGCGGCTCCAACACTATAATTTGCCTTATCCGAGCCGTTCCGTCGGTAAATCCCCGTCAGGCGAAAGTTCGCCTGGCCGAAGCGATAACCCAATATGGAGAGTGCCTGGGTGTAACTTCCTCGATCGGCAAATCCGCTTTCCGGATCCTCGCTAAATGTGCCCTTTGAAGCGGTAACTGGCAGCAAGGGGCCACCCCTGCCACTGACAACCTTGCGCAGGTCGAAGCTGAACCAAAATGGGCTCTTGCCGACCGAGTTTATCCGTAGGACCGCGCCATAGTCGGCCGTAGTTGAAACCAACGCCCCAAGTCGAACTTGCGCTCGAGCAAAATGATAGTTGGCGCCGCCTTCGAGGATCGCCTTGTCCTGCGTGCCGAGTATGGCGGCATCCACGCCAAATGCCGGCGACAGCCGGTAAGCGGCAGTCGCCTCGTAGAAGAACGTGTCGCCATCAAGCGACAATCCTCGGCTGGTTGAAGGGAGGATGCCGGCAAAGGCGGAAAACAGCGGCCGGCCGATCGGCGCCATTGCTGCGCCCTTGCTAAAGAAGCGTTGTTCCTGCCTGGGAGGCCGGCCGTCTTCTTGGATTCGGACGACAAGGTCATAGGAACCGTTGGGGAGAGCCGTGGTATTGATGAGGCAGTTACCGGCTGGATAGATGCGCGACGAGACGATCCTTCCGTCGACGAGGAGATCGACCTTCGCCGGTTGCTGGAGGAAAATGGAAATGGGCGTTCCCAACAGCGCCTCCTTGTTCTGGAGCGTATCGAGCTGGGTCATGAGCCCAAGCCCAAACATCTTGCGCCGTCCGATGAGTTCGCTGCCTGGCGCCCAGAAAAGTCCCCCGGAATATCGCCAGCCCCCGTGGTCGGCCTCGAGCGTCAGATTGTCAAAGGTCAGGCCTGTATCAGTTGAAACCGAGCTGTCGCTGCGAATCCGCACAGCTCCGAGCGAGGCGATCGATCGGTTTTGCACATGGAGCGTTTCGCCACCCCTGTCCGAACCCGACGCGGTAACGCCGAACAGGCTGACGAGCGATGGCTCGCCTTGCGGAGCAGGAAGAAACAACACGGCATTGGGGTCGGGTTTGGTGAGAAGGTCCGGGCTAACGAAGATGTCGAGGCGAAAGCGGTCTTCATCGAGGACAACGCCATATTGACCGGCAGGAAGGAGTCCGCAGCCTTCCAAGCCGGACCTGCCGCACGCTAGCGCGGAATTGGAGGAAAGGGGGCCGCTTAGGAAAGTTGCGAGCTCGGTTGTGCTGGCCGCGTCCGGAATGAGCCTGGCAACCGCTTGCGGATCCTCGATGCGAACCAGGCCGGGGCTGATCCTTGCCCGAACTTCGCCCCGCTTACGCCCACCATAATAGGCATCGAGCACCACTTCCCGCTCGGCGCTCAATGCCTCAAAGCCGCCGGGCGCTGATGATTCAAAGCCGCTCTTGACGGCAGCATTCGCCACCCCCGAATTTATGAACGCCGCGCTAACCGTAATTGCGAGGAGGGCGCACAAAGTGGAGCGGGCAGGGAAGCGCATGTCTTCCTCTCACTCCGCCGCGACAACGAGTGTTAGCGATCCGCTGTAATTTCCCGCACGCGCCTGGGTCAGCGACGAGGAACGCAGGATGACGATCAGGCTCGCGGAGGTTGCCGGGCCGTTGCTGCAGGTCTGCTGCGTGGCGGCACTGACACGGCCGGTTGCGGCAACGGCGGGAACGAGGCTGGTTCCACTTGTCTGACCCGACTGGTCGCTCCACTCGACCTCATAAGCGAGCGAGTTGGTGCCATCGGTCAGTGCGAATGATGATCCTGATCCCGAACCTGTGGCGGTAATGCTATAAAGGCTGCCTGTGCTTTGACTAAATACGCAGACGTTCTGCGATCGGCGGGCATCGGTTTGCAGATTGGCGATCAGGCCAAAATTGACGTCGGATAGGTTGGTGATGCGGGCTTTCTGCGCCGCCGCAGGCTGCGGCGAGGACAGCGCGGCAAGGCAAAAGGCGGTGGTGAGCGCAAGGCGCGGGGCGCCCTCGAGCATTCCCCGCGCCTTGCCGCCCTTATGCCGAGCCTCAGGCGATGGTGGCACTGGCTCCACCGATCATCGCCTGTTATTCGGGAGCGACGACGAGCGTCAGCGTACCATTATAGGTAGCGCCAGCGGTCATGCTCTGCAGGGTTGCCGAGCTGATACCCACAACCAGGCTGGCGGAAGATGCAGGCCCAGCCGAACAATCCTGATTGGTCGCGCTCGAAGTCTGCCCGACAAACGCGGTCCCGGTAGTGAGGCTGGTGCCACTGGTTTGGCCCGAGGTTGACGCCCATTGGACCGTGTATGGCACGACCGGCAGCGCTCCACTCGCCAGCGTGAAGGCATTGGCCGTGCCGCTACCCGTCGCGGTGATGTTGTACCCCCGCGTGCTGGTGTTGCTCCACACGCAGACATTCTGCGCGTTGCTGGCCGCGACAGATGGATCAACGTTGGAGAAGGTAACGTCGCTAAGGCCGCTGATGCGGACCCGGCCTGGTACCGAAGCATTGATTGTCACAGAGCCAGTCGAGGTTGAGCCGAATGAGCCCTGGGTCGATGCCAGTGCTGGGTCGGCAATGAGCACCGAGGCTGCGAGGGCGGCCAGTGATGCCGAGTAAAAGCGGTTATTCATGTCCAGATTCCCCACGAAAATTCACGCCAAAATGGATTTATTGTGAGTGGCTTAAACAGCATAACCCTTTAATTTTGAGTTAAATTGGGTATTCGTTGCGAGGGGATATCGGCGAATTTCCTGACTCAATGGGGCAGGCAGTAAAGCATCCGGATCGGAGGATCGTGTAACTAGAGCTTTGGAGGCGAAGGATAATTACGACGCTGATGGCGCAGATCAGCTTCACCCAAGGGGAATTCGCTCTTACACGCGAATTTACCATTCCCAGCAAATGTCGGGCGCTTCCAACGCCGGCATGGCTGAGCAACGCGGCGGCAATCCTCATACTCTTGGCACTGAGCGCGCCAGCCGCGGGCCAACCGCAAATGGGCCCGACTTCATCGGTAAGTGTCAGCATTTCTCTTTCGGTTTCTGCCAGATATGAACTTAGAGCCAGTGATGCGGCGATCCAAAACTTCGAGCATGGAGCTATCGGCTTCTGCATGAAGACAAACGGCCAGCCAATGGACCTGCCGGTCAGACTAGTCCGCCGCGCTGCAGATGGGGCGATGGCCGGGCAATTGCTTAACGAAGAGGCCGTCCAGCTTCACTGGTGCGCTGGCGAAAGCTGGGCGATCGATCCGCTCCGTCGAGGAGGTCCAGGCGAGGCGGCCCCGCTTATGATTGTACACCCCGAATAGCGCTTATTCGAATTCGGTCAGCCTTAAACGTAGCTCAAGGCCATCATGATCCTTCCGGATGACTTCCCGCTGACCTCGTCGCAATTTCGGATTCCAGCTTTGAGATGATGCGCGATAGCCGGTCAATATGATGATACTCGCGCGGGCGCGCTGTCGCACTTCCACAAGGGGCGTGCCGGCGGCGGCGGCGAGAGCCAATAGGACGACCATGCTGGCATCTTCACAGAGCGACCCTTCAAGTAGCTTATACTTTAGTTCATTTTGAATGGTTTAGCGCAAAGAGTTCCGTATTTATAGCAATTCGGATGCAACCTTGTGTAAAGGGTTTATCGGGTCGTCTGGTGTGCGGCGATCCCAATCGTCGGGCATCTTGTCGCGGCAAGCCCCGGCCGGCCGCAGTTGGCCGTGGGCGGGGACTTTGTATTGAACAGGAGGTTTCGATGACCCGCCGGGTCGATTGTTGCTGTCCTAGGGTCCACCCACGCTGACAGGCTCGCCCGCCGGAAACACAAGGTAGTCTAACAGCGGCAAATCGAGCTCGGCAGACAAGCTTCGTAGCTTCCTTACCGACGAAATTGTCAGAGGGTCAGGTCGGTGGGTCTCGCCCGCGTCGCTGCGGGCCAGGATAAAGCCAGCCGCGCCAATGGCCTCACCGTGCCGCAGAATATATCCGGTTTCATGGGCCAGCTTTGGTGCGCTTTCTTCACACCACCGCATTGCACCAATTAGATCCAGCGCGCCGTTCAGATAGAGGACACACTGTTGGCCCAGGCAGTTGCCGTCAATTCTCTCAATATATCGGCGGATAGCGGTGCGATTTCTCAATTTCTCGCGAGAGGCAGGCAGTTGAGACCAGCTAGAGTCGATTTTCGAATGCGAATCGTTTCTCGAGATCATTTGAGTGGCTTATGCGCCATTTCGGCAGCCTGTCCACGATGCCGCCGGCATGCGGGCGGGCAAGAGTTCCGAGGGCCTGACCCCGTTAAATCCTTCCGTGGATGCATATGGAGCCATTGTGCCGTAGGTTGGGTTAGGACCATTGCTTTGATCTCAGCGAAGCTGGCGCATATTGCTCTTAGCCCATTTAAAGAATGGAGACGGGATGACTAAAGGCGGACGCGTAGTCACAGCCAACCTGCCGCTCGACCTTGTGTCGCGGATGGACGAGATTGCGGCTCGTATCGATCGAAGCAAAAGCTGGATCGTGCATCAGGCAGTAGGCGAATGGGTGGCGGAGGAGCAACGGCGCTACGAGCTGACCCTCGAGGCGCTCAAATCCGTCGATGAAGGACGAACGATCCCTCATGAAGAAATAGTTGCCATGATGCAGCAACGGAGGCGGGATCGCCGCAAGAAGGGCGCCCAATCAGCGGAATGAGATAAGCATTTGCTTCTTCTTCGGACTCGTGGCGTCCTCACCAAGCAACCACCATTCATGAGCAATGCCAAGCGTTCCGCGATAATGCTCTAAGTCATTGATTTTGTGTTGTGGATAAATGGTACGTTCCGCAATTTTCTTGGCTGATAAGCGGGGTTCCGGTCGGCTTTTGGTACCGGCATTCGCAGGTTCGAATCCTGCCGCCCCAGCCAATTTCGAAACAATGACCCGATCGAACCTGCCGATTTTCGGCATGCGGCCGTCCGGCCGCGGGGGGTTCGAATCCTGCCGCCCCAGCCAGTCTCTATCCGTTATTACACCTACTTGATTCCGGCGCGCGATTGCGCCTAGGCCGAGTCAATCTCAGCGACGACAGGCAACAGGGGTCGTCAATGGCAAGACGGTCGAGGGCCAAGCTTCGAAATCGGGTCAGCAAGACTGGCTTGCTTGCGCTGTCAGCTCTCGTGCTCGCCGGGTGCGACCGCGGCATCCTCGATCCGGTCGGTCCGGTCGGCGCGGCCGAAAAGACCATCCTCATCAATTCCACCGCGATCATGCTGGCGATCATCATTCCGACGATCGTCGCGACGGTCGGGTTCGCGTGGTGGTTCCGGCGCGGCAATACCAAGGCTGAATATCGGCCCGACTGGGAATATTCGGGCGCGATCGAGATGGTCGTCTGGTCGATCCCGGCGCTGACCATCTTGCTGCTGGGTGGCATCACCTGGATCAGCAGCCACGATCTGGAGCCCAGCGCCCCCCTCAAATCGTCGGTCAAGCCGGTCACGGTCGAGGTCGTCTCGCTCGACTGGAAATGGCTGTTCATCTATCCCGAACAAGGCATCGCCACCGTCAACCAGCTGGTCGTTCCGGCGGGTACTCCGGTAAACTACCAGCTGACCTCCGCCACGGTCTGGAACGTGTTCTTCGTCCCGCAATTCGGGACCATGATCTACACCATGCCGCGGATGACCACCCGGCTGAACCTGCAGGCGGACCGGCTAGGCGCCTATGATGGCCTGTCGGCCCATTTCAGCGGCGATGGCTTCCCCGGAATGGAGTTCAAGGCGCACGTCGTTCCGCCGGAGCAATTCGCCAGCTGGGCCAGCGAAGCGCGCGGCAAGGGGCAGGCGCTGGATAGCCGGACCTATACCGACCTCGCCAAGCCGAGCAGCTATGTGAAGCCGATCACCTATGGGGCGGTCGATCCGGGCCTGTTCAACGCAATCGTCACAAAGGGCGGCCCGCCGCCAGCGCCGGCGACGCCGCCGGCAACCGGGCAGGGGGGTTAGGCATGTTCGGCAAACTGACCTGGGACGCCATTCCCCTGCACGAACCGATTCCGCTGATCACCTCGGCCGTCGTCCTCGTCGGCGTGCTCGCGGTTGCCTTGGTGGTGTGGCGCAAGGGCTGGTTCCCGGCCCTCTGGCACGGCTACATCACCTCCACCGATCACAAGAAGATCGGCATCATGTACATCGTGCTGGCGCTGATCATGCTGGTCCGCGGCTTTGCCGACGCGATCATGATGCGGGCTCAGCAGTCGCTGGCGATCGGTGCGAGCCAAGGCTACCTCCCGCCCGAGCACTACAACCAGATTTTCTCCGCCCACGGCACGATCATGATCTTCTTCGTGGCGATGCCGTTCGTCATCGGCTTTATGAATTTCGTCGTGCCGCTGCAGCTTGGGGTGCGCGACGTCGCCTTTCCGACAATGAACAATGTCAGCTTCTGGCTGACCGCGTCCGGCGCGCTGCTGATCAACCTCAGCCTGTTTGTCGGCGAGTTCGCGCGCACCGGCTGGCTCGCCTTCCCGCCCCTCAGCGAGCTGGAGTTCTCGCCCGGCGTCGGGGTCGATTATTACCTGGTGGCGCTGCAGATATCCGGCGTCGGAACCTTGCTCACCGGCGTCAATTTCGTGACCACGATCCTCAAGACGCGCGCGCCGGGCATGAGCTATCTCAGGATGCCGGTGTTCTGCTGGACGTCGCTGGCCTCAAATCTGCTGATCATCGCCGCCTTCCCGGTCCTAACCGTGACCTTGGCGCTGCTGATGCTCGACCGCTACCTCGGCTTCCATTTCTTCACCAGCGATGGTGGCGGAAATTCGATGCTCTACATGAACCTGATTTGGATCTGGGGGCATCCCGAAGTCTACATCCTGGTCCTTCCCGCATTCGGCATCTTCTCAGAGGTCGCGGCGACCTTCTCCGGCAAACCCCTGTTCGGTTACCGCTCGATGGTCTTCGCCACGATGACGATCTGCATCATCTCTTTCTGCGTCTGGCTCCACCATTTCTTCACCATGGGCGCGGGCGCCAACATCAACGCCATCTTCGGCATCGCCAGCATGATTATCGGCGTCCCGACCGGCGTGAAGATCTACAATTGGCTGTTCACCATGTACGGCGGCCGCGTCCGCTTCACCGTGCCGATGTATTATCTGATCGGCTTCATGCTGACCTTCGTGTTCGGCGGCCTGACGGGCGTGCTGCTGGCCATCCCGGCGGTCGATTTCGTGGTCCACAACAGCCTGTTCCTGGTCGCCCACTTCCATCACGTGATCATTGGCGGCGTCGTCTTCGGCTTGATGGCCGGCTACACCTACTGGTTCCCCAAGGCGTTCGGCTTCATGCTGGACGAGCGCCTCGGCAAGGCGATCTTCTGGTGCTGGTTCATCGGCTTCCATCTGGCCTTCATGCCGCTCTACGTGCTTGGCTTCTGGGGCGCGACGCGGCGGATGCAGCACATCAGCGATCCCAGCTGGGCACCGATGTTGAACATCGCCTTTGTCGGCGCGGCGATCATTGGCCTCGGGATCCTGCTGACCGTCGTCCAGCTATTCTATTCGATCAAAACCCGCGACCAGCGGCGCGACGTCACCGGCGACCCATGGGACGGCCGGACCCTGGAATGGCTGACGCTGTCGCCGCCGCCGCATTATAATTTCGCGGTGCTGCCCGACGTCCATGGCGAGGAAGCCTATTGGATCCGCAAGCAGACCGCGATCAAGGAAGACCGGCTGATCGACGAGCCGGATTACAAGCCGATCGAGATGCCGATCGACACGCCGACCGGCGTGATCTGCGCCTTCTTCGCCTCGGTCTGCGGCTTTGCCGTCATCTGGCACATCTGGTGGTTGGCGATCCTCGGCCTGGTCGGCGCCTGCGCCGTCTTCGTCTGGTACGCTTGGCAGGACGAGCATGAACATATCATCCCGGTCGACGAGGTCCGGGAAAATGCCCGCGAGCGCCGCCGGATCCGCATGGAACACCTTCACGAATTGAGCCAATCGACATGAGCACGTCGGAAGCACCAGCGGTCGGCCTGACCCACGTCGGCTCGGAAGACACCGGCCTCGGCCATCGCGGGCCGGAGTCGAAGAGCATCGTCGTTCCTTACGGCTTCTGGCTGTTCGTCTTGTCCGACATGGTGCTGTTTTCGGCGCTGTTCGCGACCTACGCGTCGCTGGCCCATGCCACCGACGGCGGGCCGACGTCGGGCCAGCTGTTCGACCGCAATCTGGTTGCGATCGAGACAATGGCGCTGCTGCTGTCGAGCTTCACCTGCGGCCTGGCGATGATCGTCGCCAAGCGCGGCAACATGTTCTGGACGCAGCTGTGGCTGGTCGTGACCGGCCTGCTCGGTGCGGTGTTCCTGTCGATCGAGCTCTACGAGTTCGCGCATATGATCGGCGAAGGGGCCGGGCCGCAGCGCAGCGCCTTCCTGTCGTCCTTCTTCACCTTGGTCGGCTGCCACGGCGCCCACGTCACCGCCGGCTTGCTGTGGCTCGGGACGATGATGGCGCAAATCGGGACCAAGGGGTTCAAGGAGCACATCATGCGCCGGCTGTTGTGCTACAGCGTCTTCTGGCACGCGCTCGACATCATCTGGGTGGCCATCTTCACCATCGTCTACCTGATCGGGACGCTGCCATGACCGAACATGATCCCGAAAAGCTGAACGTCGCGCCCGGAACCCCGCACAGCAATATCGTCAGCGAGACGGTCGCCTATGTGATTGGCCTGGCGCTGGCGCTGGTGTTGACCGGCGTGTCCTTCTGGGTTGCGTCGACCGGCGTGCTATGGGGCCCGGGGGTCGCGGTCGGGCTGGTGGTGCTGGCGATTGCCCAGATGGGCGTGCACCTGGTCTTCTTCCTCCACATCACCAGCGGCCCGGACAATACCAACAATGTGCTGGCGCTGGCCTTCGGCGTGCTGATCGTCTTCCTGGTGATGATCGGGACGATCTGGATCATGGGCCATATGGACACCAACATGATGCCGGACCCGGCACTCATGAACCTGCAGATGCAGCGCTAGCCGCGGCTTTAGTCGACCAGCGACGGCTCGCTGAACTGGCCGTGACGGGCGTAGCGCGTCAATTGCGCGAATGCTCCCTGGTCCATGTGGACCAGCGACCGATGGTCTCCGGCCTCGAAGTAGACGTCGGGCTGCTTGCCGAGCGAGTCATCGATGATCGTGGTGACGCCATATCCGACCGGTGGCACCGCGCCGAAGTCGCAATCGGTGAAGACTTGCCTGAGCTGGCTTTCGCCGACCAGGCGCGGCTTGTGGCCCAATTCGCTGCGAAGCTCGCTGAGCTCGACCTTGCGGTCGGACGGCAGCACCGCCAGCAACGGGCCATCGTCGGTGTCGAGCAGGATCGACTTGGCCAGCCGGTCGGCCGGCACATGGCAGCTCTTGGCCGTTTCCAGCGATGATTTGGTCGGCTTGTGCTCGACCACATCATAGTCGGCCTTGGCCTCGTCGAGGAATAACTGGAGCTTGGGGGCAATTGACATGGGGTCCTCCTTTGCTGCGCATGGGCAGCGGGAAAATCCCGTCGTCGTCAAAGGCGCGGAGAATCCCGCCGCTTGGTTGCCTGAACGCCCTTAAACCTTTGCCGTTCCGCACTCCAGCGCCTCTTGCGGCTTGGCGACAGGCCGCTAAGCGGGACGCATGGCAGGCCCTCTAACCGGACTGAAAATCGTCGAGATGGCGGGTCTTGGGCCGGGTCCGTTCGCGGCGATGATGCTGGCCGACCATGGCGCGGAAGTAATCCGCGTCGAGCGAGCCGGGATGATTGGCGTGCCCAACGACCCGCTGCTCCGCAATCGCCGATCGATTTCGCTCGATCTGAAACGCGAGCAATGCCGCGACGTCGTTCGGCGACTGGCAGCCAAGGCCGATGGGCTGATCGAGGGCTATCGGCCTGGCGTGATGGAGCGGCTGGGGTTGGGGCCGGAGGATCTACTCAGGGACAATCCGAAGCTGGTTTACGGCCGGGTGACCGGCTGGGGGCAGGAGGGGCCGCTCGCCCAGGAGGCCGGGCATGACATCAATTACATCGCCATCACCGGCCTGCTGCATGGCATCGGGCCGAAGGACCGGCCGGCCGTGCCGATCAACTATCTCGGCGATTATGCCGGCGGCGGGCTGATGCTGGCGTTCGCCATGGTCTCGGCACTGCTGGCGGTCCAGCGAGGCTGCGAGGGCCAGGTGATCGACGCGGCGATGAGCGACGGCGCGGCGCTGGTCGGCGCGCTGACCTATGGCCTGCGGGCGGCCGGCCATTGGCGCGACGAACGCGAAGCCAATCTGCTCGACGGCGGCGAACCGACCTACGGCATCTATCGCTGCCACGACGGCAAATTCCTCAGCGTCGGGGCGATCGAACCGCAGTTCCGCGAGGCGCTGTTCAAGGGATTGGCGCTGGCGCCCGGCGCGAGCCATGACGACATCGCGGCGGTGATCGCCTCCCGCTCACGCGACCAATGGGTGGCGCATTTCGCCGGCACCGACGCCTGTATCGCGCCGGTGCTCGACCTCGACGAAGCGCCGGCCCATCCGCATAATATCGCGCGAAGGACGTTCATTGACCTCAAGGGCGTCTACCAGCCGGCGCCGGCGCCGCATTATTCCGGGACGATCCTCGAACGCCCCGAACCGCCGCGGAGGGAAGGGCAGGATGGGGAGGCGATTCTTGCCGAACTTGGCTATGGCGCCGCCGAGATAGAAGCGATTCTGACCCGCGAAGAGGCTTGATGAACCCGCTGTACGAACAAATGAAGACCAGCGTGTTCGAGCGCATGTCGCTCGCTGCCGCCGGGCATGGCGCGATCAATCTGGGCCAGGGCTTCCCGGATTTCGGCTGGCCGCCCGAGATTTTGGAGGCGGCGGCCAGGGCGGTGGTCGATGGGTCCAATCAATATGCCCCGTCGCGTGGCTTGCCAGCGCTACGTGAAGCAGTTGCATCCCATTACAATCGACATCAGGGCCTGAACCTAAGCGCCGAAAATATCTGCATTACTTCCGGTGCGACCGAGGCGCTGGCGGCGGCAATCCTGGCCACTGTTGAACCTGGCGACGAGGCCATCATCTTCACGCCGGCCTATGACGCCTATGTGCCGCTGATCCGCCGCGGAGGCGGCATCCCGGTCGAGGTCGCGCTGGCGCCGCCCGGCTGGCGTATTGAACGGGCGGCGCTGGAGGCAGCGATCTCGCCAAGGACCCGCGCGATCATCTTCAACAATCCGCACAATCCAACGGGCCGGCTCTACGACCAGGACGAGCTGGCCACGCTCGCCGAGATTGCCGTTGCCCACGACCTTATCGTGATCTCAGATGAAGTCTGGGAACATATCCTGCTCGACGGGCAGCAATTTACGCCGATCGCCTCGCTGGCGGGAATGGCCGGGCGTACACTGAAATGCGGTTCTGCCGGCAAGACCTTCTCGCTGACCGGGTGGAAAATCGGCTGGCTGGCAGCCTCGGCTGAACTGGCGACGCTGGCAGCGCGCGCCCATCAGTTCCTGACTTTCGCCTCCGCGCCCAACCTCCAGGCGGCGGTGGCTTTTGGCATGAATGACGGCGACGCATGGCTGCAGCCGATGCGCGACCGCTTCTCCCGCGCCCGCGATCGCATGACGCAGGGCCTGGAAGCCGCCGCCTTTGCCGTGCTGCCGAGCGCATCGACCTATTTCCTGTGCGTCGACCTCGCCGCGTCGGGAATTGCCCTGGATGACGAGAGTTTCGCCCAGCGCGCCGTCGCCGAGGCAGGGGTGGCGGTGGTGCCGCTGTCCGCCTTCGCCGAGCAGGACGCACCCCATCACATGATCCGCCTATGCTTCGCCAAGCGCGATGAGACCATCGACGCGGGGGTCGAAGCCATGGCCAAAGCCAGGAAGTTGATGACATGAGCCCCGCCGACGAAGCCCGCGAACTGCTTGCCCGGCTGGGCGTGACGAGTAGCGGAACATTGGCCAGCCATTCCCCGATCGACGGTCAGCCCATCGGTACTGTGCCCGAGGCCACGGCAGCCGATGTCACGGCCGCCTGTGAGCGGGCGCAGCGGGCGTTTCTTGCCTGGCGCACCGTTCCCGCGCCCCGGCGCGGCGAGCTGGTCCGGCTGATCGGCGAGGAATTGCGCGCCGCCAAGGAACCGCTAGCCCGGCTGGTGACGCTCGAAGCCGGCAAGATCGTCCAGGAGGGCCTCGGCGAGGTCCAGGAGATGATCGACATCTGCGATTATGCCGTCGGCCTGTCGCGTCAACTCTATGGCCTGACCATCGCCAGCGAGCGGCCCAGCCACAAGATGATCGAGCAATGGCATCCGCTCGGGCCGGTCGGCGTCATTACCGCCTTCAACTTCCCGGTGGCGGTGTGGGCGTGGAACGCCGCCCTGGCACTGGTCTGCGGCGATCCGGTGATCTGGAAGCCGAGCGAGAAGACGCCGCTGTGCGCCGCGGCGGTGATGGCGCTCGCCAAGCGGGCGCTGGCTCGCTTCGGGGATGCGCCTGAGGGCCTCCTCCAATGCGTCCAGGGCGGCCGCGAGGTCGGCGAGGCTTTGGTCGACAATCCGCGTATCGCGCTGCTCTCGGCGACCGGCTCGACCGCAATGGGCAGGGCAGTGGGCCCGCGCGTTGCCCAGCGGTTCGGTCGCTCGCTGCTCGAACTTGGCGGCAACAATGCGATGATCGTCGCTCCCACGGCCGACCTGAAGCTGGCCGAGCGGGCGATCCTGTTCGCCGCGGCCGGCACCGCGGGCCAGCGCTGCACCACGCTTCGCCGCCTGATCATCCATGAATCGATCGCCGACGGGCTGGTCGCAAGGCTCCGCGAACTATTTGGCCGGGTGAAAATCGGCGATCCGCGCGACGCTGGCACTTTGGTTGGCCCGCTAATCGACGAAGCCGCGTTCGAGGGCATGCGCCGCGCCTTCTCTGACGTGGAGCGCGTCGACGCGGTTCCGGGCGGTTATTATGTCCGTCCGGCAATCGTCGAGGTCGACCGGCAGGAGGGGATGGTCCTCCAGGAGACGTTCGCGCCGATCCTCTATGTCCTGCGCTACCGCGACATCGTCGAAGCGATCGCCTTGAATAACGATGTTGTGCAGGGACTTAGCTCGGCGATCTTTACGAATGACCTTAAGGAGGCGGAGCTGTTCCAATCGGCTGCCGGGTCCGACTGCGGCATCGCCAATGTCAACATCGGCACCTCGGGCGCGGAAATCGGCGGCGCGTTCGGCGGCGAGAAGGAGACCGGCGGCGGCCGCGAGAGCGGCTCGGACAGCTGGCGCGCCTATATGCGCCGCTCGACCAACACCATCAATTACGGCAACGACCTGCCCCTGGCACAGGGGATCGAGTTTACCGCCTAGCCCATATAGCGCCGAGGCACTTTGAAAGGCAGCTGCGGTTCGGAGCGGATCAGCTGGTGCCAGCGCTCCTCGAACTGGTCGAGCCACGGCATCAGCTGGTCGGGCGACAGCGGCTCGGCGATGAAAAAGCCCTGGGCTACGTCGCAGCCGAGGTCGCGGAGCAGCAACAGCTGCGGCTCGGTCTCGACACCTTCCGCGGTCACCGTCAGCCCAAGGCCGTGGGCCAGGTCGATGATGCTCTTGACGATCAACGCGCTGTCTTTCGAGCTCGGCGCATCGTCGACGAAGAAACGGTCGATCTTGAGCTCGGTGAACGGCAGCTGCCTGAGCTGCATCAGCGTCGAATAGCCGACGCCAAAGTCGTCGATGGCGAGGCCGATGCCCTTGATCCGGAAGCGGGTCAGCGTGTCCATCAGCTTGACCAGCGGCTGCGTCGCGCCTTCGGTGAGCTCGAGCACCAGCCGGTCGGTCGGCACTTCCAGCGCCCGGCACATGCGCTCGACCAGGTCGGGAAAATCGAGCTGATCGAGGCTCAATGCGCTAATGTTGAAGGCGAGGCAGGTGTCGAGGCCCTGCTCGCGCCAGCTAAGCCATTGGCGGAGCGTGGTCCTGAGGCCCCATTGGGTCAGCTCGTCGATCAGCCCGTGCCGTTCGGCCAGCGGCACGAAGCGGGCAGGGGAAATGGCGCCCAGTTCCGGGTCGTCCCAGCGAACCAGCGCCTCGACCCGCCGCAGCCTGCCATCTGAAAGCGAAATCTTGGGCTGATAGGCCATGCGCAGCCGGCCATTGATCAGCGCCCGCTCCAGCCCGTCGAGCATGCCGAGGTCGGCTTGCGAAATCATGGCACCAGCGAGGGCCGCACCTGGTTGAGGATATCCTCAAGCTCTTCGAGCCGGGCCGGCTTTTCCAGCGGCCCGACCATTTGCAGCCCAAGGGCGGAGCCGAGGCGGAATGCGCTGTCGAGCACCCGCCGGTCGAAGCCCGAAATGATCAGCACCGGCTCCTCGAACCCCTCCGCAGCCAGGAACCGCAGCAATTCGACCCCGTCCATGCCGGGCATGCCGAGGTCGAGCACGACCATTTGCGGCCGCTGCTGGTGGAAATTCTCGCGAAATTGGCTGTCATGGTCGGCAATGGCGGGTTCGAAGCCGCACAGGTCAGCCGCCTTGGCCACGAACGCGGCCAGCGCCGGCTCGTCATCAATCAGCAGCAACCTCGGCAAAGCCATGCCAGACGATCTCCCAACTCTTTCGCCCCCGAGGAGGAAGAACCACATCAGCTTTCTCGACAGGCGTCAAACGCGTGAAACGGGATTTTAACCTCAATACACCTAATGTCCCGGTTTGACGCGATTTTCCTTCGCTTTGGGAGACGCCACCACATGTTTGGTTCACTCATCCGGCGCAAGCAGACCCAGCGGCCGCTGGGCGAAGACGATGCCGCCTTCGAGTCGACCACTTTCTCGCTGAGCACGACCGTTCCGAGGCCGTCGGAACGCCGTACGGACGAGCGGTTGATCGCCATGCTGCGGGTGGCCAAGCTGACCGATGGTGCGGAGCGCGAGCAGCTGATCCGCGTCCGCAATGTTTCGGCAGGCGGGCTGATGGCCGAAGTCGGTCACATGGTGACGGTCGGCGAAGCGGTTTCGATTGAGCTTTCATCGCAAAAGATCATGTCGACCGTGGTCTGGATCCGCGACGGAACCGCCGGCTTCAAGTTCGACCAGAATATCGATCTCGGCGAGCTGCTGGCCGGCCGCAAGCCGCGCCACGGCTTTCGGCCGCGCCCGCCACGGCTCGAGGTCAATTGCAAGGCCAACGTCAAGCTCGAGAACAGCTATTACACGGTCGACGTCCATGACATTTCGCTCGGCGGAATGAAGGTCGAGCCGATTGAGGAATATTGCCTCGGCAAGAAGGTGGTCGTGGTGGTGGAAAGCCTGCGCCCGGTGCGCGGCGAGATCCGCTGGTTCTCCGACCGCAAGGCCGGCATCGTGTTCGACCAGCCGCTCAAGTTCGAGGAGCTGGCGGAATGGATCGGCAAGCGCCTCGAAATGGCGACGCTCAAGGCTTCAGTCAGAGACAGCTGACCCGTCGTTGCCGATCCGGCATCGGTCCAATTCGTGATCGGCATTGGTTGAAGCAGCCGCGTCCGCTGCATATCTCCTGCTCTCATCCTCAAATGGAGCGCGGGCAATGGCCGAGCAAATTGCAATACTGGCGGGCGGATGTTTCTGGTGCACCGAAGCGGTGTTCCTTGACGTCGTCGGCGTGAACAAGGTCGAAAGCGGCTATACCGGCGGCCACACTAGCAATCCGACCTACAAGCAGGTGTGCGGCGGCGACACCGGCCATGCCGAGGCGATCCGCATCACCTTCGATGCCGACCAGCTAAACTATGGCGATTTGCTCGACATCTTTTTCGCGATTCACGACCCGACCCAGCTCAACCGCCAGGGCAACGACGTCGGCACCCAATATCGTTCGGCGATTTTCCCGCAGAGCAACGATCAGGATCGCCAGGCGCGGGAAGCGGTCGCGCGAGCGAATGAAAGCTACGGCGGCAAGGTGGTGACAACCATCGAGCCAATGGGCGATTGGTATCCGGCCGAGGAATACCACCAGGACTATTGGGCCGGCGAGGGGCAGAGCAACGCTTATTGCATCGCCGTCATCCCGCCCAAGCTCGCCAAGCTCAGGAAGAGCTTTCAGGCGCGCGTTAAGTCGGAGCAAACGGCAGCCGGCTAAGTCTACAACGGCTTGTAGAGTAGATTGCCTATCCCCTACTAGATCCTGCCGAATCGTTCGGGATTAGAGGGGGATCAAGTGAAAAACTTTATTGTTGGCGCGGCTATCGCCGCGTCGCTGACGAGTAGTGCTTTCGCACAAGCAACCGCGACGTTTACGGCACCAGTGCCGGCCGCGTCGCCGGTACCTGCTCCAGCAACGACCAACGCCATGTTGCGCGTCGGCACGGAAGTGCCTTTGCGGCTGCTTGAAGAGCTGACTACCCAAGGCAAGAAGCTGCGCGTTGGGCAACGATTCAGAATGGAAACTTCCGAAGCTGTGATTGTGCAAGGTGTGACCGTCATTCCCGTCGGCAGCCCCGAAGTTGGCGAAATCACCGATGTCCGTAACAAGGGGATGTGGGGCAAGTCGGGCCATCTCGGAGCACGGATTCTGTATGTCACGGTCAACGGACGTCAGATTCGACTTACTGGCGCATTCGATGACAAGGGTGTTGCCGGAGGGGTCGGCGCTGTCGCCGTCTCCGCAATTGTGTTTCTGCCAGCCGGCTTCTTCATGACCGGCACGAGCGCCAAAATACCGGTTGGCTCGGCTGTTAAGGGGTTTGTTGATGAGGACGTTCAGCTAGCGCTGCAGTCAGCTACCCCGCCGCCAATGGTCGTAGCTTCGCCAGTCCCGGTTCCTCAACCAGCTCCAGTTGCACCTGCCAAGTAGGTCTCAGTTTGGTGGCGTCAATTCCAGGTTGGAGGTGAGCTAGACTCGCGGCGCCGCGGCCCTTTTGAGCCGGTCGCGGATGGCGGCGGCAATGCCGTCGCCGGGGATCGGGGCGATGGCGATGCGCGCCGCGGGCGCGCCATCGGCCTGATGCAGCAAATCGAACAGGCGCGCGGCGGCCTCGACCGGGTCGCCGCGCTCGCTGAGCGAGACGTCGCCCCGCACCGGGCCAAATCCGATCAGATATTCCCCGGGCTCGGCCGCGGTCGCGTCGAGCCGTAGCGGCTTCATCGGTGCGTAGTGGCTGGCCAACTGACCTGGGGCCTCGATGGCCTTCGAGGCCAGCTGCTTCGCCGCTTCAATCTCGATCGGACCGCGCCGCAGCAGGCGCAGCGAACCGTCGGTCGCGGCGACGATGGTCGATTCAATCCCGCGCTGGGTGGCGCCGCCATCGATGATCAATGGAATGCGCCCGCCGAGCGAGGCCAGCACATGGCTGGCGCGGGTCGGGCTGATCTGGCCGCTGGCATTGGCCGACGGCGCCGCAAGCGGACGTCCGCATGCTTTGAGCAGCGCCTGCATCGCCGCGTGGGCCGGGACGCGCAGGGCAATGGTCTCAAGTCCTGCGGTGACAATCGAAGCAATGCCATGGCGCTGCTCGCCTGTCCCCCGGACAGGCTTCGCCCCGCCATCCTCGCGCAGCGGCACGACCAATGTGAGCGGGCCAGGCCAATATTGCAGCGCCAGGTCACGGGCCTGGGCGTCAAAGCGGCCGATCCTCTCCGCGGCCTCGAGATTGGGCACATGGACAATCAACGGGTTGAAGCTGGGGCGGCCCTTGGCGGCATAGATCCGCGCCACTGCCTCGGCATTGGTGGCGTCGGCGGCGAGGCCGTAGACCGTCTCGGTCGGTACCGCGACCGGCTCGCCGGCAAGCACCAGCAGGGTGGCCTCGGCGATGGCCTCGTCATCGAGCGGCATTATGCGGGTGGTCTGGACCATTGCGCTGCCGCTATAGCGCCAGGGCGTCATCATCAAGGGAGCCGCCATGTCCTACCGAGCACCGGTATCCAATCAGCGCCTCATCCTGAGCGCGGTTGTCGCCATTGACGAGCTCGACGGCGGGCCGGATGCCGAGATTGTCGACGCGGTGCTGGAAGGCGCCGCGGCGCTGGCCGAAGGCGAGTTCGCGCCGCTATTGACGGTCGGCGACACGGTCGGGGCGCGCTGGGACAATGGCTGTGTGTCCATGCCGGCGGGATTCCGGCAGGCCTGGACCAGTTTCGTCGAAGGCGGTTGGATGAGCCTCGCGGCGCCCGAGGAACATGGCGGGCAGGGTCTGCCGTTCGTGCTGTCGGCGGCGCTGATGGACGATTTGCAGGCCGCCAACACCGGCTTCGCAATGCTACCGGTGCTATCGATGGGCGCAATTGAAGCGCTCGACCGCCATGGCTCTGACGAGCTCAAGCGCGACTATCTGCCGAAGATCGTGTCAGGCGAGTGGCCGGGGACGATGAACCTGACCGAGCCGCAGGCCGGCAGCGACGTCGGCGCGCTCAAGACCCGCGCCGAGCCTAATGATGATGGCAGCTGGCGGATCAAGGGCACCAAAATCTTCATCACTTATGGCGAGCATGACCTAGCCGACAACATCGTCCACCTCGTCCTCGCGCGCACACCCGGCGCGCCGGAGGGCACGCGGGGCATATCGCTGTTCCTGGTGCCCAAGCTGCTGCCCGACGGCAGCGCCAACGACCTGCGCTGCGTGTCGATCGAGCACAAGATGGGCATCCACGCCTCGCCGACCTGCGTGATGAGCTATGGCGACCATGACGGCGCGATCGGCTGGCTGGTTGGGCCGGAGAATGGCGGAATGGCGGCGATGTTCACGATGATGAACAATGCGCGCTTGAATGTCGGCCTGCAGGGTGTCGGCATTGCCGAGCGAGCCACCCAGCGCGCGGTGGCCTATGCGATCGAGCGCAAGCAGGGACAGCGCAACCGCCTGCCGGTGCCGATCGCCGATCACCCCGACGTCCGGCGGATGCTGATGCGGATGCGGGCGCTGACCATGGGCGCGCGGGCGCTAGCCTACTATGCCTTCGGCCAGGTCGACCGGGCGGCGCGCGGCGATGCCGGTGCCGGGCTTCGAGCCGAGGTGCTGACGCCGCTGGTCAAGGCATGGTGCACCGATATCGGGATCGAAGTCGCCAGCCTCGGCATCCAGGTCCATGGCGGCATGGGCTATATCGAGGAGACCGGCGCCGCCCAGCATCTCAGGGATGCGCGGATTGCCTCGATCTATGAGGGGACCAATGGCATCCAGGCCGCGGACCTGGTTGGCCGCAAGCTGGGACTCGACGGCGGCCTGGCGCTCGACGGGTTGATTGCCGACATCGAAGCGGAAACTCAGGATTTGCGCCTGGTCGCGCTGACTGACGCGGTCGAGGTGGCGGCGGCGACGCTGCGGGCTTCGCCGCCCGTTGACCGGCTGGCGGGAAGCTATCCGTTCCTGACCATGGTTTCGGTGATGACGGTCGGTTGGCTGCTCGAGCGCCTGGCGCGCAGTGAAGGCGCCGACGACCAGGTGACAGCCGCAGCCAGCTACTTTCTGGCGAGCGTGGTGCCCGAAGCGATGGGATTGGCCGCCGCCGCCGAATCCGGTGCGGCACTGCTTTATTCGGTCGAGGCGGAGGCGCTCGCTTAGGCTTGAGCGACCAAATCGCTCATGTCGATGCCGAGCCGCGCCATGCGGTCGCGGATCACCGGCCACTCATGCTTGACGAAATCGTCGCGCTGGGCGCTGCGCAGCCGGGCGGCCGCGCCGGGTGCCACGAACATGCCGACTCCGCGCTTCACGACAATGAAGCCTTCGTCCTGGAAACCCTGGTAGGCCTTGGCGACCGTCAGCGGGTTGGCGCCCTGTTCGGCGGCCAGCGCGCGGACCGAGGGGAGGGGGTCGCCGTCGCTGTACCGGCCGGCAAGGATCGCATCGGCGATCACTTCCCGGAGGCGAACGTAAACCGGCTTTTCATGTGTGGATCGAAGCGTCATGCTGTTACAATACAGCAAAGCGGATTTAGTTCAACCCTTTGGCGGCGTCCACTCGCGGACCAAGGTAGCAAGGTCGGGCCTTGGGCGTTCCTCCAGCGGGTTGGCCGGCGTGCCGAGGAAAATGAAACCGGCGATGCGCTCGCCATCCTCGCAGAACGCCTTGCGCACCTGCTCCGAATAGGCCCGCCAGCCGGTGATCCAGCCGCCGACATAGCCGAGCGCGGTCGCGGCATGCAGCAGGTTCATTCCCACCGCGCCGCAGCTCAATTGCTGTTCCCACACCGGGATCTTGTGATCCGGAACCGGCGCCGAGATCAGCGCGATGAGCACCGGCGCCTGGTGGGCAAACTCCAGCTCCTTGGCGAAATGGGCATCGGCTGCCTCAGGATCATATTCGGGCAGGGCCTTGTGCAGCAATTCGGCGAGCGCTGCCCGCTGGTTGGGGCCGACAATCACGAACCGCCATGGAGCCAGCTTGCCATGGTCGGGCGCGCGCACCGCGATGCTGAGGATTTCCCGCAGTTCCTCCTGCGACGGACCCGGCGCGACCAGGTCACGCGGCTTTCCCGAGCGGCGGGTCTGGAGAAGCGAGAGGGCGGAGGAACGGTCGTTGAGAATCATGTCGTGCGTCTAACGGCGCAACCCGTTGGCAACAATCGACTTCACATGTGCGTTTTCGCCGCTAGGGTGCCGCTCAAATCCAACCGGCCGCGATCGACGGCCTGCAATGTTTCTTGGGGAGAGTTACAAGATGGTGGACACGCCGACCGCGGATAATCCGCGCGAGCCGGATATCAGCCACAGCAATCCAGCCAGCCGGGAGCAATGGTTCGGCCATCCGCGGCAGCTGGCACGGTTGTTTACCACCGAGATGTGGGAGCGCTTCGGCTATTACGGCATGCGTGCCCTGCTGACGCTCTACCTCACCAAGCATTTCCTCTTTTCCGACAATACCACCAACGGGCTCTACGGCGGCTTTACCGCTTTGGTGTACCTGACACCGTTGATCGGCGGCCTGATCGCCGACCGCTACCTTGGCTCCAAGCGCTCGGTGAAGTTCGGCGCGATCATGATGAGCCTCGGCTATTTCATCCTCTGCTTCGGCGGCGACACCGCCAAGCCGCACGCCACGATTGATGGCCAGCGCTATGAAGTGGTGGTCGAAAATGCGGTCGATCGCCCGACCTCGACCGGCGATGAGGTCCGCTACGTCATTTCCGGCCAAGACCGGCTCAAGGTCCAGGGCAATGACGATGGGTCGGTGACCCTGCTGAAAGCAGACGGAACTACCGCTCAGACGCTCGCCAAGGGTGCCTTCCAGGCCGACGCCGATCGCTCGCCCCTGTTCGTGATGATCATGCTGATCGGCCTGTCGATGATCTGCATCGGCAACGGCTTCTTCAAGCCCAACATCTCGACCATGGTCGGCGCGCTGTACGATCAGGGCGACCGGCGGCGAGACGCCGGCTTCACCATTTTCTACATGGGCATCAACCTGGGCTCGCTGTTCTCGCAGCTGCTCTGTCCGTTCCTTGCCGACGCGGTCGGCTGGTGGGCGGGCTTCGGCTTGGCCGCGGTAGGCATGCTTTTCTCGTGGAGCCTGATCCAGTTCGATGGCGGCCGCCTGTCGGGCTATGGCGAGCGCCCGGAAGGGGCCGACAGCTCCAAGGATTTGTTCATTTATGTTGGCGCCGCGGTGGCGGTGCCGATCGCCTATTTCCTGTTCACCAACCTGATGAATTCGTCGGCTTCGGCGTCGGAAGCGCATAGCATCGGCGAGTATCTGCTCGGCCTTTCCGTCATGGGCAAGTTCCTGTTCGGCACCTTCGCCCTGTCGGTTCCAGGGATCCTCATCTGGTCCTTCTTCAACGGCAATCGCAGCGAGTTTCAGATGATGATCGCGGCGATGGTGTTGATCGTGTTCAACGTCGTCTTCTGGACGCTGTTCGAGCAGGCCGGTTCGTCGCTGACCCTGTTCGCCGATCGCAACACCGATCTCCACGTCACCAGCGGGTTCTCGATCTCGGCGGGCCAGACGCAGTTCTTCAATGCGATCTTTATCGTTTTGCTGGCGCCCCTGTTCTCGATCCTGTGGAATGCGCTGGCAAAGCGCGGGCTGGAGCCGCCGATCCCGATCAAGTTCGGACTGGCGCTGATGGGCGTTGGCGCCGGTTTCCTGTTCCTGGTGTGGGGCACGCAGTTCGCCGGGCCCGACTTCAAGGTCGCACTGTGGTGGCTGGCGGGTCTCTACCTGATTCATTCGGTCGCCGAGCTGTGCATCTCGCCGGTCGGCCTTTCGATGATCACCAAGCTGTCGATCGCCCGGATCGTCGGCATGATGATGGGCGTCTGGTTCCTGTCGATCTCGATTGCGCAATATGTCGCCGGAATCGTCGCCCAGGTCGCATCGGTCGAGACGGTCGGCGGGCAGGTCACCAACCTGCAGGTCAGCCTCAACACCTATGCCGGCGTGTTCACGACCATCGGTTGGGCGTCAGTCGTCTTTGGCGGCGTCCTGCTGTTGTTAGCATGGCCGCTCAAATATCTGATGCACGGGGTGAAATAGGCGATGCGGGGGGCGCTCGCCAGGGCGTTGGCATTTGGCCTCGCCCTTGGTTTGGCGGGGTGCGTGACGGTCGCCCCGCCGCCCGCCAAGACCAAGCCCGGTGAAATCCGGATCAACGAAAATCCCTACCCGTCGACCTACCAGCCCTATGGCAGCGTCCCGACGCTGATCCGCAACGCCACCGTCCTCGACGGCGAGGGCGGGCGGATCGACGGCGGATCGGTGCTGCTGGTCGCCGGCAAGGTCCAGGCGGTCGGCGGCGCGGACCTCGCCGCACCCGAAGGCGCGACCGTGATCGACGCGCAGGGCAAGTACGTCACTCCCGGCATCATCGACATCCACAGCCACCTTGGCGACTATCCCTCACCCGGCGTCCAGTCGCTGAGCGACGGCAATGAGGCGACCTCGCCGGCGCGGCCCGAGGTGTGGGCCGAGCATAGCGTCCGGCCGCAGGACCCCGGCTTCTCCCGCGCGCTGGCCAATGGAGGCATCACCTCGCTGCAGATCCTGCCCGGATCTGCCAATTTGTTCGGTGGCCGCTCGGTGGTGCTGAAGAATGTCCCGGCTCGGACCATGCAGGGCATGAAATTTCCCAACGCGCCCTACGGCCTGAAGATGGCCTGCGGCGAAAACCCCAAACGGGTCTACGGCTCCAAGAGCCAGATGCCCCAGACGCGGATGGGCAACATCGCCTACGTCCGGCAGACTTGGGCAAGGGCCAAGGAATATGACCGCAAGTGGACCAAGTACGAGAAGTCCGGCGGCGACATTCCCGCCCAGGACCTGGCGATGGATACGCTGCGCGGCGTGCTCCAGGGCAAGATCCTGGTCCAGAACCATTGCTACCGCGCCGACGAGATGGCGATCATGATCGATGTCGCCAAGGAGTTCGGCTACAAAATTGGCGCCTTCCACCATGCCGTGGAGAGCTACAAGATCGCCGACCTCTTGAAGGAAAACGGCATTTGTTCGGCGATGTGGGCCGACTGGTACGGCTTCAAGATGGAAAGTTATGACGCGATCAACGAGAATATCGCGTTCGTCCATAACGCGGGTGCCTGCGCGATCGTCCATTCGGACGATCCCAACGGCATCCAGCGGCTGAACCAGGAGGCGGCCAAGGCCATTGCCGCCGGCAAGCGCGCCGGGATCGATATCAGCGAGGCGACCGCATGGACCTGGCTTTCGGCCAACCCGGCCAAGGCGCTCGGCATCTTCGACCAGACCGGGAGCCTCAAGGTCGGCAAGATGGCCGATGTTGTGCTGTGGAACGGCGATCCGTTCAGCGCCTACACCAGGCCCGACAAGGTGTGGATCGACGGCGCGCTGCTCTACGACGCCGAAAATCCCAAGCTCAGGCCGGTAAGCGACTTCGAGCTTGGCCAGCCGGGCGAGGGGGACGTGAAATGAGGGCGCTCATTGCCGCCGCTCTGCTGGCAACTGCCTCGCCGGTGTCGGCTGAAACGCTGGCCATTTCCGGCGGCACGGTCGTGCTGGGCGACGGGTCGAACCCGATTCCCAATGGCATGGTGGTGATCCGCGACGGCCGGATCGTCGCCGCTGGCAATGTACGGATGAAGCTGCCCGCGGGGACGCAGGTGATCGACGCCACCGGCAAATATGTGACGCCCGGTATCGTCGCCGGCTTCTCGCGGCTTGGCCTGGCTGAGGTCGACCTCGGCGCGGACGGGTCGGATGACACCGACAGCGGCAATGGCGTGTTCAATGCTGCGATCGACGTCACGCCGGCGATCAATCCCAAGGCCTCGACGATCGCTGTTGGTCGCGCGGACGGGGTGACGCGGGCGGTGGTGGTTCCGGTCGCCGGCAAGAATATCTTCGCCGGCCAGGGCGCCGTGATCGACACCGGCGCCGACATGGACGCGGTATTGCGCGCCAAGGCGTTCCAGTTCGTCGAGCTGGGCGAAGGCGGGGCCGGGATCGCCGGCGGATCGCGGGCGACCGCCTTCGTGCTGTTCCATAATGCGCTCAGGGAAGCACGCGACCTTAAAGGACGTGTTGACGGCGCGCGCCGCGACGATGTGCTGTTGACCCGGTTCGACGCCGCCGCGCTGGTGCCGGTGGTCCAGGGCAAGCAATTGCTGCTGGTCCATGTCGAGCGGGCAAAGGATATTTTGAACGTGCTCGAGCTCCGCCAGGAATTTCCGGGGCTCAAGATCGCACTGGTCGGCGCAACCGAGGGCTGGACGGTGGCCGACAAGATTGCCGCCTCCGGCGTGTGGGTCATCGCTTCGGCCCTCAACGATCTCCCCGCCAGCTTCGAAATGCTGGCCGCGACCCAATCCAACATCGGCCGGATGCGCGCTGCGGGGGTCAAGGTCGCGATCGGGATGATCGACGACAATGACACGCGCTTTCAGCGCAACCAGCGGCAATATGCCGGCAATCTGGTGGCGCTCGGCAAGCTGCCGGGAGCGGCCGGAGTTAGCTGGAATGAAGCCTTCGCGATGATCAGCTCGCGCCCGGCCGAAGCGGTCGGGCTGGGGCAGGAGATTGGCAGCCTCGCGTCGGGGCGACGCGGCGATGTGGTGATTTGGTCGGGCGACCCGCTCGAACTCAACAGCGCACCCGAAGCGGTGTGGATCGACGGGGTCCGCCAGCCGCTCGACAACCACCAGACTAAATTGCGCGACCGTTATCGCTCGCTGAAACGCGAAGCATTGCCGGAGGCCTATCGAAAATGACCGGAATGACCATGCTGATCACCGCCTCGGTGGCGTTTGTCGGGACCCATTTCCTGATGTCGCACCCGCTGCGGGCAGGTCTGGTCAAAGCGCTTGGCGAGGCGGGTTTCACGATCGCCTATACGATCGTTTCGCTGCTGACCTTCGGCTGGATGATCTGGGCCTATCCGGCGGCTTCGGCCGAAGCGCCGATGCCGCTATGGGATGAGGGCGAGGCGGGATGGATCGTCGCTACCCTGCTGATGTGGCTGGGATCGGTGCTGTTCATGGGTTCGCTGCGGCGCAACCCGGCCTTCCCGCGCCCCGGCAAGAAAATCGACAAGATCGACGAGCCCAACGGGGTCTACGCCATCACCCGCCACCCGATGATGTGGGGCTTCACGCTGTGGGCATTGGTTCACGCCATCGTCAATCCGACCGAGGCCAGCCTGGTGCTGGGCTTCGCGCTCGCCTTTCTGGCTTTGGTCGGCGCTGCCCAGCAGGACAAAAAGAAGGAAATGCTGCTCGGCGACCTGTGGGCCGGGTGGAAGGCCAAAACCAGCTTTGTGCCCTACGGCAAGGGTCTGAAGTCGGCCGACGCCTTCGCGCTGGTGCTGGGCACGCTAGTCTGGTTGGGAGCGACCTGGGTCCATAATCCGCCGGTCGGCGTCTGGGCCTTTTTCGGCTAGAGGGGCCCGACAAAAACGCGCTACAGCGCGGTCATGGGACGGAAATATTTCGGCACCGACGGGATTCGCGGGCGGACCAACGTCAGCCCGATGACCGCCGACATCGCGATGAAGGTCGGCCAGGCGGCGGGCGCCTACTTCCTGCGCGGCGACCATCGCCACCGGGTGGTGATCGGCAAGGACACGCGGCTGTCCGGCTACATGATGGAATCGGCGATGGTTGCTGGCTTCACCTCGGTGGGGATGGACGTGGTCCTGCTGGGGCCGATGCCGACCCCGGCGGTGGCGATGCTGACCAAGGAGTTGCGCGCCGATTTGGGCGTAATGATCTCCGCCAGCCACAATCCGTTTGCCGACAATGGCATCAAGCTGTTCGGACCGGACGGTTACAAGCTCAGCGACAAGGCCGAGCTCGAGATCGAGCGGCTGATGGAAAAAGAGGCGACGCTGATCGACGCGCCCAACATCGGCCGGGCCAAGCGGATCGACGATGCGCGCGGCCGCTACATCCATTTCGCCAAGTCGACCTTTCCGGATGATTTGCGGCTCGACGGGCTGAAGGTGGTGGTCGATTGCGCCAATGGCGCCGCCTACCAGGTCGCTCCCGACGCGCTGTGGGAATTGGGCGCGGAGGTGATTGCGCTCGGAACGTCGCCCAACGGCCTCAATATCAATGACGGCTGCGGCCCGGCCTCGCCGGACGTGCTGTGCGAGACGGTGGTGGCCGCAGGCGCCGACCTCGGCCTGGCGCTGGATGGTGACGCCGACCGGTTGATCGTGGTCGACGAGCGGGGCCAGAAGGTCGATGGCGACCAGCTGATGGCGCTGATCGCTTTGTCGCAGCAGCAACGCGGGGCGCTGCGCGGCGGAGGGATCGTCGCGACGGTGATGTCCAACCTCGGGCTGGAGCGGAAACTGGGCGAACATGGCCTCGACATGCACCGCACAGCCGTCGGCGACCGCTATGTGCTGGAAGCGATGCGCGACATGGGCCGCAATGTCGGCGGCGAGCAATCGGGCCACATCATCCTGAGCGATCACGCCACCACCGGCGACGGGCTGGTCGCCGGGCTACAAATCTTGGCGGCGATCGTCGAGCAGGGCCGGCCGGCAAGCGAGTTGCTGCACGTGTTCGAACCGGTGCCGCAGCTTTTGAAGAACGTGCGTTTCAACGGCGGTGCGCCGCTCGATCAGGATAGCGTCAAATCGGTCATTGCCGGTGCGGAAAGCGAGCTCGGCGGGCGCGGAAGGCTGGTCATCCGCAAGTCCGGGACCGAGCCGCTGATCCGCGTCATGGCCGAGGGCGACGATCCGGCGATGGTCGAACGGCTGGTCGACCGCATCTGCGAGGCGGTTGCTGCTGCTTAACGAATTGAGCCTATTGGCCGAATCATGACGCCCAAAACACCGCGAATCCTGATTATCGCCGGTTCCGACTCCGGCGGCGGAGCGGGGATTCAGGCCGATATCAAGACCGTCACCATGCTCGGCGGCCATGCGATGACCGCGGTCACCGCCGTCACCGCCCAGAATACGCAGGGCGTTACCGCGGTTCACACGATACCGACCGAAATCGTGCTGTCGCAAATCGACGCGGTGATCGACGATATCGGAGTCGACGCGGTCAAGATCGGCATGATCGGATCGCCCTTCACTGCAATGCACATCGCCGAACGGCTGGAGAAGCTCGGCGGCGTGCCGGTGGTGTTCGATCCGGTCATGGTCGCGACCAGCGGCGCGACATTGGCCGATGACGCGACCGTCGCTGCCTTCGGCAAGCTGATGGACGTTGCCACCATCACCACGCCCAACCTGCCCGAGCTTCGCCGCTTGACCGGACAGGATGACGAGGTTGCGGCGGCGCTCGACCTGGTGTCGCGCCATCGCTCGGCGGTGCTGATCAAGGGTGGCCATGAGGAAGGCGACGCACTCGCGGATGCGCTGATCGAAGAAGACAATATGACCAGCTGGCAGGGAACGCGGATCGAGACGACCTCGACCCATGGCACCGGCTGCACGCTGGCCAGCGCGATTGCCTTCTACCTCGGTGCCGGTCTCGGCCTGGTCCAGTCGGTCGAGCGTGGGCGGCTGTTCGTCCGCATGGCACTGCACGAGGCGCCCGGGCTGGGGAAGGGGCATGGCCCGCTTGGTCACCAGGCGGTGCGGCTCGACACAGGGCTGGGCCTCCGGCTCAACCAGGTCACCGTGACCGGCAAAGACTATGACAAGATGGTCGATTTCTACCGCCGGCTCGGCCTCAAGCAGATCGTCGACAGCCCCGAGAACAACTACGCGCGGTTTGAGGCTGGCGCGGCGACCTTCTCGGTCCAGTGCGATCCCGAGGCCGAGATTGGCGAAACGGTCGCGGTCTATTTCGAATGCGATGATCTCGACGAACGGGTCGAGCGGCTGGCGCGCTCGGGCATCCCGTTCGAGCATGGTCCGCGCAACCAGCCCTGGGACTGGCGCGAGGCGCGCCTCCGCGATCCATCGGGCAACACCATCTTCCTCTACCGCGCCGGTGAGGCCCGCCGCTTCCCGCCCTGGCGGATGGAAAGTTCCTCCCCGGAACGGGGAGGTGGCAGCACGTAGGGCTGACGGAGGGGTCGGCAATGCGTCTTGGCCCCTCCACCATGCTTCGCATGGTCCCCCTCCCCGTTCCGGGGAGGATCGATCCACAGAAATTTCCTTTGGCCACTTCCGGTTAGTCATCGCGCCCAATATCGTCGGCAGCCGTGAAACGTCCCTGTTTCAAGCTCGAACTTCCCTTTCCGCAGCCGCTGGCCGGCGTTGACGAGGCTGGGTGCGCGCCGCTCGCGGGACCGGTGGTCGCCGCCGCCGTCGTGCTCGACCGCGACAAATTCCCGCGCGGAATCGACGATTCAAAAAAGCTCGATCTC
>NZ_JAHFPY010000077.1 GCF_023266535.1 Sphingomonas sp. | reverse complement strand
TCGCCGCCCTAGCGCAAGCCGCGCCGCTTGCCAAAGCCGGGCGGCACGGCGATGAGCCGATAGTGCAACGGCTCGCCACCCGCATCGTCGACAAGCCATGGGGCCGGAAGGGCATCGATCCACGCTTCCATGTCGACCCCAAGCGGCAGGTCGGCGAAATCTGGTTCGAGCCGCCGGCGGACCGGCCGCTCGACGTGATGGTCAAATATCTGTTCACGACCGAGCGACTGTCGGTCCAGGTCCACCCGGACGACATCGCGGCACATGAGCGCGGACATGCACGCGGCAAGGACGAGTGCTGGATTATCCTCGACGCCGACAAGGACGCCGAATTGGGCATCGGGACGGTCCGCGACCTATCGCCCGACGAAGTGATGGCGGCAGCGCGCGATGGCTCGATCGTTGACCTGATCGACTGGCGGCGGCCCAGGGCGGGCGACTTCATCTACAATCCGGCCGGCACCATTCACGCCATCGGGCCGGGGCTGACCGTGCTGGAAATCCAGCAGGCTATCGACCTCACCTATCGGCTCTATGATTATGGACGGCCACGGAAACTGCATCCTGAAGAAGCTGTGGACGTGGTTCGAGCCATGCCGCACCATCATGCGCTCGACACCCATGTCGGCGAGCAGAGCCGTGTCCTGGTCGGCGGGCCGCATTTCGGTGTCGCCTGGTGCGCCGGCGCTGCACCCGAGCTGCCGTTGCTGATCCGCGACGTGCAGCTGCTGCCGATCGATGCGCCCGTAGGGGAGCTTAAGCCCGGGGAATGCGCGCTGATTGACAGCGGGACAGCGAGGAGTTTGACCAGCGAGGGCAGGTTCGTGCTTGCCTGGTCGACGGAGACAAGGGGAAGCTGATGGCCGAGGCCTATATCGTCGAGGCACTGCGAACCGCCGGTGGCCGGCGTGGCGGGGCACTACGCGAATGGCACCCGGCCGACCTCGGCGCGGCGGTGCTCGATGCATTGGTAGTCCGCAGCGGGATCGACCCGGCAGCGATCGAAGATGTCATCGCCGGCTGCGTCAGCCAGGTCGGCGAGCAAAGCTTTCACATTGGCCGCAACATGGTGCTGGCATCGGACCTTCCCGACAGCGTTCCCGCGGTCAGCATCGACCGGCAGTGCGGGTCTTCGCAACAGGCACTGCATTTTGCCGCCCAGGCAGTGATGAGCGGGACCCAGGATGTGGTGATCGCCGCCGGGGTCGAGAGCATGACGCGGGTGCCGATGGGGACTCCGGTAATCCTGCCGATGCAGGCCGGCATCGGTATCGGCCCTTGGCCGCAATCGATCAAAGGCCGCTATGGCGTCGACCAGTTCAGCCAGTTCACCGGCGCCGAGATGATGGCGCAAATCTATGGCTTCACGCGCACGGAGCTCGATCAATTTGCCCTTTCCAGCCACCGCAAGGCAGCGGCGGCGGCAGATAATGAAGCCTTCGAACGCGAAATCGTCATCGTCGAAGGGCTCGACAAGGAGGGCAAGGCGCGCCGCCACGACCGCGACGAAGGTATTCGCGCCGACGCCAGCCTGGAGGCGCTGGGCGAGCTCAAGACCGTCGCGCCGGACGGCATGATCACCGCCGGCAATGCCAGCCAGGTGTGCGACGGTGCGTCGGGCGTGCTGGTGGTTTCGGAAGCTGCGCTAAAGCGGCACGGACTGACCCCGCTCGCGCGGATCGACAATCTGACCGTCACCGCAGGCGATCCGGTGATCATGCTGCAGGAGCCGATCCCGGCGACGCGCCGGGCGCTGGAACGGTCCGGCCGCAAGCTCAATGAAATCGACCTTTACGAGGTCAATGAAGCGTTCGCTCCGGTGCCGCTCGCCTGGCTGAATGAGCTCGATGCGGATCCGGGCAGGCTCAACGTCAATGGCGGCGCTATCGCACTTGGCCATCCGCTTGGCGCCAGCGGCACAAAGTTGATGGCGACGCTGGTCCATGCGCTTCGCGCGCGCGGCAAGAAGTACGGGCTGCAGACGATGTGCGAGGGCGGCGGCATCGCCAATGTGACGATTGTCGAAGCTTTATAGTTCTCCTGCGAAGGCCGGGGCCCAGACCAGCGCCGCAGGCGCTGCCTTCGGCAGCGGACTGGGCCCCGGCCTTCGCCGGTGAACTGCTAATGGAAGTCTCGGGAAGCGGGTAGAATTCGGACGTTGCGAGGGTGGGCATGCCTCTGGGGCTCCGATGGCAGCTCTCCATCTGTAAGCCTCCCCAGCAATCCACTGCGGTCAAACACGCGCCGGGCGATGAGGTGCATCACACCTTCCTTGCTGCGCTGGATTTCGCCTTCGACCTCCATCAGCCGGGCGGCCATCACCTCGCGCCGGTAGCGTTCGAAATCGCGCGCCCATAGCAGCACGTTGGTGATCCCGCTCTCGTCCTCCAGCGTGAGGAACAGGGCATTGCCCTTGCCCGGCCGCTGGCGGATCAGCACGACTCCGGCGACCCGCACGATCCGTCCGTTCCGTGCCTTCGACGTATTGGCGCAGTTGAGCACGCTTTCGCGTTCGAAGGTCGCGCGCAGGAACTGCATCGGATGGCCCTTCAGCGACAGGCGGGTGACCTGGTAGTCGGTCACCACTTCTTCCGGCAGCGGCATCGCCGGAAGCGCGGCATCCGCTTCCTCGCCCAGCTCGGCCGCCTCGGCATGAGCGAACAAGGGCAGCACGCCCTGCGGCGTACGGCGCGCTTCCCATAAAGCGTCGCGCCGGTTGAGGGCGATCGAAGCGAAGGCATCGGCATCGGCCAGCAAATGCAGCGCCCGCGACGGCAGCCCGGCGCGCTGGGTTAGTTGCTCGACCTGGGTGAAGCCGCCGCCCCGCGCCGAGACCAGCTTCTCCGCCCATTCCTTGCGGAAACCGTCGACCTGGCGGAAGCCGAGCCGGATGGCGTGGCCGCCATCCTCCTGGCGCTCGATCAGATTGTCATATTCACTGGCGTTGATGTCGGGGGGAAGCACCTTGACCCCATGCTCGCGTGCATCGCGGACCAGCTGGGCCGGTGCGTAGAAACCCATCGGTTGCGAGTTCAAAAGCGCGCAGGTGAACACCGCCGGATGATGGCATTTCAGCCAGGCCGAGACGTAAACCAGCTTGGCAAACGCCTGCGCATGGCTTTCGGGAAAGCCATAGCTGCCGAAGCCCTTGATCTGGTTGTAGCAGCGCTCCGCAAAGTCGCGCTGGTAGCCGCGGCGGACCATCCCCTCGACCATCTTCGCTTCATAGCGATGGATGGTGCCGACATTGCGGAAGGTGGCCATGGCGCGGCGGAGGCCATTGGCCTCATCAGGCGTGAAACCTGCGGCGACGATGGCGATCTTCATCGCCTGTTCCTGGAACAAGGGCACGCCGAACGTCCGGCCAAGCACTTCCTGCAGTTCGCCCGGCGGGTGCGGCAGGCCGGGTGAAGGAAGCTCGGCCTTCTCCTCGCCGTTGCGGCGGCGGAGATAAGGGTGGACCATGTCGCCTTCGATCGGCCCAGGGCGAACCAGCGCGACCTCGATCACCAGATCATAGAAGCAGCGCGGTTTCAGCCTCGGCAGCATGTTGATCTGCGCGCGGCTTTCGACCTGGAACACACCGATGCTGTCGCCCTGGCAGAGCATGTCGTAGACCGCCGGATCTTCGGGCGGGACAGTATCGAGTTGCCAGTCGCCAAGCCCGTGCAGCCGCATCAGGTCGAAGCTCTTGCGGATACAGGTCAGCATGCCGAGCGCCAGCACATCGACCTTCATCAGGCCGAGCGCGTCGATGTCGTCCTTGTCCCATTCGATGAAGGTGCGATCCTTCATCGCCGCATTGTGGATCGGGACGATCTCGTCGAGTCGCCCTTCGGTCAGCACATAGCCGCCGACATGCTGCGACAAATGCCGAGGAAATTGGATCAGCCGGTCGACGACCGCCTTCAGCCGCGCAATTTCCGGATTGGCGAGCGCCAGCCCGGCCTCGCCATAGCGATCTTCCTCCAAATCATTTTCGAAGCTGCCCCAGATGGTCCCGGCAAGGCGGGCAGTGACATCTTCCGACAGGCCGAGCGCCTTGCCGGCCTCACGCACCGTGCTGCGCGAACGGTAATGGATGACGGTCGCGGCAATGCCGGCGCGCTCGCGGCCGTAGCGCTGATAGACATATTGCATCACTTCCTCGCGCCGCTCATGCTCGAAATCGACGTCGATATCGGGCGGCTCGCGGCGCTCCTCGGACAGGAAGCGGGTGAACAGGAGATTATTCTCGACCGGGTCGATCGGCGTGATGCCGAGCAGATAGCAGACCAGCGAATTGGCGGCAGAGCCACGGCCCTGGCAGAGGATCGGCGGGTCCTGCGCGCGGGCAAAACGCACGATGTCGTGAACCGTGAGGAAATAATTGGCGTACTGGCATTTGCGGATCAGGCCGAATTCCTCGTCCAGCACCTTTTGCCATTTGGGCGGCAGGCCGCCGGGGAAGCGACGGTTGGCTTCGCTCATCACCAGATGCTCGAGCCAGTTTTGCGGGGTCCAGTCGTCGGGCACCGGCTCGTGCGGATATTCGTAACGCAGCTCGTCGAGCCTGAAGTGGATGCGGGAGAGGAAGCGCATGCTTTCCTCAACCGCTTCCGGGCAATCGCGGAACAGCCGCGCCATTTCCTCCGGCGATTTCAAATGCCGTTCGGCGTTGGCCGCGAGCAGGCGTCCGGCGGACTGGATCGTCACGCCTTCGCGAATGCAGGTCACCACATCGTGCAACGGCCGGTCGTCGGGCGAGGCATAAAGCGCATCGTTGGTCGCCAGCAGCGGCACTTGCGTCCGCTCCGCGATCCGATTGAGTCTCGCCAGCCGGCGGCGGTCGCTGCCCTGATGCGGCATCGACGCCCCCAGCCACACCGATCCGGGACGCGTGTCGGCCAGGCGGCGCAACAGGAATTCGTGGGCTTCTTCGGCCATGACAATCAGCAACAGATCCTCGGCATGAGCGAGAAGGTCGGCGAAATGGAGGATGCAGTCGCCCTTCTCCGCGCGCCGGTTGCCGATGGTCAGCAGCCGGGTCAGCCGGCCCCAGCCCCGGCGCGTCGCCGGATAGGCGATAATTTCCGGGGTCGCGTCGGTGAATATCAGCCGCGCGCCGACAATCAGCCGGAAGTCGATGCCCTTGGGATCTACGCCAAGCTCTTCGCAACTATCATTGAGCGCGGACCAGGCGCGGACCACGCCGGCAACGCTGTTGCGGTCGGCAATGCCGATCCCGGCCATGCCCAGCTCCAGTGCCCGGCCGACCATGTCAGACGGGTGCGAGGCGCCACGCAGGAAGCTGTAATTGGTCGCGGCAACGAGCTCGGCAAATTCCTCCCTGAGCTTTGCTCGGGGAGGGGGACCATGCGCAGCATGGTGGAGGGGCCTCATGCAAACAGCCCATGGAGATACCATTGGGGCCGCGGCTTCTCGTCGAACAGGCCGTGGCGGAAGACCCAGAAGCGGCGGCCGCGCGCATCCTCAATGCGATAATAGTCGCGGGTCAGGCCGGCCTTATCGACTGCGCCGTCCTTGCGCTTCCACCATTCGGACGCGATCCGCTCCGGCCCCTCGAACCGCTTGATGAAGTGATCCTTGCGGCGCCAGCGGAAGCGGCGCGGCGGGCCGTCGGGGACAAGGGCCGTGACCTCGATCGGTTGCGGCGGGTCGAACAAATGGAGCGGGCGGAGCGGCGGCTCGCCCGGCGCCGGCTTGGGCCAGGAAGCACTGGGCTCCCCGAGCTCGACCGCTGGCAAGGCGAGCTGCATCTGTTCGGGAATATGAGTGTCGCGGGCAGTGAAGCGCTGGACCCGGCCGCGCCCCAGGCGGGTGCTGAGCTGGTCGATCAGAGCCGCGACCTGGGCTTCCTTCGCCGCGCCGCCCTCCAGGCCTAGCTGCGTGACCGCCAGCGGCTCGGTGACCGGGACGGCCAGGCGGATGAGGTCGAAACCGAAGCCGGGATCGATCGGATCGCTTAGCCCCTCGATCCGTTCGTTCATCAGCCGGATGATCAGCGCCGGATCGCGGCTCGGCTGGCTGGTCTCGATCATGAGCGGGCGGACCAGTCCGTCGCTGCGGAAGAAAAAGGCCTCGAACCGCCGTCCGCCTTCGTGCCTCTGTTCCAGCTGCCAGGCGGCGTCGGCGGCCAGTTCGCCCAGCACGGCAATCGCATAATCGGTCCGCGCCACCGGCTCGGCGAAGCGCCGCTCGGCAAGGATCGGGCTGACGGCGATGCGCGGCTCGATCGGCCTGGCGGCCTCCCCCAGCATTTCGCGGAGCGCGGTGACCGCCTCGCTCCCAAAGCGGGCGGCGATGGCGCTCATCGGCCGCCTGGCCAGTTCGCCGACCGTCTTGAGCCCGGCGCGAAGCAGCCCTTTGCTTGCCTCCGGCGCCAGCTCCAGCGCCGCCACCGGCAATCGCCGGACCGCCGCCGCTTCGTCCCTGGCGGGCACGGCCTGGTATCGAACCAGGGCATGGGCCGCCCTGGGCGTATCGGCGAAGGCCAGCCGGATCGTCATTCGAAGCGCGGCCATGCGCGCCTCGACATCGGCCGCCAGCCCGCGTTCCCCGCCGAGCAGATGCGTACAGCCGGTGACATCGAGGATCAGCCCGTCAGGCGGATCCAGCGCGACCATCGGCGTGTAGCGAATGCAGCCATCGGCCAGTCGTTCGAGCCACGCCCGGTCGACCGCCTCGTCATGTTCGACCGCTTCCAGCAGCGGCACCCGCGCCCGGGCATCGGCCAGCGCCATGCCCTGTTCCAGCCCCTGCGAGCGCGCCGCCTGGTCGACCGCCGCCAGGCGCAGCGCGCCTTTCACCTTGCGGGTGAAGGTAAGCGGAACCTCAGGCGCTAAGCCGCAATTCGGCTGACGCCGCAGCCGGTCGGCCGGCAGGAAGGGAAACCACAGCGCCAATATGCGCCGGCTCGCGGAAGATGATTTGGTCACGATCCCACTCCAGGCGCCAGCGCATGCCCGAAGGCCCGGCGCGACGGCGCAGCAATTCGATTTCGAATATCGGCGGCCCGGGCGCATTGGCCTCCAGGGCAAGCGACGGTGCCGCACCGACCGACCAGCGCGTGTCGGCCGCGCTGGGCAAGGGCTCCGCCTCCAGCCTGAGCAGCAGCAGCGTCACGCCCGATTGCTCGGCGGCCAGCGCCAGCCGGCGGCTGGCGGTAAGGTCGAGCTCGGGGCATTTGCCCCAGCATTCGACCACCAGCGCCTTGAGGCCGGGGCAGCGCGCCGCATCGGCCGCGGTTTTGAGCAGCCCCTTGGTGTCCGGAGCGATCCCCAACACCAGCGCGTCCGGCTCGCCGCCCAGGGCAATCAGGCCGGGAGCATAGATGGAACCGCCATGCCGTTCGGCCTTGTCGCTGCGCAGCCAGAAGATCGGTGCCGGCCGGCCGGCCGCCCTCAGCGCCAGCATCGCCGCGAAGCCGGCCGCGCTCGGTCCGTCCGCGGGCTCTGCAGCGAACAACTCATGCACCCGGCCGCGCGCCAAACCGCCGTCCAGCGCGGCGTCGAGCGCCATATGCCCGGTCGTCACCCGCCGGTCGGCGGACAGCAGCCTGCCCCCGGCAATCGAGGCCAGATTTCGCCTGATCACGGCAAGAGAATCAACCGACTCGCGCATCATTTGTTCCTGATTTGTTCTCAGGTGCGCTTCGGTTCGAAAAGAGTCAAGCAGCCGCGCGGGGCCGGCAGGTGACCCCGACTAGACCACCGGCAAGGCGTCCGCGTGGATCAATCCAACATGCCCCATCAAGATATGATCGATGGAGAAGTCGCCGAATGCCGGCGCCATCGCGAAATGGTCAACGCCCGCCCCGGCGAACGATTGCGCCATGCTTGCGCTCGCCGGCAGTGCGGCATCGAGCAAGGCGTCGATCGCCTGCCCGTGGCTACCGTCGCTCAGCGCCTCCGCGACGAGGCTGACAACCTTTGCATCGACGCCCTGGCCATGACCATCATCAGCCAGCGCCGCGGCCAAAACCTCCGCTGCAGGCAGCGCGACCATGGCCGGCGCCGCGAGCAAAGGTCCGCCAGCATTTGATTCGGACCCTTGCGGCAGCGCGTCGGGTTCGACCGCCACCGCCATTTCCGATCCGGTAAGCGAATGGTTGGTCTCGACCGGTTCACCGGCGCCATGGCCGCCATCATGATCGGACGCAGACTGCTGCGCCGCCTCGCCGGTCGCCACCAGAAGCTGGGCTGCATCCGGAGCGGGCACCGCCGCCGCGTCGACATGAGCAACTGCCGCAGGCTGGCCGGATTCGACCTGGGTCTCGCCATGGACTTCGTCGCCGTCGGTTTGCGCCGCGGCAGCCGCCGAAGCGGCAACCCCCGCCGCGGCGACCGCGGCGAACAGCACCGCGTTATTGTCGGACACACCGACCAGGCGCGCGTCTTGCTCGACGCGAGCGCCGGTCGCGAACACGGCGTCGGCCAGCACGCCGGTCGAGCCGTCGGTCCGCGTGAAACTGCCGGTGCCGACCACCTGCACATCGCCGCCCGCCGCCGAATAGCCGACGCCATCGCTGGAGAGCGAGATGCTGGCGATGCTGTGCGCGGTCAGCGACTGCAGCTCGCCGGCATCGACCTGGCCGTCGCCATCGGCATCCTGCCAGACACCGAACTGCGCGAAATCCGCATCCGCCGCTGACAGCTGGCCGTCGCCATTGCTGTCATAACGCGCCAGACCCTCGAGGTCGCTGCCGCTGGTCGCGAACACAATCTCGTCGGAGCTGATTTGCCCGTCGCCATTGGCGTCGCGCACCAATATGCCGTCATTGGCCGCGACCCAGGCCGTCGCCACCGTGCCGCCACCATAATCGAAGTGCGCTCCGGCATCGGCAGCGAGGAAGCTGACCTGCCCGTCGCCGTCGAGATCGAGCGCGATGGGGGGCGCGGATGCTGTGACACTTACGGTCGTCGCCACGCCATTAAGCAGGTACGTAATTGCGTAGGGGCCAGCGCCCGTGTTGACGTTGCCAACCGTGGTCCAGACCTGGCCGCCAACAGCAGCACCGTTGGTGTCGATCTGAATCAAGCCCGTTGTCGTGACACGAAGGAAGCCCCCCGTGATAACGTTGGTGCCTGTTGGAACGCTCAACAGCGTCCTGATGTCGATCGTATCACCTGAAGAATAGTCGGTTATCGTGTCGATGTCGGCTGCCGCGGAACTGTCGAGCACAAAGGTATCGTTGCCTCCGCCGCCGGTCAGCGTATCGTTTCCGGCACCGCCGTTGAGCGTGTCGACGTTGTTTCCTCCGTCGAGAATGTCGTTGCCCGTGCCGCCGTTCAGCGTGTCATCGTTGCCACCGCCGAATAGCTGGTCGTCTCCCGCACCGCCGTTCAGTTGGTCGTTGCCATTGCTGCCGACAAAGATGTCCTTTCCTGCATTCCCGGTCAGAATGACGTCGCCATTGATAATGTCAGCGCCGGACAGCAGATCGACGTAGGAGAAGTCGTTTCCGTCGAGCGTGAAGTTATCGGTTCCAGAGTTTGTGGTATCCAAAACCGTCATCGTCACCGAGGCTGTCGACGTATTGGAGCCATCTGAGACGGTATAATTCAGCGTGTACGACCCCGCCGCCGGCGTTGTCCCGGTGATGCTCGTCAGATGTCCGCTGCCGTCGAAGTTCGCGACCATACCGGCGGGCAGGCCAGCCACGGCCGTTACGAACAGCGTTGGACTATCCGGATCGGTGTCGTTGTTGAGGAACCACGCCGGCGTGATCGTATTCGCCGGCAAAAGCGTTGAATCTGAGAGAACCCAAGCATCGTTGTTTGCGGTTGGCCCGACGTTGTCATCCGCCCCCGTGATATTCACCGTATAGGTCTGCGTCCCAAGCGGCGCGTCGCCGTCGCTCACCGTCATGGTGAACACATCCGACGGATTCTGCCCCGCGTTTAGTGCTTCGATCGCCGGCGAGTTGGGCGTGTAGGTATAGGCACCCGTCGAGATATTTACGGACAGCGTGCCGTAGGTCCCCGCCAACGTGGAGAAGCCGGCCGCGACAGTCCCGCCGCTGATCCCATAAGTTAGCGTCTCGACGTCGACGTCACTGCCGACGAGCGTTCCCGACAGCCCGCTTGTGGTCGTCGACGTGCTGTTCGGCACTTCCGCGATCGAGCCAGACGCGACCGGCGCCAGGGTCGGTGTGTCGTCCGCGCCCGTCAGGTTGATGGTGTAGCTCTGCGTCCCCAGCGGAGCATCACCGTCGCTCACCGTCATGGTGAAGCTGAGCACCGGATTCTCGCCCACATCGAGCCCTTCGATCGCCGCCGCATCAGGCGTGAACTGATAGGCGCCGGTCGCGACATTGACGGACAGCGTGCCGTAGGTTCCCGTCAGCGTGGAGAAGCCGGCGGCGACCGTGCCACCCTGGACGCCGTACGTCAGAGTCTCGACGTCGACATCGCTGCCAATCAGCGTTCCCGACAGGCCGGACGAGCTGGTTGCGGATGACTGGTCAATCTCGGCGATCGATCCCGACGTCACCACCGCCAGCGTCGGCGCATCGTCGGCGCCGGTGAGGTTGACCGTGTAGGTCTGGTTGACGGTCGGGCCGTCCCCATCGCTCACCGTCATGGTGAAGTTGAGCACCGGGTTCTCGCCGCTGTCTAGCGCCTCGATCGCCGCCGCATTGGGCGTGAACAGATAGGCGCCTGTCGACGTGTTGACCGTCAGCGTGCCGTACGCATTGACCAGCGTTGAGACACCGGCCGAAACCGTCCCTCCGACGACCCCGTAGGTAAGCGTTTCGACGTCGACGTCGGCACCCACCAGCGTTCCCGACAGGCCGGACGAGCTGGTTGCGGATGACTGGTCGATCTCGGAAATTGACCCCGAAGTTACCGGCGCCAGCGTCGGACCATCGTTGGTGCCGGTCACGGTCAGGGTCAGGCTCGAGGACGAGGCCGCCCCCCACTCGTCATGGACCGTGTAGCTGACCACCACCGTCGCCGTGGCACCCTCAGCCAGATGGTCGAACGCACTGCCCGGCGTGAACTGGACCTCACCCCCGACGATCGAGAACGCCCCGGCCTCGGCCAGGCTCGCCGCGCCGCCGTCGACCGTCACCCCGTCGATCGAGAACAGAGAGAGGACATGGCCGTCGTCGACGTCGGTGTCGTTGGCCACCACATCGAACGCCTTGGTCTCATTCTCGCCGGCACTGCCGGTGTCCGCATAAGCCACCGGACCATCGTTGGTGCCCTTGACGGTTACATTGATGGTGTAGCTGGCAGTGCCATCAAGTGACGTGACAACCAGGGACTCGGTCTTCGACTGGCCCTGGGCCAAGGCCTCGGTTGCTGGCCGGCCATTATCGAGCGTGTAGGTCCAGACGCCTGTGTTGGAATCGAAGTTGAAGCTGCCATAGGTGCCGTTGAGCGCGGACGCCGCGGGAGGCTGGAACTTGTCTTGGCCAGCGTCGGCGTCCGTCACCTTCAGCGTGCCGCCGGCGCTGGGATCGCCGGCAATGGTGTTGGCCGCGCCACCGGCTTCGATCACGCAATTGTCGCTGGCACCAAATACGGCAATCGATGCCTGGTCGTTGGCGCCGGTGATGTTGATCTTGACCGTGGCTTCGCTGAGCGTGCCGTTGCCGAGGCGGATGGCGTAGACGAACTGGTCGGAGAAAATTTGCCCGGCGTTCAGCGAATTGACGTCGAGCGCCTGCTCGGGGTCGCCCGAGCCATTATCGATCCGGTATTCAATCTTGCCATTGTTGATGCGAACCCAGTTGCCGCCAAGTGTCCGTTCCCAGGCTGACACCCCGGCAGCGTTCACGTCCTTGGCGAGAAGGTCGAAATCGGCGGTGATTGGATTGCCGTCACCGTCCTCGACCGAAAACAATGACTTGGCGTTGCCGCCAAGGTCGTTCGACATGACATCCAGCAAGATGGTGTTGGTGGCGGTATTGTAGAGGGTCGAATTGCTGCGAAGCAGATCTTCAAGAAAGGCGTAATTGTCGTCTTTCGCCTGCGGCGTGTTGGTAAACGACGTGGTCGAGCCGCCGCCCGTAGTTTGCGTAGCCATTTGTCCGTCCCCCAAAGTTACAGGCGCGTTGTCCAGACGCGCAGCTCGAGTCGCCCCCACTTCGACTCGTTTACAAACAGTTAACTATGTTTCAATTTACGCGAAGGGCCAAGTACTTACTTCCCGACTTGTCCCAAAATTGGAAACTGCAGTCGCGTTGCAGCTCCATCGGCCGCTCAAAACTTCCGGCCCAGGGTGACGCCAACGGTCAGCGGCTTGATCGGCGTGTGCTGCGGTATGGCGCGAACGCGATACGGATTGCCGAACGCAAATGTATCGGCGCTGGAGTTGGTGAG
>NZ_JAHFPY010000076.1 GCF_023266535.1 Sphingomonas sp. | reverse complement strand
AAGGCGTTCGGAACGCGGCCGGCGGCCGAACAGGTCGCAATCTCGCCATCCGGGGACAAGGTGGTGATGCTTGTTGCCGGGCCAGGCAGCCAAACCACCGCAAAGGTTTTCGATCTTCGTACCGGCGCTGAATCCGTTGTAGTCTCTTCGCCCGGCAAGCCCGAAACATTGCGCTGGTGCGAGTTTGGAACCGATACCCAGCTCATCTGCCAATATGGCGGCAACCTCGACGTTGATGGACTGCTAGTCGGATTCAGTCGGCTGGTGCGGGTCGGAACCGACGGCAAGGGCCTGAAGCTGCTTGGCCAGGAGAAAAGCTTCTACGACAATGGCCTTCGCCAGAACGATGGCGATATTCTCGATTGGCTAACGAGCGGCAGCGGCGCGGTGCTGATGGCGCGCGAATATATTCCGGAAATTGGCAAGACCGGAACCAGGATGATCCGTAAGTCCAAGGGCCTGGGTGTCGACCGGATCGACTTGCAAAGCCTGGAAAGCAGCACCGTCGAGGCTCCTGATCGCCTCACGACCGGCTTTATGACCGACGGCCGCGGCAATGTCCGGTTGCGGATTCGCGACGAGGCGGAAGATGATGGCACCCTGACGGGCGTGATCAGCTATTCTTATCGCGTTCCAGGATCGAACGACTGGAAATCGCTTGGCCAATATAATTCCCGCGACAACAGCGGCATCTATCCGCTGGCAATCGAAGCGGACAGCAACTCCTTGTTTCTCTTGCAGAAACTGAACGGACGCGACGCGCTCTATCGAATGGCGCTCGACGGAACCGGAACAACCACTCTCGTCAGCAAGAATGATGCCGTCGACATTAACAGCGTAAAGCGGTTCGGACGGGGCCAGAAGGTCATCGCTTACACTTATACCGACGATAGAGCGCGCACGGTCTATTTCGACCGCGAATTCGGTGGGCTCGCCCAGTCTCTCGGACGTTCCCTTCCGGCATCGCCGTTGATCAATTTTGCCGGCGCGAGCGCCGACGCCAATGATTTGCTCATATTTGCCGGGTCCGACACCAATCCCGGCACCTATTATTTTCTCGACCGTAAGACGCATGAAATGGCGGACCTGGCCGACGTCAGGCCGGCGCTCAAAGGCAAGACGCTGAGTCCGGTCAAGGCAGTAACCTACAAGTCTCGGGACGGGACGACCATTCCGGCCTACATTACAATTCCAGCAGGCAGCAGCGGCAAAAATATGCCGGCAATCGTGCTTCCCCACGGCGGCCCCAGCGCCCGCGACGAATGGGGTTTTGACTGGCTCTCGCAGTTCTTGGCGGCACGAGGCTATGTCGTGATCCAGCCGAACTATCGCGGCTCGTCCGGCTATGGCGACGACTTCCAGAATGTGAACGCTTATCGCAATTGGCAAACGGCAATGTCGGACATTGCAGACTCGGCGCGCTATTTGGTCGATTCCGGAGTGGCAGCAAAGGATCGGGTGGCAATCGTCGGCTGGTCCTACGGTGGCTATGCAGCGCTCCTGTCAGCGACGATTGATCCCGATCTCTACAAGGCGGTGGTCGCAATTGCGCCGGTGACTGATCTCGAACTGAAGAAGCGCCGGGCCGAAGATTTCACCAACTCCGAACTGGTGAAGCAAATGATCGGGTCGGGAGAAAACGTCCGCGCCGGGTCGCCTGCGCGCAATGCGGCGGCGATCAAGGCGCCCGTGCTCCTAGTCCACGGCGATCTCGACGTTAATGTGGGCATTGAGCACAGCCAGCGAATGGCGAGTGCGCTGACTGCTGCCGGCAAGCCAGTCGAGTTCCTGAGCTATAAGGGGCTCGACCATTATCTCGACGACAGCAATGCCAGGATCGAGATGCTGACCAAGATGGGTGCGTTGCTCGACCGGACGATCGGCCATTAGCTTTTAGGAAATAAGATGTTGCCCAATCAATTTGGTGGAGCGCTGGTCGCGCTGATGGCGACTAGCAGCCTGTCGGCAGCGCCGCTTGCCGACGATGCGAAAGCATTTGGCGCCCGGCCGTCCGCCGAGCAGATGGCGATCTCACCTTCCGGCGATAAGGTCGTGATGCTGGTGGCGGGGCCGGGGCGGACGACCTATGCCAAGGTTTTCGACCTGAAGACCGGCGCCTCGACGACTGCAGTCGGGTCTCCGGGCAACCCGGAATCGTTGCATTGGTGTCAGTTCGCCAGCGATACGCAGCTAGTCTGCCGCTATGGCGGGAACGTCGACATGAGCGGGCAGATTGTTGAGTTCGGACGGCTCGTTACGATGGGCATCAGCGGCACTGGACTGAAACCGCTCGGCCAGCGCCGGAGTTCCTATGATGGCGGATTGCGTCAAACCGATGGCTCGATCCTTGACTGGCTGCCCGGCGAGGACGGTTCAGTCCTCATGGCGCGCGAATATGTGCCCGAGGTCGGTCTAGCGATCAGCCACGTGGCGCGCAGCAAGGAAGGGCTCGGGGTCGATCGCATTGATTTGAAAACATTGAAGGCGGACAGCGTCGAGCCCGCCAGTCGCTGGACGTCAGGCTATATGACCGACGGGCGTGGCAATGTGCGGTTGCGGATACGTGACGAAGCCAAGGGCGACGGGTTGCTCACCGGGATAACCAGCTTTGCTTACCGAGTGCCCGGGTCACGCGAGTGGAAGCCGCTCGGTGAATATGACGCCCGTACCTACAGAGGTATCTATCCCCTGGCGATCGAGGCCGACAGCAACACGCTATTTGCCCTGCAAAAACTGAATGGGCGCGACGCTCTTTACCGCATCGCCCTTGACGGCTCTGGCAAGTCTTCGCTCGTGGCCAAGAACGATGCCGTCGACATCCGCGGGGTCGAGCGGTTCGGGCGTGGCCAGCGAGTCATCGCTTACAATTATGCGGAAGACCGCGGTCGCTCGATCTATTTCGACGCGGAATTCGAGAAGCTGTCTGCATCGCTGGGCAAGGCATTGCCTTCCTCGCCGCTGATCGACTTCGCCGGCGCAAGCGCGGACGGCAATGCGCTGCTCATATTCGCCGGTTCCGACACCAATCCTGGAACCTATTACTTGCTTGATCGCAAGACACGAGAGATGAGTGAGCTGGCGGACGTTCGCCCCGCGCTCAAGAATAGGATGCTCAGCCCGGTCAAGGCGGTGCAATACAAGTCGCGCGACGGAGCGGTGATCCCCGCCTATGTGACCGTCCCGACGGGAAGCAGCGGCAAGAATATGCCCGCGGTGGTGCTACCGCATGGCGGGCCTAGCGCCCGCGACGAGTGGGGATTTGACTGGCTGGCGCAATTCCTTGCCGCGCGCGGCTATGTCGTGGTCCAGCCCAACTATCGGGGCTCGGCCGGCTATGGTGAGGAATTCCTCAATGGCAACGGCTTCCGCAACTGGCAAACTTCGATTTCTGACGTGATCGATTCGGCGCGCTATCTGGTGAGTGAGGGCATCGCCGATCCAAAGCGCTTGGCGATCGTCGGATGGTCCTACGGCGGTTATGCGGCGCTCCAGTCGGCCGCGGTTGAGCCGGACCTGTTCAGGTCGGCGGTCGCGATCGCGCCGGTTACCGACCTGGGGCTGTTAAAGAGAGATGCGGAGGGCTTTACCAACTCGGAACTGGTCAAGGATTTCGTGGGCTCAGGCGCACACGTTCGCGATGGCTCCCCGCTGCACAACGCGACAGCGATCAAAGCGCCCGTGTTGCTGGTGCATGGTGACCTCGATGCAAATGTCGGCATTGAACACAGCCAGAAGATGGAGAGCGCGCTGCGCAGAGCAGGCAAGCCGGTCGAGCTACTCACCTACAAGGGACTCGATCACCAGCTGGACGACACCAACGCACGAATCGAAATGCTGACCAAGACCGGCGAACTGCTCGACCGGACAATCGGCCATTAGGCGCAAACAAAAAGGGCGGCCCCGGATGGGACCGCCCTTTGCTGTTCCGGCAGATCTCTAGGGATCAGCGCGAATAGAATTCGATGACCAGGTTCGGTTCCATCTTCACCGGGTAAGGCACTTCGTCGAGCGTCGGGACGCGCGAGAACTGCACCTTTGAGTTACCGTCGGGCGCGACATATTCGGGGATGTCGCGCTCGGCGAGGCCCTGCGCTTCCATCACCAGCGCCATTTCCTGCGCCTTGGGGCCGAGCTCGATCACGTCGCCGACATCGATGCGGCGCGAGGCGATGTTGCACTTGGTGCCGTTGACGCGGATGTGGCCATGGCTGACCAGCTGACGGGCGGCCCAGATGGTCGGCGCGAACTTGGCGCGATAGACCACCATGTCCAGCCGGCGCTCGAGCAGACCGATCAGGTTCTGCGAAGCGTCGCCCTTCATCCGGCTCGCTTCAACATAGGTCCGCTTGAACTGCTTTTCGGTGACATCACCGTAATAGCCCTTGAGCTTCTGCTTGGCGCGCAGCTGGATGCCGAAGTCCGACATCTTGCCCTTGCGGCGCTGGCCATGCTGGCCGGGACCATATTCGCGGCGGTTGACCGGGCTCTTCGGGCGACCGAAGACATTCTCGCCCATGCGGCGATCGAGCTTATACTTGGCGCTGCTGCGCTTCGACATGGTGATACTCCAATTGCGTTTCTGTCTTCCCTGGAACCGCGCCACCTATCCGTTGCGGAAGGGCAGGACCACCGCTTCACCAGGGGTGCGGGGTCAATTGCGAGCCGCGCGCCTAGCGGGGGAGGGCCAAAAGGTCAAGCTTTGCAACGGTGCAAGGCTTTGGCATGGGGCGACACATGACCGAGATCCGCGACCCCGACGACTGCTCCACCATGACCGAAGTCCGCGCCGGGGTCGATGATGTCGACCGGCAGGTCGTTGCCCTGCTGAAGCGGCGGTTCGGCTACATGGACGCGGCGGCGCGCATCAAGCCCGACCGAGCGGCCGTACGCGACGAATGGCGCAAGGCCGACGTGCTAGCGAAGGTGGATGCGTCGGCGGCCGAAATGGGTGTCGACCGCCAACTCATGACACGGCTGTACGAAGATCTGATCGAAACCTCGATCGCCCACGAATTTGACGTGTTTGATCGAACCAGAAACTGATCGATCGCCGATTAATCAGCCGACTGAGAGCTGCCAGCCCTGTCGCTACGGACTCCGGCTAAGCGCCGCTTTTCCCAATCGGTTTCCGTCAGACAAATCTGCTTCTTCATTCGCGAGCCGGTGTAGGCCGGGTCCTCCCTGCAGATCTTCTTTTCTTTGACCTTTTTCGCCGGAACGGCCTGCTCGGTGGTTTCGGAAGCGGCCGGATTGGTCGTGCCGGGCGTGTCCGAAGCAAGCAACATCACGCTAAACAGAAGGGGGATCATGACGAATCCTATTAAATTAGATTGGAGCGCGAGACGTTAGGCCGACTATTTCGAGATTTTAAAGGCCAAAACTTCAATTTTTCGACGAACCGTTGCTCGACAGCGCGCGGATGACCCCCCGCAATGCCTGGATTTCCCGTGTCGACCATCGCGGCTTGGTCAGGATCGTGCGAAGCGTCGCCTTGGTCGCCTGAATCCTGTCGGGCGGGAAGAAATAGCCTTTCTGATCGAGCGAGCCCTCCAGCTGCCCGATCAGGCCTTCAAGGTCGCCCATCGCCGCCGGCGGTTCCAGTTCCTTGGCGGTCGGTTGGCTGAGCTCGGCGCCGCGCGACCATTCATAGGCCAGCAGGATCACCGCCTGGGCGAGGTTGAGGCTGCCGAATTCGGGATTGATCGGCACGGTCACGATGGCATTGGCCAGGGCCACATCTTCGGACTCAAGACCGGACCGTTCGGGGCCGAACAGGATCGCAGCCTGGCCGCCGGTCGAATGGATTTCCCGCGCCATTTCCTCCGGACCGACAACCGGCATCACCAGGTCGCGGCGGCGGACGGTCGAGGCGAAGACCAGGTTGCAGTCGGCGATGGCCTCGGCAGTGGTTTCAAAGACCGTCGCGGACTCCAGCAACGCGTCGGCGCCGCTGGCGGCGGGGCCGGCGTCGGGATTGGGCCAGCCGTCGCGCGGGGCGACCAGCCTGAGCTCGGTCAGGCCGAAGTTGAGCATCGCCCGTGCCGCCTTGCCGATATTCTGGCCAAGCTGCGGCCGGACGAGGACGATGACCGGTTGGATGACGCTCATAACAGCTTGTTGTGGCCGGGCGGGATGGCTTCCTTCTCGACCCGCTCGGCGATCTCGGCGAAGTCACCCGGCTCGCTGAAGTCTTTGTAAATGCTGGCGAACCTTATGTAAGCTACATGATCGAGGGCCCTCAAACCGGCCATCACCGCCTCGCCGATCCGGGCCGACGTGACCTCGTCGCCGAGCGTCTCCATCTGCCGCTGCACGCCGCTCACCAGCTGGTCGATCTTGGCCGGGTCGACATCGCGCTTGCGGCAGCTGTGGCCGATCGCCCGCTCCAGCTTGGCCCGGTCGAACGGCTCGCGCTTGCCGTCCTTCTTGACCACCACAAGGTCCTTCAGATGGACGCGTTCGAAGGTCGTAAAGCGCGCGCCGCAACCCTCGCATTGCCGCCGCCGCCGGATCGCCGCGCCGTCTTCGGACGGGCGGCTGTCCTTCACCTGGCTGTCTTCATGCGCACAGAAGGGGCAGCGCATTCCTTATCCCTGATAGATCGGGAAGCGGGCACAGAGCGCGCGGACCCGCTCGCCGACCGCCTGCTCGACCGCGCCATTATTGTCGACGCCGTTCGCCTGGAGGCCGTCGAGCACGTCGGCGACCATGTCGGCAATGTCGCGGAACTCGTCCTCGCCAAAGCCGCGGGTAGTGCCCGCTGGCGAACCGACGCGGATGCCGCTGGTCTTGACCGGCGGCAGCGGGTCGAACGGCACGCCATTCTTGTTGCAGGTGATGCCGGCATGCTCGAGGCTCTGGTCGGCGTCGGCGCCAGTGACGCCAAGCGGGCGCAGGTCAACCAGCGCGAGATGGGTATCGGTGCCGCCGGCGACCAGATCGGCGCCGCGCTCCTTGAGCCGGTTGGCCAACATCTGGGCGTTGCGAATGACGGCCTTGGCATAGGTTTTGAAGCCCGGCTCTAGCGCCTCGCCGAAGGCGACTGCCTTGGCGGCGATGACGTGCATCAGCGGGCCGCCCTGGAGGCCCGGGAACACCGCCGAATTGACCTTCTTGGCGATCGCCTCGTCATCGGTCAGCACCATGCCGCCGCGCGGGCCGCGCAGCGTCTTGTGGGTAGTGGTGGTGACGACATGGGCGTGGCCGAAGGGGGTCGGATGCTCGCCGGCTGCGACCAGCCCGGCGAAATGGGCCATATCGACGAACAGCAGCGCGCCAACCTCGTCGCAAATGGCGCGGAAGCGGGCGAAATCGAGGTGGCGCGGATAGGCAGACCCGCCGGCGATGATCAGCTTGGGTTGATGTTCCTTGGCCAGCGCCAGCAGCTCGTCGAAATCGACCAGATGATCGTCGGGCCGGACGCCGTACTGGACGGCGTTGAACCATTTGCCCGACTGGGCCGGCGGAGCGCCATGGGTGAGGTGCCCGCCGGCGGCCAGGCTCATCCCCATGATGGTGTCGCCGGGCTTCAGCAGCGCCATCATCACCGCGCCATTGGCCTGCGCGCCGCTATGCGGCTGGACGTTGGCGTAGCCGCAGTTGAACAGCTGCTTGGCCCGCTCGATCGCCAGCGTTTCAACCGAATCCGACGGCCCGCAGCCCTGGTAATAGCGGCGGCCCGGATAGCCTTCGGCATATTTGTTGGTCAGCACCGAGCCCTGCGCTTCGAGCACCGCGCGGCTGACGATATTTTCCGACGCGATCAGCTCGATCTGGGCCTGTTCGCGGACAAGCTCGGCCTTGATTGCCGCGGCGACGGCAGGATCGGCGTCCGCAAGGCGCTCGGTGAAGAAGCCCAGCGGCTGGACGTCGGTCAGGTCGGGGGCAGTGGCCATCAATCGCTATCCTGGAGAAGGTGGGAGAGCTGGTCGACGCGGCGCTGGTGGCGCCCGCCGGCGAATTGCGTGTTCAAGAAGGCGAGGACGATGTCCTTGGCCATGTCGCTGCCGATCAGCCGGGCGCCAAAGGCAATGACGTTCGAGTCATTATGTTCGCGCGACAGGGTGGCCGATAGCGGCTCGTCGACCCGGGCGCAGCGGCAGGCCGGGTTGCGGTTGACGGCGATCGAAATGCCGATGCCCGAGCCGCAAATGGCGATCCCGCGCTCGGACCTTCCGGCGGCGATTTCCTCTGCCAGCTTCTCGCCGAACTGGGGATAATCGACGCTTTCCGGGCCGTTGGTGCCAAGGTCGGTCACCTCATGCCCGGTCTCCCGCAGCCAGGCGGCAAGTTCGTCTTTTAGGCTGTAACCGGCATGGTCGGCGGCAAGGGCGATGCGCATGCCCAACACCTAGGCGATGCAGCCTGGATTCGCCAGTGGTCCGCTCAGTCCTTGAAGTATTTCTGCGCGGAAGCCCGGCGGTGCGGGCAGCCCGGCCAGCAGCAAGGGCGCCGCTTGCCGCCGAGGATGTCGTCCTGCAGCCGTTGCAGATGCTCGTCGCGGGTTTCCTGCTTTTTGACCGACGTCATCCAGCAGATCCACTCGTTGCGGGCGAGCTCGGTCAGGCCGTCCCATTTGGCCTGCAGCGCCGCGTCGGATTTGAGGACCGCACGCAGGTCATCGGGCATGTCATGACGAAAGTCCGGCGATGCGGGTTTGTTCATCGTTGTAGCCTCGATCAGCCGGTCGGAATATTGCGGTCATAGCCCCAAGACGGGTGCCCTGACCATTGGATCAGGCATCTGCTCCGCTCTGATGAAGCACCGGCTTGACCGACGATACGCTGGGGCTCTGCCTGTCGCGCTGGTCCTGCCACCAGCAGGCGAACATTGTGATGGCGTAGAGCAACTTGGCGCTATTGCCTTCGCCAGCATGATGCTGATCGAACAATGAGTCGACGGCCTGATTGTCGAGCAGGCCCGCGTCGGCGGCGCCGCTATCTTGCCACGCCTCTCGAGCAAAGTGAGAGAAATCGCCCAGGAACCAGTCCTTCAATGGCATCTGGAAGCCCTGCTTCTTGCGATCGAGTGTCCCCGCCGGCAGCCAGGGGCGGCAGGCCTCCCGCAGCGCATATTTGCCGACGCCGCGCGCCTTCAGCTTCATCGGCATGGTCAACGACCAGTCGACAAACCGATGCGACAGCAGCGGGACGCGCGCCTCCAGCGAGTGGGCCATGCTCATTCGGTCGAGCCGGTTGAGCAGGGTCGACGGCATATGCACGGTGAGGTCGCCGAACATGAATTGCTGGAGCATCGATTCCTTGGCCCATTCGGGGTCGGAATAATGGTCTTCGAACCGGTCCGGCGAGCGTTCAAACTCGATCAGTTCCGGCGAAAAGAGCCGGCGGCGAAGCGCCGGTGAACTGATCTCGGTCCCCGCGATGAACCGCTGGAACCCGGATCGGGTCTGGGCTGCATCGCTGAGACGCCGGCGCACGCGCTGGCTGGCCGCGAAAGCCGGTAGCTTCTCCAGCAAGTGTCGCGCCGGGCCGAGGGCGCGCAGCAACGGCCCCCATCGATCGGCGCTCCGCACCTTGAAATGGCGTTTGTAGCCCGCGAACAGCTCGTCGCCGCCTTCACCCGAGAGGACCACCTTGACGTGTTCGGAGGCGAGCTTGGACAAATACCAGGTCGGGATGGCGGCGCTCGCCCCTGAAGGTTCGTCAAAGCTGTGCTGGACCAACGGGATGACATCGCGCGCCTTCATCAGGTCGACCGGGCGCACGATGTGCTGGCAGCCCAGATGGTCGGCGATCCGTCTGGCGGCATCGGTTTCGTCGATCGGATTACCAGGAAAACCGATAGTGAACGCGGTTACCGGCCGATCGGATTGCATCGCCATTGCGGCCGTCACCGCCGCGGAATCGACACCGCCCGACAGGAAGGACCCCACCGGCACATCCGACAACATGTGATGATCGACCGTTGCCAGCACCTTGGCACGGGTTTCCTCGATCCATTCCGATTCAGTCAGGCCGTGATCGATCCGTACCCGCGGTTTCCAGAACCGATGCTCGCTGGCCTCGCCTTCGGGGCCGATCCTCAGGATATGCCCCGGGTCGAGCTGACGCACCTGGCGATAAATCGACCTTGGCCGCTGGACGTGCCCGAATGAGAAATAATCGTGGATGGCCTGCGGATCCACTTCGAACACATGCTCCGGCAGCAAGGTCAGTGCCTTAAGCTCGGATGCAAAGGCGATGCCCCCATGTTGCTCGGTAATGTAGAGCGGCTTGATGCCGATCGGATCCCGAGCGAGGGTCAACGTTCTTGTCAGGCGATCCCAAATCGCGACGCCATACATGCCTTCAAGTTTTAGCCAGGTATCGTCGCCCCAGACGCTATAAGCCGCGAGCAAGGTTTCCGTGTCCGAGTGGCTGTGGAAGCGACAGCCTGCCGCCTCCAGGTCCGGTCGCAGCGTCCGATGATTGTAGATTTCGCCGTTGAACACGATGACGTGGCGGCCATCCGGCGTCTCCATCGGCTGATGGCCTCCGGCGATGTCGATGATGCTGAGGCGTCGCATCCCCATGCCGAGGTCGCCATCCGTGAAATAGCCTGCATCGTCCGGGCCGCGATGGACGATGCGGTCGCACTGGGCGACCACCACGTCGTAGGCGACGGGACGATTGCCCCGCCGATACCAGCCAGCGATGCCGCACATTTCCCTAGGCCGCCATAACGGCCTGCAGCTCCAGCCGGCCCCAAATCTCGACCAGGGCGCCGGTCAATTCGTCCATCATCGCTTCGCTATGGGTCGGTCCCGGGGTGAAGCGCAGCCGCTCGGTCCCGCGCGGCACGGTCGGGAAATTGATCGGCTGGACGTAGAGGCCATACTCGGCGAGCAAAATGTCGCTGATCCGCTTGGCCTTGACCGGGCAGCCTACCAGCAACGGAACGATGTGGGTGACGCTGTCCATCACCGGCAGGCCCGCATCGCGGAACTTGGCCTTGAGCATGGCCGCGCCAGCCTGCTGGCCCGCGCGCTCTTCCTGCGAGGCCTTCAAGTGGCGGACACTAGCAAGCGCGCCGGCGACCAACACGGGTGACAGCGAGGTGGTGAAGATGAAGCCGGGCGCATAGCTGCGAATGCAGTCGATGATATTCTTATCGGCGGCGACATAACCGCCCATCACGCCAAATGCCTTGCCGAGCGTGCCTTCGATCAGTGTGACGCGGTGGGCGACATTGTCGCGCTCGCTGATCCCGCCACCATGCTCGCCATACATGCCGACGGCATGGACCTCGTCGAGGTAGGTGATGGCGCCATAGCGGTCGGCGAGGTCGCAAATCTCGGCGATCGGCGCGACGTCACCGTCCATCGAATAGACGCTTTCGAACGCGATCAGCTTGGGCGCTTCGGCCGGCGCTTCCTCGAGCAGCTGCTCGAGATGTTCGAGGTCGTTGTGGCGAAACACGCGCTTCTCGCAGCCGGAGCTGCGGATGCCGGCGATCATCGAGGCGTGGTTGAGTTCGTCGGAAAAAATGATGCAGCCGGGGAGCAGCTTGCCGAGCGTAGACAGCGCCGCCTCGTTGGAGACGTAGCCGCTGGTGAACAGGAGCGCGGCTTCCTTGCCGTGCAACGAGGCCAGCTCGGCCTCCAGCTCGACATGGTAATGGGTGTTCCCGCCGATGTTGCGCGTGCCGCCGGAGCCAGCGCCGACGCTGTGCAGCGCCTCTTCCATCGCCGCGACCACGGCGGGGTGCTGACCCATGCCGAGATAGTCGTTGGAGCACCAGACGGTGATCGGCTTCGGCCCATTGTGACCGTGGAAGCAATGCGCGTTGGGGAACGAGCCCTTGGTGCGCAAGATGTCGATGAAGACGCGGTAGCGCCCCTCGTCATGGAGACGATCGATCGCCGCCCTGAAGATTCCGTCGTAATCCAACTGGGATTTCCTTCGCTCCCGCGCCCAATATCGCCGTGAAGCAGGGAAGGCCATTGAGAACGACTCGCAACAATCAGAGAATGCGCATCTCGCCCAGACCAAAGCGCGACAAAGCAGCGGCGAGCGAATCTGGCGGCGGCGAGGTGAACACCGCAATGCCGCCGGGCGCGGCGGCCGGCCAAGGCTGGCCTCCGGTCAGATAGGCAATCCGCCGGGCGATGCCGGGGCCGCCATCGACCTGAACGATGGCCGGAAACACAGCGGCAATTTCCTCGGCGAGCAGCGGGAAGTGGGTGCAGGCCAGCACCATCACGTCCATCTTATCGCCTTCCGGCTGCTGCACCATCGGCGCGATCGCATCCTGCACTGCCTGGATCGAGATGGGCGCGCCGGCCAGTTTCGCTTCGGCCAGTTCGACCAGCTCCGGGCTGCCGTGGCGGATGACAGTGCAGTCCGAGGCGAAGCGCGCGGCCAGGTCGTCGACATAGGGCTGGCGCACGGTGGCCTCGGTGCCGAGCACGCCGATCACCCGGCTCTTCGACAGTTCCGCGGCGGGCTTGATGGCGGGAACGGTGC
>NZ_JAHFPY010000075.1 GCF_023266535.1 Sphingomonas sp. | reverse complement strand
GACATCAAAGCGCGTATCACCGCCCGCACCGAAGCCAAGGCGCGGCGCGACTTCGCCGAGGCCGACCGCATCCGTGACGAGCTAAAAGCGGAGGGCGTGCTGCTTGAGGATGGGCCGGCAGGCACTACATGGCGAAGGGCGTGACCGAGCCGCCCTACACCCGTGATATCCTGCGCCTGGCGGCGTCAATTCCTTACCTTGAACCGTTCGAGGAACTGGAGGGCGCGACCGAGCGACGGTCGCCGACCTGCGGCAGCCGGATGCGGGTCGCGGTGGAACTCGACTGGGCCGGGCGCGTGAGGCGCATTCGCCAGGCTGTGGAGGCTTGCGCCTATGGCCAGGCTTCGGCGGCACTGATGGGCGGGCACGCCATGTGCCGGAGCGCGGCGGAAGTGGCCACGACGGTCGGTGAACTGGAGGCCTGGCTGGCCGGAAAGGGCGACGTCCCGGCGTCATGGCCCGGTCTTGAGACGCTGGCACCGGCATTGACCCGCAAGGGCCGCCATTGCGCCATCCTGCTGCCGTTCCGCACCTTGCTGGCGGCGATCGAGGAAGAGGCCGAATGAGCATCGAAGCCGACGCCCTGGCGACGACCAGCACGCTGCTCGAAGGCGGCGCGATCATGCTGGGGACGGCGCTGGTGTTCGTCACCCTGTTCCGCAAGCTCGGGCTGGGCGCGACGCTCGGCTACATCGTCGGCGGGATATTGATCGGTCCGCAATTGCTGAACCTGGTCGGCGATCCGGAGCAGCTCGCCAGCATTTCCGAAATCGGCATCGCGTTGCTGCTGTTCCTGGTCGGCCTGGAGCTTCAGCCGAGCCGGCTGTGGCGGCTAAGGAAGGACATCTTCGGCCTGGGCCTAGCGCAGGTGGTACTGTGCGGGCTGGCGCTCAGCCTGTTCATCTATCTCGCGCTCGGCATTTCGCTCGAAGCGTCGCTGGCGATCGGCCTACCGTTAGGACTGTCGTCAACCGCCCAGGTTTTGCCGATGCTGCGCGCCGATCGCGAGCTCAACACGCCGCAGGGCGAACGGGCATTCTCGATCCTGCTGTTCCAGGACCTGGCGATCGTGCCGATGATCACCATCATCGCCGCCATGTCGCGGGTCCCGGTCGACCCCACCGCGCCGGGCGGCTGGACGCTGGCCCTGTACACGGTCGGCGCGATCGGCACGCTGTGGCTGGCCGGCCGGTTCGTGATCAGCCCGCTGTTTCGACTGATCGGCCGCATGGGCGGGCGCGAGCTGTTCGTCGTCGCTGGCTTGTTCGCGGTGATGGGCTCCGCGGCGCTGATGCATCTGCTCGGACTGTCGGTCGCGCTCGGCGCCTTCGTCGCCGGCGTCATGCTGGCGGATTCTCCCTACCGGCATGAGCTTGAAGGCGACGTCGAGCCGTTCCGTTCGATCCTGCTCGGGCTGTTCTTCCTGTCGGTCGGGATGTTGCTCGATTTGGGCGCGATCGCCGCGGCGCCGCTGACCGTGTTCGGGCTGGCCCTGGCGGTCATCGCCATCAAGGCGTTGATTATCGCCTTGCTGGCGCGGACGTTCGGCAACAATTGGCCGCGCAGCATCCGGCTTGGCCTGCTGCTTAGCCAGGCCGGCGAATTCGGCTTCGTGCTGTTCGCCCAGGCAGCGACCGCGCTACTAATCTTTCCCGAGGCAGCCTCGCTGTTTGGTGCGGTCGTCACTCTGTCGATGGCCGCGACGCCCTTCCTGATGCGGCTGACCGACTGGCTCGAGCGGCAAGAAGAGTTGAGCGCCGAAGGACTGACCGGACCCGAAAATTCGCCCGACAGCAGCGTGATCGTGGTCGGCTATGGCCGGTTCGGGCAGACCCCCGCGCAGATGCTGATGGCCAAGAGCATTCCGCTGACACTCGTCGATACCGACGCCGAGATGATCGAAGTGGCCCAAAGGTTTGGCGTCAAAGTCTATTTCGGCGACGGCATGCGGGTGGACATCCTCCGCCTTGCCGGAGCGGAGACGGCCAAGGCCATCTTGTTCTGCAACGACAAGGAAAGCGGCCTTACCCGCGCGGGACTGAAGCGCGTGCTGGAGGCCTTTCCGCAAGCGGCGGTGCTGGTCCGCGCCTATGACCGCATCCACCTGATCTCGTTCGACGGGCTCGACCTCGCCTTCGCCCAGCGCGAAATGTTCGAAAGCGCGGTCAAGATGGGCCGCGCCGCGCTCGAAATCCTCGGCATCGACGCAGAGGAGATCGACCGGGTCGATTTCGAATATCGCCTGCGCGACTGCGAACGGCTGGAGCGGCAGAGCGAGACCGGCGACGTTCGAGCCGGCCTGGAGCAATCGTTCGCGCCGGACCGGACCTTGCCCGAAAAAAGCTAGGCCGCCCGATCGAGGAAAGCAGCGAGGCGCTCAGCGTCAACGGCCGTTTCGAGGAAGGCTTTGCCGATGCCCCGCGCCAGGACCAATGCCACGCGGCTTTGGCTGCTCTTCTTGTCGCGCCGCATCCATTCGACGAGCCGGCCGCCGGCTTTGGCCAGGCCGACATCGGCCAGCCTGGTCGGCAATCCGCTCTTCGCCAAGTGGCTGATGACACGCTCGGTGTCGGCTGCCGGGCAGATCTTGAGCTCCGAGGAGAAGCGGAAGGCCAGGGCAATGCCAAGCGCCACTGCTTCACCATGCAGCACAGCGCCAAGACCGGCCTCGGCCTCGATGGCATGGCCGAAGCTATGGCCGAGGTTGAGCAGGGCGCGGCGGCCCGTTCGATCCTCGACATCGGACGCCACGATCCTGGCCTTCGACCGAATGGCGGTTTCGATTGCTTGCTGCCGCAGGTCGCGATGGCCGGCGAGGACTCCCAGCCCATTGATTTCGCACCAGGCAAAGAAGGCTGGATCGTCGATCAGCCCATATTTGACGACCTCGGCATAGCCGGAGCGGAGCTGGCGCTCGTCCAGTGTGTCGAGAAAGGCTGGGTCGACCACGACCAGCGCCGGTTGGTGAAACGTGCCGACCAGATTCTTCTCGCCGAATGCGTCGATCGCCGTCTTGCCGCCGATTGCGCTGTCGGCCTGGGCCAGCAGGGTGGTCGGCAGGTGAATGATGGGGCAACCCCGCTTGAACAAGGAGGCGGCGAGGCCGGCGACATCGCCGACGCTGCCGCCGCCAAGTGCGACGATTGGCGTCGAGCGGGTCGCGTTTCGTTCGGCGAACTCCGACAGGAGCCGATGGAGGACAGCCCAGTCCTTGGCCGCTTCACCTTCGGGAAGCAGGATCGGCTCCGATCCCAATCGCTCGGCAATCGCCTGGCCGTGCAAAGCGAATAGCTTTGGCTCGCTGATCAGGATCGGCGTCGCACCGCCGGCTAGGTCACGAATTCTTTCGAGGCCTGCCTCAACCGGGCCGATCAGCACGTCATAGCTGCCCGGTCCAAGGTCCACCCGAATGGTCGTCATCCGCCGAATCGCTCGCGCAGCGCTTCAACGATCGCATTGACTACATCGCTGTGGGCGCCGCCGCTGGTGCGGATGTGGATCTGGGCCTCGGCATAGCCATCGCGGCGCTCGTCGGAGAGGCGCGCCAAAATTTCCGTTCGATTGCCCTTCTTCAACAGCGGGCGGTTGTCGCGGCGGGTCGTGCGTTCTGCTAGCACGTCGACTGGCGCGTCCAGCCAGACGGTGATCGCCCTTTCATTAAGCAACTGCCTGGTCCGCGGGTCCATGAACGCGCCGCCCCCGGTGGCGATGACCCGCACTTCCCCATTGACCAGGCGCGCCACCAGTCGCCGCTCGCCGTCACGAAAATCATGTTCGCCGTAGCGTTCGAACAAATCCGCCGTGCTGGCTCCCGACGCCTCCTCGATTTCGACGTCGCTGTCGACGAACGGCAGGCCGAGCCGCCTGGCCAATCGCCGGCCTACGGTCGATTTGCCAGCACCCATCAGGCCGACGAGGACGATGGGGCGATCAAGAAGCTCGAACATCTTTGGCAATTTGTCTCAGTTTCCCTTTGGCGAGGGCTATACATAGGCCCTCAAGGTCGGGCAAAAGCCTTTCTCCCACGCCGACGTAAAGCGGAGCAACCATGCCTCGAGGCCTGATTTTCCTGGTGATTCTCATCCTGATTCTGATTGGCGGGATTTTCCTGCTGTCGAAAAGCGCTGATGAAGTGCCGGTGAAGTCCATCGAGACCGACGTTTCGAGCAATGCCGCCGCGAACTAGGAACATCTTGGCAGGCGCCGCCGCGCTTGCGCTGGTGGCGGGGTTGCCCGCGATCGCGCAGGATCGGCCGGAATCGATTTTGCCGCCGGGCTTTGGCGATCCGGCCACCGCGCCGGGGCCCGCGACGAACAATAGCGCATCCGCGAGCAGGCCGACCGGCGATCGCCAATCGGTTGAGGGATCGGCGGTCGAAATCGTCGAATCGCTGTTGGGCGACGAGATGGCGTCGAGCGCGCCGGCCGCACAGGTCGAATATCCACGCACCGCCCGGCGCGATCCGCACATTGCCGGTACGCTCGATCCTGTCGACCTGGGCATCGGCTCGCGGCCATGGGGCGCGGCCAGCGGACGGTCGCTCGAAATATTGATGCGGCGGATGGACACTCCGCTGGCGTCCCGCTGGGCACACATTGGCCTTCGCAACGCTTTGCTCGCGCGGACGCCAAGTCCGGCCGACGTCAATCCGGCGGACTGGGCGGCGGAGCGCGCCTGGTTGCTGCTCAGGTTGGGCGAAGCCGATGCCGGCCGGCTGCTGATCGCAAGCGTCGATAGCAATCGCTTCACTCCGAAGATGAATCAAATTGCGTTGCAATCGGCGCTGGCCAGCAGCGACCCGTCAGCGATGTGCCCGCTGGAAAATGCGCTGGGCAAGCTCGAGCCGCGCGTCGTTGCCCTGGTCAGCGCGATCTGTGCGTCGCTGTCGGGTGAATCCGAGCGCGCCGCCGCCGACATCGAGGCGGCGCGGCGGCGAGGCCGGGTTGGCGGGATCGATCTTGCACTGGCCGACAAGGTGGTTGGCGCCGGGGCCGAGACGGCCCGCGCGGTTACGGTCGAATGGGAACCGGTGGATCGGCTCAACAGCTGGCGTTACGGGTTGTCGACCGCCACCGGCATGATGCCGCCGGACCGGCTGATCAATTCGTCCAGCCTTCAAACGAAGGCTTGGCTGTCGCGTGCACCGATGTTCCAGGCAACCCAGCGACTGCCGTCGGCGCGGGTCGCGGCCGCCTTGGGCGTCATGTCGAGCCAGGCGCTGATCGATCTTTATGCGACATCCTACGACGCAACCGACCCGGATGAGCTTGGCGGGACCGAGGCATGGCAGCTGCGCCTGGCGTTCATCGGCAAGGACCAGGACGCGCGGCTAACCGCCATGCGGACCATTTGGGGGAATGCCGATTCGCCGCTCGACCGGGTAGCGGCCAGGGTCCTGCTGTCGCGGGCGGCCCGGCGTGTAATCCCGGACGCCGACCTGCAATCGGATGCCCCCGATCTCGTCGCATCGCTGCTCGCTGGCGGTTTCGATCGCGATGCGGCGCGCTGGGCGCGCACTCTGCCCGACATGGACCATGAGCCGGCCGACAAAGTTTGGGCGATGCTGGCGCTGGGCGCACCGGAGGCCCGCGGGCTAGGGATCAGCGCAACGCGGATCGAGAATTTCGCCGATCGCGACAAGAGCGAAGGCAAGCAGCGCACGGCGCTACTGGTCGCCGGGCTGGCCGGGCTTGGCCGGATTACACCGGCGCTGGCGGGCCGCCTCAATCGCGACCTGCAGCTCGGGCTCGGGGCGAAAACCGGCTGGACCGGGCTGATGGATGGGGCGATGCAGCGGCGCCAGGCCGGAACGGCGATGCTGCTCACGGCGAGCGCGCTTCAAGGCGGCGAGTTCGACCAGATTCGTGCGGTCTATATGTTCCACGCGATCAACGCGTTGCAGAAGACAGGGCAGGGCTATCTGGCCCGGATGATTGCCGCCGAGGCGCTGGCCCGTACGTGACCATGGGCGAAGGCGGACTGGGCGACCGGGCGCTGATCGACCGCTTTTGCGACATGCTGGCAGCCGAGGTAGGAGCGTCCCGCAATACGCTGCTGGCCTATCGCCGCGATCTGGAGGCGGCGTTTGAGGCAATCGGATCGCTCGAAAAGGCCGGTACCGCGGAAGTCGGCCGGCTCGGCGGCGCCTGGTCCGCCCTGGCACCCTCAACCGTCGCCCGCCGGTCGGCGGCACTCCGCCGATTCTTTGGCTTCCTATTGGACGAGGGCATTCGCAACGACGATCCCTCGGCGGCGTTGCCGCGGCCCAGCCTGCAACGTCCGCTGCCCAAGGTGCTCGATATCGGCGAGGTCGAGGCGATGTTCGCAGCAGTCGGTGAGCGGGCGGCCAGCGGCGAACCGCTCGCGCTTCGCAACCTGGCGCTTCTAGAGCTGCTGTACGGATCAGGATTGCGTGCAACCGAGCTGGTATCGTTGCCGCGGCGAGCGGTGAGAGAGGGCCAGCCGTTCCTGATGCTGCGCGGCAAAGGGGACAAGGAGCGGCTGGTGCCGGTTTCGTCGCGCGCCGCCGAAGCGGTACAAAATTGGCTCCCCCATGTTCCCGGCGGCAGCGCCTGGCTGTTCCCCAGCGGCAAGTCCCACTTGAGCCGCGTCCGCTTGTTCCAGCTGGTCCGCGGAATGGCGGCGGAAGCGGGCATCGCCCCGCACCGGGTCAGTCCGCACGTATTGCGTCACGCCTTCGCCACTCACCTCCTCGCCGGCGGAGCGGATTTGCGCGTGCTGCAATCGCTGCTGGGCCACGCCGACATCGCCACTACGCAAATCTACACTCACGTCGATGGGGCGCGGCTGGTCGAGCTGGTCAATGCGCGCCATCCCCTGGCCACCGGGCATGGCAAGGGGGTTGGCGTTGACGGATGAGCCAGCGCCGCTTACCCCGCGCCGCCGATGCTTACTTATCTCGAGTTTGAAAAACCGATCGCCGCGCTCGACCAGCGGATCACCGAATTACGCGATACCGCGAATGCGGGCGAAATCGACATCGATGCGGAAGTGGCCAAGCTTGAAGCCAAGTCGGCCAAGCTGCTCAAGGAAACTTACGCCAAGCTGACGCCGTGGCAGAAGACCCAGGTCGCCCGCCATCCGGAACGCCCGCACTTCAAACATTATGTCACGACAATCACCGACGATTTCATGCCGCTGGCCGGTGACCGCGCCTTTGCCGACGATCCGGCGATTATTGGCGGCCTGGCGCTGATCGACGGCCGCCGGGTGATGCTGATCGGCCACGAAAAGGGTGACGACACCGCCAGCCGGCTCAAGCATAATTTCGGCATGGCCAAGCCGGAGGGGTACCGCAAGGCGATCCGCCTGATGCAGCTCGCCGACCGGTTCGGCTTGCCCGTTGTCAGCCTGGTCGACACCTCGGGGGCCTTTCCCGGCGTCCAGGCCGAGGAGCGCGGCCAGGCCGAAGCGATCGCACGCTCGACCGAGCAGTGCCTGGCGATGGGCGTACCGATGATTGCTGCGGTGGTCGGCGAAGGCGGATCCGGCGGCGCTGTGGCAATTGCTGCTGCCAACCGCGTCCTGATGTTCGAACATGCGGTTTATTCAGTGATTTCGCCCGAAGGCTGCGCCTCGATCCTGTGGCGGACCGCGGACAAGGCTGCGGACGCGGCTGAAGCAATGAAAGTGACCGCCGGTGATTTGCTGGCGCTGGGCGTTGTCGACCGGGTGGTTCCCGAGCCATTGGGCGGGGCACATCGCTCGCCGGCGGAAGCGATCGACAATCTGAAGCAGGCGGTCATTGAGGAGCTTGACGGCCTGGCCAAGCTCAATGCCGCGCAGATCCTGGAACAACGACGCGCCAAGTTCCTCGCCATCGGCTAACCCAACCGAGGAACCTCTCTTGCTTCCGTTCATTTGGCGGAAACCCGATGTTTGGGATGGAGGGGACCATGCGTACGCCAATTGCCTTGCTTGCCGCTTCCGCGGCCCTTGCTGTGCCACTTGCCGCTGATGCCCAGCAGGCGCGTTACCTCAACCCTCGCGACGTGCAGGAAGCCGCGCGCCAGCATGCTGAAGTCGTCGATGAATTCGGCGGCGCCGATTCCGGCCCGCGTGGGGCCTATGTGGAGAGCGTCGGCCGCCGGATCGCGGCCTTTTCCGGAACCGCCAATGCCGGCCAGGTCTACCACTTCACGACGCTGAACAGCGCGGTCGAGAATGCCTTCGCCGTGCCCGGCGGCTATGTTTACCTGACCCGCCAGCTGATGGGCATCATGAACGACGAATCCGAGCTGGCATTCGTCGTCGGACACGAAACGGGGCATATTGCCGCCAACCACGCCCAGGCACGCAAGTCGGCACAGCGGAACAGCGCCATTTGGGGGGTATTGGGCGCAATTCTTGGCGCCGCAGTCGGCAACAACGCTTTTGGGGGGCTCATTTCCCAAGGCGCCTCGCAAATGTCGAAGATGCGGCTGCTGAGCTTTACGCGTGAGCAGGAATATCAGGCCGACGTGCTGGGCATCCGTTACATGACCGCCGCCGGCTACGACCCCAACGGCAGCGCCACCATGCTGTCGCAGATCACGCTCTCGACCGCGCTTGAGGCACGGATCCAGGGCAAGCAAAGCCGCGCGACGCCGGAATGGGCGAGCACCCATCCGCTGAGCGAAAATCGGGCCGCCCAAGCTTCGCAGATTGCGCGCCAGACCGGCAAGGCGGGCAGCGGCCTTCACAATCGCGATGCCTTCCTGGCCCAGATCAAGGGCATGACGATCGACGATGATCCCGCGCAAGGTGTGATCGACGGTCGCATCTTTACGCATCCCGACCTTCGCCTGGCATTCGCGGTACCAACCGGTTTCCTGATGCAAAATAGCAGCCGGAAGGTTTCGATCCAGGGGTCAGCGGGCCAGGCCGAGTTCGCCGGCGGCCAATTCAACGGCCGGATGGAAGACTATATCTACCGCGTGTTGCAGCAGCTGACCGAGGGTCGGGTCCAATTGGCGCTGGGTCCCATGCAACGAACCACCATCAACGGCATCCCGGCGACGTATGTTGTTGGCCGCGCGGAAAGCTCGGGACTGGATGTTGGCGTTTTCGCTTACCAGTGGGACCCGAACACGATCTATCACTTCGTCACCCTGACCAGGGCGGGCCAAGGCCTGGCACCCTTTGCTTCGATGGTGGATTCCTTGCGCAGGATCAGTCCGGCCGAAGCTGTGGCGATCCGTCCAAGGGTGATCGACGTGGTGACCGTGGCCAGGGGCGATACGATTCAATCGCTCGCCAATCGCATGGCCTATCGTGATTTTAGGGTGGATCGGTTCCTGGCGTTAAACGGGCTCACAGCCAATAGCCCGCTGGTTCTAGGCCAGAAGGTCAAGTTGGTGGTCTACGGAACGCGCAGGGTTTAGTTCATCGAGCCCGCGATTTTGTTATCGAGCCGGCCCCACATGCCGTTCGCGCCTCCGCCAAGGCTGCTCATGCCACCGATCGCGGCAACCGCGATCAAGGCACAAATCAAACCATATTCAATTGCGGTCGCGCCTCGCTTGTCCGAGCAAAGCTTACGACCGACTGTCCGGATAGCGAGCACGCCACCCTCCTCTGGTCTTGGTCCACGAGGGCGGTTCTACGGCCGAAACGATTAAGAATATGTTGGCGGAACGAGGTTAATTCGGCGCTTTCCGTGACTATTGCGACCAGGCCAGGAAATGGAGAATTTCCACTATTTCCTCTGTGCGGCCGTCCGTGGCCTGCGCGGCAAATGCCTGGCGGGCGAGATTGATTTCGCCTCTGGTCATTGGTGGGGACCTTTGCGCCAGGACGGATGTCGCCCCCATGCGGCGCAAATCCAAGATCAGGTCGTCGAGATCCCTGTAGCGCAGCCGAACACGATCGAGATCGACGACCGGCATGTTGAAGCCAGCCGCCGACAGCAATGGAGCCAATGTGGAGGCGTCGATCCTCGGGTGAGTGCGACCGACAATACGCCCCTTATGACGGCCCGCTTCGATCAACGCCGAACGTAGCGCCGGCAGGCTGTTGGCACCAGAAATGGCGCCGATCAGCGGCGCATCCGGTTCAAGCGCCCGGGCGATCATGCCAAGAGCTCGGGGCAGTTCATTGACGCTATCCAGCGTCCCGATCGCGATGCACAGGTCAAATTGGTTGGCGCCGAAGTCGTCGCGATCCTCCTCGACCTGCGATCCTCCCGCGTTGGCCGCGAACAGCTGACCTGGATCCCGAACATCCACCGCGGCGGCAACAGCGGAAAGCCGTGCCGGCCAATCCGGCGACGGGCAGCCCAACAGCAGGGCTCGCCGATAAGCGCGCGGAATGTCGCGAAGCCGGTCGAGGCACTCTTCAAATGCTCGTTCGAAGAGGAACAGTTCCGGACCGGATCGCGAGGCGCGGTCCCTCCGGATGGCACGTAGTCTGCGATCGAACAGGTCGGGAGGCACGGCGACGCTTGTGCGGCGCGCGGCGGCGCGCGACAAGGGGCGATGGCAAGCGCGGTCATGCGCCCGGTTCGGGGGCTAGGAAAACTGCTGCTCGATTTTGCGCTGCCGCCGCGCTGCGCCGGTTGTGGCGATGTGAGCGACGATGTCGGTGCATTCTGCCCAAGCTGCTGGCGAGAGCTGGAGTGGCTCGGCAACAGCGGCTGCCAGCGATGCGGCTTGCCGTTGGCCGGAACCGAGGCCGAAACCTGCGCGCGCTGTCTGGCCGCGCCGCCCAAGCTCGATCGCATTCGCGCCGCGGTGGCCTATGACGACATTCCGCGATCGGTCGCGCTGCGTCTCAAATATGGCCGCAAGGTCGCGCTTGCACGGACCATGGCCCGCTACATGGCGCCGCTCCGGGGAGATTGGGACGGCAACACCATCCTCATGCCGGTTCCGCTCCACCGCTGGCGCCTGTGGGGGCGGGGCTTCAATCAGTCGGGCCTGGTCGCTCGCGACCTGGCGCGGCGGTGGGACCTGCCAGTCGATGGGCATGCCCTGCAGCGGGTCAGGCGAACCACGCCGCTCAAGGGCTTGAACCATGTTCAGCGGCGCAAGGCCGTGGCCAGCGCGTTCAAGGTGGCGGACTCTGCCGCCATCAAGGGTGCGACGGTGGTGTTGGTCGATGACGTGTTGACCAGCGGCAGTACCGCGGAAGGTTGCGCCCGCGCGCTGCGGCGTGCCGGCGCGAGCCGGGTTGAGCTGATTTGCTGGGCGCGGGTAGTTCGCCCATCGCAGTTGATGCGGTAATGCGGTGGGCGAATGGATTCGTGGGAGCGGCCTTTGGCCAAGGTTGAAATCTATACCAAGCTGATGTGCGGCTTCTGCTTTCGGGCGAAGAAGCTGCTCGAGATGAAGAAAGTGCCGTATGAAGAATATGCGGTCGATTTCGGTGGCGCCAAGAAAGACGAGATGATCGAGCGTGCGGGCGGCCGGATGACCGTGCCGCAGGTTTTCATCAATGGGCGGCACATCGGCGGCTGCGACGAACTGATGGACCTCGAATATCGGGGCAAGCTCGACAAGATGCTGGCCGCATGAGCAAGGTGCGCATCGCCCTCTATCAGGCCCAGAGCGGGATCGATCCGGCTGCCAACGCCGAGCGGCTGGCGGCGGCGGTGCGCGAGGCAGCGGCCGGCGGCGCGGCGATGCTGTTCACGCCCGAGATGTCGGGCATGCTCGACCGCGACCGCGAGCGGGCGCTGGGCAAGGCTCGCGACGAGGCTGATGACCTAGTCCTGGCGACAGTCCTCGAGGCAGCGAAAGAGGCCGGCATCTGGGTCCACCTCGGATCGCTGGCGCTAAAGGGCGAGGGCGGTAAGCTCGTCAATCGTGGGTTCGTGATCGACGACCGGGGCGAGGTCCGCGCCCGCTATGACAAAATCCATCTGTTCGATGTCGACCTGCCGAGCGGCGAGAGCTGGCGCGAGTCCGCCATGTACCAGGCCGGCAAGGGCGCGGTGGTGGTCGATGGCACGCCGGTCGGGCGGCTCGGCCTGACCATCTGCTACGACCTGAGGTTTCCCGAACTGTTCCAGCGGCTGAGCGAGGCGGGGGCCGAGGTAATCGCCGTTCCCGCCGCCTTCACCGTGCCGACTGGCCGGGCGCACTGGCAGGTGCTGATGCGGGCGAGGGCGATCGAGGCGGAACTGTTCATCGTCGCCGCGGCCCAGGCCGGGCGGCATGAGGACGGCCGCGAGACCTATGGCCATTCGCTGGTCGTCGACCCGTGGGGCGAGGTGATCCTTCAGATGACGCAAGAACCGGGGCTGGCCTTTGCCGAGATCGACCTCGGTAGGATTTCCGATGTCAGGGCCCGCATCCCGGTCCACCAGCACCGCCGGGCGATCCCGCCAGTAGCGAATTGATTAAGACCGCTGCCTTACCTAAGGGACCCAGGAAAGGCTCCGTAGCTCAGCCGGATAGAGCAGCGGTTTCCTAAACCGAAGGTCGCAGGTTCGAGTCCTGCCGGGGCCACCATAAGTATCTGAAAAAGGGGAAGAAAACGCGATGATCGGG
>NZ_JAHFPY010000074.1 GCF_023266535.1 Sphingomonas sp. | reverse complement strand
GTTCGACAATGGCCGCGGCATTCCGGTCGACCCGCACCCCAAATATCCGGGCAAGTCGGCGCTGGAGGTGATCCTCACCACCCTGCATTCGGGCGGCAAGTTCGAGGGCAAAGCCTATTCAACCAGCGGAGGCCTGCATGGCGTCGGTGTCAGCGTGGTCAATGCGCTGTCGACCGAGACGATCATCGAGGTGGCGCGCGACAAGAAGCTCTATCGCCAGTCCTTCGCCAGGGGCAACGCGACTTCGCCGCTGGAGGAAATCGGCGCGGCGCCCAACAAGCGCGGCACTACGGTCACCTTCACTCCCGATCCCGAGATTTTCGGCGCCGACGCGAAATTCGATCCGGCCCGGCTCTACAAGCTGGCCCGGTCCAAGGCCTATTTGTTCGCCGGGGTCGAGATCCGCTGGCGCTGCGATCCGTCGCTGGCCAGCGCAGACGTGCCCGAGCAGGCCGTGTTCCAGTTCCCCGGCGGCCTCGCCGACCATCTGAACGAGCAGCTGGAGGGCCGCGAATGCGTCACCGCCCCGCCCTTCGCCGGCAAGCAGGATTTCCCCGATGGCCAGGGCTCGGCCGAATGGGCGGTGGCCTGGCCGATATGGAGCGAAGGCGCCAACGAAAGCTATTATTGCAACACGATTCCCACGCCCGACGGCGGCACCCATGAAGCGGGTCTCCGCGCCGCGTTGACCAAGGGCGTCCGCGCCTTCGCCGACCTCGTTGGCCAGAAGAAGGCCAAGGACATCATTCCCGACGACGTGCTGAACGGCGTAGAGCTGATGCTCTCCGTGTTCATCCGCAACCCGCATTTCCAGAGCCAGACCAAGGACCGGCTGACCAGCCTTGAGGCGGCGCGGTTCGTCGAGGCCGCGGTGCGCGACCATTTCGACCATTATCTGGCCGACAATATGGACCGCGGACGGGCCCTTCTGGGAGCGATCCTCGAGCGGATGGACGAGCGCCTAAAGCGCCGCGCCGAGCGCGAGGTCAAACGCAAGACCGCGACCTCGGCCCGCAAGCTCCGCCTCCCCGGCAAGCTCACCGACTGCGCCAATGACGATGCCGAGGGCACCGAGCTGTTCATCGTCGAGGGCGACAGCGCCGGCGGCTCGGCCAAACAGGCCCGCAACCGCAAGACCCAGGCGATCCTGCCGATCCGCGGCAAGATTTTGAACGTCGCCTCGGCCTCCGCCGACAAGATCCGCGCCAACCAGGAGATTGCAGATCTCCAACAGGCGCTCGGTTGCGGCATCCGGGACAAGTGGGCCGAAGAGGCGCTGCGCTATGAGCGGGTCATCATCATGACCGACGCCGACGTCGACGGCGCCCATATCGCGACCCTGCTGATGACCTTCTTCTTCCAGGAAATGCCCGAGCTCGTCCGGCGCGGGCATTTGTTCCTCGCCCAGCCGCCGCTCTACCGCCTGACGTCAGGGTCGAAGTCGGCCTATGCCCGTGATGACGCCCACCGCGAGGAGCTGGAGCGGACCGAGTTCAAGGGGAAAAAGGTCGAGGTCGCCCGCTTCAAGGGCCTTGGCGAAATGAACCCCAACCAGCTCAAGGAAACGACCATGGATCCGGCGAGCCGCTCGCTGATCCGCATTACGCTCCCGGCCGAATATCAGGACCGCCAGCCGGTCCGCGACCTGGTCGAGAAGCTGATGGGCAAGAACCCGGAGCACCGGTTCCAGTTTATCCAGAGTCGGGCCGCAGCGGTGTCGGACGAAGAGATTGACGTCTAGCGATGGCGTGGTGAACCTCGGGGTAGAGGGATGAAAATCTCGGCGGAGGCGTTGCACAAGTGCGAGCCGCTCTTCGGTGTCTATGTGGGTTCCATGACCTCAGTCGTGGCGTTTCAGCGTCGCCTCTTCGGTTCAGGAATGCTTCCGAAAGACCTGACGAGCGAGACGCTACGCGTCTTGAGCTCATATCAGATCGATAGATCTCAGGGCACGTACTGCCTGCTCGTGAACGGTCTCGTGTGGGACGCTGAAATTGTCTTGCGGACTGTCTATGAAACTTTTGCAAAGGTTACACTCATCGCCAGTTCATCTGCTGCGGAACGCGACCAGCTTGTACATGAATATTGGAACGAACTGTCGGACATATATGATCGGAAGGCCGCATCGAAAGCTGCTGCTGCCCAACGCTTGGCAACGGACTACGACCCGAAATCGGTAAGAGTGTTTGCTGCACTTCAAGACCCCAAGAGCTTCAACCTTGAGGTCAAGGCAAACAAACTAGCGAGGTCCAGAATTGAACAACGCTGGTCGTTCTCTGGAATATTGCACCGCCTGTCACGCGACGACTCAAAGATGGCGCCAATCGGTCCGGATGCGCTCTCGCACATTTACGGAATGGCCAGCCATGTCGCTCACGCGAGCTCTCGAGCACTAGAATTGATGCAGGACCGTCAATTGAGAGGTTCGGACCTCGTTGACCTTGAAGTCGGCCATGTTTGCCGCATGCTTAGCGATGCCGTCTCGTTGCTTTGCTTCGGCCTATACTGGGTTGACCGATGCTTCATGGGCGCAAACGAAATGCACGAAGACTTGCGCACGGCCTTTGATCAGATTCACGCGGCCACGGCACCTCACCAAGATGCCTTCGATCGGTCGCAAGATGAGCTTTACGACGGTCAAAAATGATCCGCACGACCGCGACCCGCGCCAAGGGCCTGCGCCAATTCCTCGACGACGAGCAGCAGGGCGCTTGGCTTGACGGCGCGACCCTGACCGATGCCGACGAGCGCCCGGAGCAATCGTTCGAGCAACGCTTCAAATATTCGGGCCGCCTTGAGAAATTGCTGCGCCGGCCACAGGCCGAAGACGTGCTCGACATCCTCAAGATTTATGCCGACCGCTGCATCCCCATCCCGCGCATGACCGAGCGCTTTTACTGGTCGGTGTCCTGCCTGCCGAGCACCGACAAGACCCTCGCCCGGGTCAATGCCAGCTGGATGGAGTTGTTTGCACTGCAGCCAGATAGCTCCTCCCCCCTTGTGGGGGAGGATGTAGGTGGGGGGCCGGCCGCGTCTGCGGCCGAGAGGAATCATTTGCTTGCGGCATCCGCCAATGCCGATACCGCGCCCCCACCCAACCCTCCCCACAGGGGGGAGGGCTTAGGTCCGCAGAACGGCCTCCGCGCCCGCATCATCCTGCATCTGTCCGATTTCACCCGCGACGGATCGCCCGAGCCCGACCAGCTCGATTACGACCTGCTTGAACGCCTCGTCGAGCAGCCCGGGGACGTCAGCCATTTCCCTTGGAAGGACGATACCTTCGGAGTGAGGGTCCGCGGCGCCGGCTCAATCCGCAAGTTCATCGCCGAGCCACGCGGCCTTCGAGCCATCCGCCGGTTCAATCTCACCCACATGAACCGCGGCCGCAACGCCTACCAGGCGAGCCATTGCTACAGCCTGGCCGATGTCATGCTGGACGACTGAGCGCCCGAGCGCAGTCTACCGCGAGCCAAAGCCGGTAGTCATGGTCCGGATCGTGCGGAAGATGATCAGGACATCCAGCCAGGCCGAGAAATATTTCACATAGTAGAAATCGTACATCAGCTCGGCGTGCACATCGTCGACGGATGCGACATGGCCCTGGTTGACCTGGGCCCAGCCGGTAATGCCGGGCCGCACCACATGGCGATAGCGGTAGAAGGGGATTTCCCCGGTATACCAGGCCGACAGCGCCTCGGCCTCGGGCCGCGGGCCGATCCAGCTCATCTGCCCGGCGAGGATGTTGAAAATCTGCGGCAGTTCGTCGAGGCGGGCATGCCTTAGCCGCGCCCCGACGCGCGTAATTCGCGCATCGCCGTCGGCGGTGATCACATCGTCGATGCCGCCGCCCGGTTGGCGGTGCGCCATGGTGCGGAATTTGAGCATGTCGAACGGCTGGCCGGCCTGGCCGATCCGCCGCTGCCGGAAAATGGCTGGGCCGGGGCTGTCCATCCTGATCGCCAGCACAATTCCGGCCATCAGCGGGAGGACAATCGGAAGCGCAATCAGCGCGGTCACCAGGTCGAACAGGGCCTTCAAATGAAAATAGCCGCGCGCCGGGACCAGGCTGCCAAAGCTGTTCTCGCGCAAATGATCGATCTCGACGCGGCCGGTCAGCGATTCATAGAGCTGCTTGACCTGGTAGACCATGCGCCCCTCGACCGCGGCGTCGGCCAGCAAGGCCTCCCATTCCGGCGGCATGTCGGGATCGGCAAAGTCGGCGACCAGCCCGTCGCAACCGGCGGCATCTTCAAGCTCCGGCATCTGCATCACCCGCCATTCGACATTGTCGATCGACTTCAGCCGCTCGACATCACCGAACGGGACGATCGCGATGCGATGGCGAATGTAGCGGTGGACCGCGAAATAAAGACCGTAGCCTCACAGGATGTGGAAGATGAATCCGGCGACCAGCGCCAGCCGGTCGTAAGGCAGGCGCGCCAGCAGCAGGACCGTAACGATGATGGCGTGCGCCAGCACGATCGACGGCAGGATGACATGGGTCGACCGGTTGCCGGGGTAGGTCTCGATCGACAGGCGGGTCCAGAAGGCGATCACCACCGCCAGCGCGTTGAACATCAGCGCGTTGAGCGAGGCGGCGTAGAAGGTATCCTCGGGAAGGACGATGGCCCTGAGCAGGAACGGCAGCAGCGCCACCGAGACCAATGCGCCGAGAGCATTGAACCGCTGGCGCGCGATGAACCGCCGTTGGGTCCTGAGCGTCGTCGGCGGCGAATGCAGCATGGCTAGCGGCGCCTCATAATGACCAGCGCCGGAACCCGTCCGGCAGATCGAGCTTGCGCCACATTCCCTTGAGGTCGGCCACCATCCCTCCGTCGGCCACCCTACCCGCCACCGCGTCGGCGGTCATTTCCTCATACTGCTTATGGCGCACCGCGCCGATCAGGCAATCATAGTTGCCGCCCGGCTCCTTCGTCACATCCAGCTGATATTCGCGGGCGACCTCATCCGGATCGGCCAGCGGGTCGCTGACCGTCACGTTGTGGCCGAGCCACGAGAGCCGGCGAACGATGTCGACCGCGCGGCTGTTGCGGACGTCCGGCACATTCTCCTTGAAGGTCAGCCCGAGGAACAGGATGCGCTTGGGCGTCGAGCCGAGCATGGTGTGGAGCCGGTCGGCAATCCACCGTCCCATGTCGTCGTTGATGCCGCGGCCGGCCAGGATGACGCGCGGGTCATGGCCGATCCGCTGGGCATGAAAGCTCAGATAATAGGGATCGACTCCAATGCAGTGGCCGCCGACCAGCCCGGGCTCGAACGGCAGGAAATTCCACTTGGTCCGCGCCGCGTCGAGCACATCCCAGGTCGAAACCCCATTATGGCTGAGGATCTGCGCGACCTCGTTCATGAAGGCGATGTTGATGTCGCGCTGGGCATTTTCGATCGCCTTGGCCGCCTCGGCGGTGCGGATCGAAGCGGCGCGAAACACGCCGCCCTCGGTCATCGTCCCGTAGAGATGCTCGAGCTGGTCGAGCACTTCCTCATCCTCGCCGGCGATGACCTTGATGATCTTGTCGACGCGGTGGACCTTGTCGCCGGGATTGATCCGTTCCGGGCTGTAGCCGAGCCGGAAATCCCGGCCGCGCGTCAGGCCCGATACCTGCTCGATCAGCGGCCCGCATTCCTCCTCGGTGGCGCCGGGATAGACGGTGCTTTCGAAGACGATTGTCGGCCGGCGTTCAGCGTCGATCCACCCGGCCAGCCGGCGGGATGCCGCCAGCAGCGCACCAAGATCAGGTGTGTTGCGCTCGTCGACCGGGGTCGGGACGGTGACGATGATGACGTCCGCTTGTCCGCAATCATCGTCGCGATCGGTGAAGTTCATCCGGCTCGCGGCAAGCTCGGCCTGGTCAACCTCGCGCGTCCGGTCTTCGCCCGCTTTGAGCTCGGCAATGCGCGACGCATCGATGTCGAAGCCAACTACGTCGGCATCCGGATGGGCCCTGGCCAGCGCGACCGCCAGCGGCAGCCCGACATAGCCCAGCCCGATGACGATGATCTTGCCGCCGCTCTTGTTCATCCCCGCCCCAGCGCGCCGAAACCAGTGCGTTTCGGACCAAACCAAGTCCTTCTTAGCTGGATTTACCGCCAATGCGACCGCGACCTATTCCAAAATGGACCAGACCGGCCGAATGGGCCTCGTCCGGATTGTAGACGTTGCGCAGGTCGACCAGCGCCGTGCCGCGCATCCGCTTGGCGATGTCATCGAGGTCGAGCGCACGGAACTCGTCCCATTCGGTGACGATCACCAGCGCATCGGCGCCGTCAGCCGCCGCCTCGGCAGACGCGGCATACTCGATCGCCGGCAGCACCTTTTCCGCCTGCTCGCGCCCGACCGGGTCGAACGCGACGACACTCGCCCCGCTCTCGATCAGCCGCCTGACCAGCGGGATCGACGGCGCGTCGCGCATATCGTCGGTGTTGGGTTTGAAGGTCAGGCCGAGCACGCCAATCCGCTTGCCCGCCACGCTGCCGCCGAGCGCGGCGCTGACCCGATCGGCCATCGCTTCCTTGCGGCTGTCGTTGACCTCGACCACGGTCGACACGATCCGCTGCCGGATCCCCGCTTCCTCGGCGGTCCGAAGCAGCGCCAGCGTATCCTTGGGAAAGCAGCTGCCGCCATAGCCAGGACCGGCGTGGAGGAACTTCGGCCCGATGCGGTTGTCGAGGCCGATGCCGCGCGCCAAATCCTGGACGTCGGCGTCGACCGCCTCGCACAAATCGGCCATTTCGTTGATGAAGCTGATCTTGGTCGCGAGGAAGGCGTTGGCGGCATATTTGGTGAGTTCCGCCGTCCGCCGCCCGGTGAACAGCATCGGCGCCCGGTTGAGGAACAAGGGCCGGTAGATTTCGGCCAGGCATTCGCGCGCCTTGTCGTCCTCGGCGCCGACCAGGATGCGGTCGGGATGCTTGAAATCAGCGATGGCCGCGCCTTCGCGCAGGAATTCGGGGTTAGAGGCGACCGATACGCCATCGGGCGCGCCTTTTTCCTTGAGGAGCGCGGCGATCTTGTCGCCGGTGCCGACCGGGACGGTCGACTTGGTCACCACCACGATCGGGCCCTGCAAAAGCCCGGCCAGTTCCTCGACCGCGGCGAACACGAAGCTGAGGTCGGCGTGGCCGTCGCCGCGCCGCGACGGGGTGCCGACGGCGATGAATACCGCTTCCGCGCCATCCAGCGCCGTCCCCAGATCGGTGGTAAATTCCAGCCTGCCGCGCTCGACATTGGCCTTGACCAGCGCTTCCAGCCCCGGCTCCCAGATCGGCATGCGGCCCTCGAGCAGGCCCGCGATCTTGGCCGCATCCTTGTCGACGCAGGTCACATGGTGGCCGAAATCGGCGAGGCAGGTGCCGGAAACCAGGCCGACATAGCCCGTGCCGATCATCGCAATGCGCATTCGTTCGTCTCAATTCCTTGATGGGGGTTCGGGCCTTTAGCCGCCTGCCATGGCAAACCTCAAGCGATCCTTCGGTTCGGACTCGGAACAAATCCGGCCAAACGCCATTTAACAGCTGTCTGCGGGCCCCCTGAGCCGTTCGCGGCCCCCGCTCCCGCCTGTTTCTCCGCCTTTGAGGGAGAACGGCCATGACCAATTTTCGCTTGCACCTGCTTGCTGCCACCGCGTTCGGCGTCATCCTGGTCGCCCCTCCGGCCACCGCGAGGACCGTCCAAATCCCGTTCAATGCCTCGAACTTCAGCGATCCGCTCGACATCGACAATGTCTATTTCCCGCTCGAGCCCGGCACGACCTTCACCTACAAGGGGGAAACCGTGGACGGCTGCGAAGTCGTCGTGACGGAAGTGACCAGCGATACGCGGGTCATCGCCGGCGTGACCACGCGCATCGTCCACGATTCAGCCTACGAGAGCGACACCTGCACCACCGACCCGTCCGCGCTGGTCGAGGACACGCTCGACTATTATGCGCAGGATGATAGCGGCAACGTCTGGTATTTCGGGGAGGACAGCTTCCATTGCCCGATCTTCACCTGTGCTCCCAGCGCGGGTTCATGGATCGCCGGCGCGGCTCCGGTGGGCGCCCTTCCGGGCATCATCATGCTCGCCCAGCCGCGCAACGGCGACACTTACTTCCAGGAGCAGGCGGCGCCCGTCGCGCTGGACCAGGCGACCGTCAAGGGCACCGGCGTGAAGGTCGTGCTGACGCGGGATGATGCTTATCCGCCCGGCACCTTCACCAACTGCATCGTCACCAAGGAATTCTCGACGCTCAGCAACGGCGCGAACGAGCAGAAGAGCTACTGCCCGGGGATCGGCAATGTCTTGGTCGACGAGCATCATGGCAAGGTCTTCCACTCGGAACTGACCGGCGTCAGTTCCGCCGCCAGGAAGGCAGAGGATGCCTTCACCTTCAGGAAACCGCCGGGGAATTAGCCCGCCCCTGCGCCCGCAAAAGCGGGGGTCGATTTTGCCGCAAAAATCGCTATAGGGCGCGGCTCCCCATGGCTACCAAACTCCCCACCCCGCCGCGTGTCGGCATGGTATCGCTCGGCTGTCCCAAGGCATTGGTCGACAGCGAGCGCATCCTGACCAAGCTCCGCGCCAGCGGCTACGACATGTCGCCCGACTATGCCGGCGCCGACGTCGTGCTGGTTAACACCTGCGGCTTCCTCGACAGCGCCAAGGAAGAGAGCCTCGAGGCGATCGGCGAGGCCATCGCCGAGAACGGCCGCGTGGTCGTCACCGGCTGTATGGGCAAGGAAGCCGACGTCATCCGCGCCCGCTTCCCCGACGTGCTCGCCATCACCGGGCCGCAGCAATATGAGGATGTGGTCGCCGCCGTGCTCGAGGCCGCGCCGCCGGTCGCCAACGCCTATTTGGACCTGGTGCCCGAACAGGGCCTGAAGCTCACCCCGCGCCACTACAGCTATCTGAAGATTTCAGAGGGCTGCAACCACCGCTGCAGCTTCTGCATCATTCCCTCGATCCGCGGCGACCTCGCGTCCCGCCGTCCCGACGCCATCCTCCGCGAAGCGGAAAAGCTGGTCGCGGCGGGGACCAGGGAGCTGCTGGTCATCAGCCAGGACACGTCGGCCTATGGCGTCGACATCCGCCACCAGCCAAGGGAATGGAAGGGAGCGGAAGTCCGCGCCCATATGACCGACCTTGCCGGCGCGCTCGGCAGCCTGAAGACACCTGAGGGCGACACCCCCTGGGTCCGCCTCCACTATGTCTACCCCTACCCGCACGTCGACCAGATCATCCCGCTAATGGCCGAGGGGTTGGTGCTGCCCTATCTCGACATCCCGTTCCAGCACGCCTCCCCCAAGGTGCTGAAGGCGATGCGCCGCCCGGCCAACGAGGCCAAGGTGCTCGAGCGCCTCAAGAACTGGCGCGCCCAGGTGCCCGACATCGCCGTCCGCTCCAGCTTCGTCGTCGGCTTTCCCGGCGAGACCGAGGAGGATTTCCAATACCTCCTCAGCTGGCTTGAGGAAGCCCAGCTCGACCGTGTCGGTGCCTTCCGGTTCGAGCCGGTCGAGGGCGCCGCGGCCAATGACCTGCCCGATCCGGTGCCGGAAGAGGTCAAGGAAGAGCGCTTCCGCCGCGTGATGGACCTGACTGCCCGCATCAGCGCCGAAAAGCTCGCCGCCAAGGTCGGCACGACCATCGACGTGCTGATCGACACCGTTGATGCAGTTCCTCCCTATGCGCAGTATGGGGAGGGGAACCATGCGAAGCATGGTGGAGGGGTAATCGAAACCAGCCACTTCGACGGCCATCTCGACGCCCCCCATTCATCCCACCACCACGATGTCGGCGCGACCGGCCGCTCCAAGGCTGACGCGCCGGAAATCGACGGCGAAGTCCACCTCCGCGACGCTGCCGGCCTCAAGCCGGGCGATTTCGTTAAGGTGCTGGTAGAAGATTCAGACGTGCACGACCTCTACGGCGTGCCGGCCTAATCCTCTTCTCGTCACCTCGGCCTTTGATGACCGGCATGCGGCACTGTCTGGGGGGACAGTGCCGGTCCGATTATGGGTCTGCCTTCGTTTGCGACCTGGAGAAGAAGGCGGATGCCGGCTCGAGTCCGCCATGAAACCACCGCTAAGGTACCGGCATGCCCATCGCGGATTTCACATAGGGAATATGGCCGCTCATCAGGCTGAACACGTCGCCGCGCCATTCGCGAATGACGTTGGCCGCACTCAGCGTCTGCTCCGGCGTGACGCATTCATTCGGCCCATATACAATTGGCGAAGCGCTGGCCGCGGCGCCGTATCGGAAGCAGGCATTGACCTGTTTCTTCTTCTTTTGCCGTTGCACTCCCCATTGGCCGACAACGATGCCGTCGCGGCCAGGCAGCCACAGTCGAAACTCGCCGCCGGGCGCCATATATTCGACGATGACGCCGACACCGTCCTTGTAGATCATTCGGGTCTTGTGTCCGATCGCGTCGGTCAGCGCGGCGGCAAGCTGGTCGCCCTTCAACTTCCGCATTTGCTCGACTGCCTCGGTCCGGCGCGATCCGGCAATCATGATCATCTGCCGCGCATCGGCTTCGCTCAATTCCACTTCGGCGGGCGGCGCCGCGGCCTGAAGCATGAGCGCGATCGTGAATATCATTGCACCGCTCCCCACTGGCCGACAGGCGTCCGGCATAATAGAGCGGCAGCATGACTGATTTCGCTTCGCTGCTCCAGCCCGACCGCGGCGGCCCCGCCCATCCGATCCACCTGGTCGACAAGGGCAGCTTCGCCGACTGGCTCAAAAAGCAGAATGCGGCGCGGCGCGAATTGCTGGAGGCCAGCCGCTTCGAGGGCAAGACGCCGTTCCAGTTCGCCATCCTGCCCGCGGCCCATGGCCACGAATGGGCGGTGGTCGCGGCTGTTGTCAACACGGCCGAGGTGACGCCCTGGTGCCTCGCCAGGCTGGCCGAAGCGCTGCCCGAGGGCAGCTATCGCCTCGCCGAGGGCGATCCCGGTCGGGCGACGCTCGGCTGGCTGCTCGGCCAGCATCGGCTCAACGCCTACCGCTCCAAAGTCGACGACCAGCGCGGCCCGCGCGTCCTGCTGACCAAGGAAGCCGCCGGGATCGAGCCCACCATCCGGCTCGCCGAAGCGACCATGCTGGTCCGCGACCTGGTCGACACGCCGGCCGCCGACATGGGACCGGCCGAGCTGGAGGCCGCGGCCCGCGTCATGGCCAAGGCCTATGGCGCCAAGATCGAAGTGACTTCGGGCGACGCCCTCAGCCAGGGCTATCCGATGATCGCCGCGGTCGGCCAGGGAGCAACGCGGGAACGCGCGCCACGGCTGATTGAGCTCCACTGGGGCAGGGATAGCGCACCTCGGGTGGCGATCGTCGGCAAGGGCGTCTGCTTCGACAGCGGCGGGCTCGACATCAAGACCGCCGCCGGGATGCGGCTGATGAAGAAGGACATGGGCGGCGCGGCCCATGCCCTGGCGCTGGCGCGGCTGGTGATGGCCGAGAAGCTGCCGATCCGCCTGCACCTGTTGGTTCCCGCGGTCGAAAACAGCGTTTCGGCGGCTTCGTATCGGCCCGGCGACGTGCTCGGCAGCCGCAAAGGTCTGAAGGTCGAGATCGACAATACCGATGCGGAGGGGCGGCTGGTCCTCGGCGATGCGCTGGCCAGGGCGGGCGAAGGCGAGCCCGAACTGATCATCGACTTCGCCACGCTAACCGGCGCCGCCCGGGTCGCGCTGGGTCCGGACCTACCCGCGATGTTTGCCAATGACGATGATCTCGCCGCCGCGCTGGAGGCCGGCGCCAGGGCGGTGACCGACCCAATCTGGCGGATGCCGCTGTGGGACGGCTATGACGAAATGCTGAAATCCGACCTCGCCGATCTCGCCAATGCCGCGGATTCGCCGATGGCCGGGGCGGTCACCGCCGCCCTGTTCCTACGCCGCTTCGTACCCGAGGGCACGCCGTGGGCCCATTTCGATACCTTCGCCTGGCGGCCCTCGGCCAAGCCGGGACGGCCCAAGGGCGGCGACGCGATGGGGTTGCGGGCCAGTTTCGCCATGCTCCGGCAGCGATACGGGGCTTAGCAGCGCGCTCCAACCGACCGATTTTTCGCGACTTTCGCAGATCGTTACGCAACCAAACCGCCTTTCCGCGGTTTCCCCTTGGCTACGCAACCGTGGGAGAGTTTGAGACCAATGGGCGATGCTTCACTGTCGGCCTGGATGCGCGCGCTGATCGAATATGTGCGCTCGGGCGAGCCCGACCTCACCAATCGGCAAATGGCGCTGCTGATGCTGGTGTACCTGACCCCCGGCCCGCACACGGTGCGCGGGCTGGCGCGGACCCTCGGCGTCAGCAAGCCGGTGGTCACGCGCGCCTTGAATACATTGGGCGGCCTCGGCTATCTGCGCCGCGAGCGGGATCAGGACGACCGCCGCAACGTGTTTGTCGTCCGCACCAATGACGGGGCCAATTTTCTTGACGGGTTCAAACGATACGTCGCGGGGGGCGACGAGGACCGGCGCGACCAAATCGACCAGCGGCGAAAAGAGCCGGCCTTCGCGACCCGTTGAGTGGTTCGGGCTGGTTGGCACATCCGATCTCCCCGATCCGCGGACCCATGCTTACCGCCAGGACTTGGCCGATACCGCCCTGGCCGGCAGGGTAATCGCGTCGCACTATGCCGAACCGCTGCTGCGGCACCTGGTCGCCGCCGCGCAACTGCTCGGCGAACCTGGCGGCGAGGTGCTGACCGAGCTGCGGGCCGGCGACGAGAGCCGCATGCTCGACCTGAGCCGGGGCTGGGCCTGGGGTTACGGCCCCGATGGCCGGGTCGGCTATGTCGAAGCTGGCGC
>NZ_JAHFPY010000006.1 GCF_023266535.1 Sphingomonas sp. | reverse complement strand
TTGACCACGCTGACACCGACGCCATGCAGGCCTCCGCTGGTCGAATAGGCTTTGCCCTCGAACTTGCCGCCCGAATGCAGGGTGGTGAGGATCACCTCCAGCGCCGACTTGCCCGGATATTTGGGGTGCGGGTCGACCGGAATGCCGCGGCCATTGTCGAACACGCTGAGGCGGTTGCCGGGCTCCAGCGTGACCTCGATCCGGCTGGCATGGCCGGCGACGGCCTCGTCCATCGAGTTGTCGATCACCTCGGCGGCGAGGTGGTGCAGCGCGCGCGCGTCGGTCCCGCCGATATACATGCCGGGACGGCGCCGGACCGGCTCGAGGCCTTCGAGGACCTCGATCGCGGAAGCGTCGTAACTGTCGGTGGGTGTGGCGGAACCGGAAGCGAAAAGATCGGACATTATAGGAACGCTATAAGCAAGCCATTCGCGTGAAGTCACGCACGAGTTGAGTCGGTCAACCGATGGTTGATTTGAAGTCGCACCTATGTTATAACGAACGTATGAACAAGCCCTTGAAACTGGTGCCGATTGGCAATTCGACCGGCGCAGTGTTTCCCAAGGAAATGCTGGCGCGGCTGCATGTCGATCGTGGCGACCAGCTTTATCTCACCGAAGCTCCTGATGGCAGCTATCGGATCAGTGCTTACGACCCTGAATTCGCCCGTCAGATGGCGCTGGCGGAGACGATTATGCGCGAGGACCGCGAGATTTTGCGCGTCCTCGCCAAATGAGCTGGATCTGGATAGGGATTGCCGTCGCCGAAGCCGTGCATGATCGGCAGCTTGCCGAGCATGGCGGTGCAGAAGGCGTCCGCGACAAAGGTGCCCTCGAATCCGCACTGGCCCGGCCGCAAAACCTAGCGGCCTACGAAGAGCCGGACGCGGCCGCCCTGGCCGCCGCCTATGCCTACGGCGTGGCGCGGAATCATCCCTATGTGGATGGCAACAAGCGGACAGCCTGGGTCCTGGCTAGACTATTTCTCGCCGCCAACAACATTGGCCTGGGGTTCAGCCGGGAGGCGGCCATTCAAGCCATGCTGGCCCTCGCCGCAGGGGAGTTGAGCGAGGACGAGTTGGCTGACTGGTTCCGCGAACGGATCGCCTAGCGAACGCGCGGGCCGCCATAAGGCAGCGGCGGCGGTGGACGCCGGTCGCGGCGCGGCAGCTGGGCCTGGTAGGCGACGCCGCAGTGGTCGACGCAATAGGGATAGCCGGGGTTGGACGCCTTGCCGCAGAAGTGGAAGTCGGGCTCGCCCGGATGGCCCATCGGCCAGCGGCAGACGCGATCGTTCAGATCGAGCAGCGAGGTCTTGTCGGCGACTTCGGCGCTGGGCTTGGCCGGAACCAGCCGGCGCGGCGGCGCGGGCGGGATTGGTGCCTGGGTGTCGCCGGGGCCCTGGCGGATGAAGCCGCCGGGACCGACCGAACGATACTGGATATTCGGTTCGGCCACCTTGGCCGACGGGGGCGCGCCGGCGAAGTCAGCCCGGGGCGCTTCGGCGGCCGGCTCGCGCGGCTCGGCTGCTACCGGCGCGGCCTTGGGCGAGGGGGCAGGCTTGGCGGCCTTGGGGGCCGGCGCGGCCTTGGCTTTCTTTTCTTTTTCCTCGCCCGGCTTCACCGGCGAAGGGCGCGATTCGAGGCCAAGGCGATGGGCCTTGCCGATCACCGCGTTGCGGCTGACGCCGCCCAGCTCGTCGGCGATCTGGCTGGCGGTGGCGCCCTTGGTCCACATCGCCCTGAGGCGCTCGATGCGCTCGTCGGTCCAGCTCATTTGAGAACTTCACTCCATATTCGTTGTGTCGCCCCAGTTGTCTTAGGCGCACGGTGCCGATAGGCGATTGCCCTGTGAACGACCAGACCCCCTCCTGGGTAAGAAGCGAGCCGGGCAAGCCCAGCCTTGAAGGCGTCAACTGGGGCGGCCTTAAGACCCTCTATATCAAGGAGGTGCGCCGGTTCTTCAAGGTGCAGATGCAGACCGTGTGGGCGCCGGCGGTCACGACGCTGCTCTACCTGATCATTTTTACGGTCGCGATGGGCCGCTCGGGCAGGCTGGTGCTGGGCGTGCCGTTCGCCGATTTCATCGCGCCCGGCCTGATCGTCATGGCGATGATCCAGAACAGCTTCGCCAATTCGAGCTTTTCGCTGCTGGTCGGCAAGATCCAGGGAACGATCGTCGATTATCTGATGCCGCCCCTGTCGACCGGGGAACTGATCGCCGGGCTGGTCGGCGCGTCGGTCACCCGCGCCTTCCTGGTCGGCTTCGCGGTGTGGATCGTGATGAGTTTCTGGCCGGGCGTGCATGTCGGCATCGCCCACCCCCTGTCGGTGTTCTGGTTCGGGCTGATGGGTTCGCTGATGCTGGCGTTCCTCGGCCTTTTGACCTCGATCTGGGCCGAGAAGTTCGATCATGCCGCGGCGGTCACCAATTTCGTGGTTGCGCCGCTGTCGTTGCTTAGCGGCACCTTCTATTCGGCCGACCAGCTGTCGCCGACATTTCGGGCGATCAGCCACGCCAACCCCTTCTTCTACGTCATCTCCGGGTTCCGGCACGGGTTTCTCAGCGAAGCCGATTCGCCCATCTATGTCGGCGCGGTGGTGCTGGCGCTGATCAACATCGCCCTGTTCGCCGCCTGCTATTCGCTGCTGAAAAGCGGCTGGAAAATTAAAAACTGAGCCTGAGCCGCCGAGCGTAACGCAAGCGGACCCCGGACTTGATCCGGGGGAGCGTCGTTACGTCGAGAGATGGCGCAGGCCGGCCGACGGGTCGGCGCAGCCGAACCCGATCGACGTCACGCGATTCACTCGCGTGACGGCATTCAAGCCAACGCCAGCTAAGTCGGCGCGGAATGAATCCGCGCCGTCGGTCCTGTCGCCCTGCGGGCGCAGGCCGTCCGCTCCTCGCCGTCTCTTCGACGTAAGCTCCCGTCTGCTTTGCAGAGCGCTCGCTTACGCTCGGCGGCTCGGATGTGAACCTCCGATAACGGGCGCGTTCAGGACCACCTCACGCCGCGCATCCTAGAACCTAGGCATCAACAGCTCGAAGGAGAGCAGTAATGCGTAAGTTTATCATTGCCGCGGCGCTGGCCGCCTCAACGCTCACCGCCGCCGCCCCGGCTGCCGCGCAATATTATCCGCAGCCTCAGGGCTATGGGTATAACGGTGGCTACAACGGCAATGGCTATAACAACAATTATGGCCAGGTCCGTCGCCTCCAGGCCCGGATCGACCAGCTTCAACACCAGATCAGCTGGCTCGACCGCCGCGATATATTGAGCGAGCGCGAAGCGCACCGGCTGCGCGAGGAGTCTCGTGGGCTGGAATATCGCTTGCAGCGTGCCGCCCGTTACAGCCTCAACAGCCGCGAGCGCTATGACATCGAGCGCGGCATCCAGCGGCTCGAGTATCGCATCCAGCGCGAAGCCCGTGACGGCAACCGCTACGACCGCCGCTGGAGCTACAACGACAACCGCGACCATTGGGGCGACCGCGACAATTGGCGCGATCATGATCGCGACGGCCGCAACGACCGTTATGAGGATGACCAGGGCCAGGACCACGACGACTAAGCTTTGGGCTTCTAGCCTCGGTAAAGCGTAATGTTGCGTAAGGGAGGGGCGGCTTCGAAAGGAGCTGCCCCTTTTCTCATCGGCCCCTACCGTTCGGCGGGGTGAAACCAGATACATCGCCGATGACCCGGCCGCCTTGGCCCATGCCGCCGATCGTGTAAAAACGACCATCGGCTTCCAACAGCCCGCGATGGTCCATGCTGGGCTGCGGCTTTGGACCCAGGTCGGTCCAGCGGCCAAGCTTGACATTGAAGGCAAAGGTGCGGGCGCTGGGGTTGGCCGGCGTCCCGTCATAGCCGTCGCCGTTATAGTTGTAGGCGGTCTCCGATCCGCCAGCGAATATGACCTTGTCGCCGGAGGAGGCGCCGGTGGCGGCCATGCGATAGAGCGGCGCGCCGGGATGCGGCGGCAGGCGCTGCCATTTGATCTTCTCCGGATGGTCTGCGTCGATCTTGCCCATCCAGGCGCCATCCCCAAGCTTGAAGCGCGCCTTGCCGGTGACTCCAGGGAGAACCGTCACGCCGTCGGCGATGACGAACCGGTTGCCGACGATGCCGCCAGCATGACCGAATACCGGAGCGCCAGGCCAGTCGGTCGCGCGGAACCAGCGGTCATTGATCCTGTCATATACCTGGACCAGCCGGACATTGTCCTTCTCGTGCCAGCCGCTGACGAGATAGATGTAGCGCCCGTTAAAGGGCAGGGCGACGCTGTCGTCGACCGGAACCGGGATGGGCGCGCGAGCCGCATAGCTGCCGGTCCGCGGGTCGAAAGCGTACACGTCCGGAGCTGAAACCTCGGTTCCGTCCGCCGCCACTGAATAGCCGCCAAACAGGTAGATTTGTCCTTTCAGGCCGACGGCAATGCTGGCGAGCCGACCCTGCGGCACCGGCACGTCAGGCAACGCGCGCCATTTGCCAGCCTTCAGGTCGAGCTCGAACGCGTCCCTGCTGATATCCGCAAAAGTCTTGCCTCCCTTGAGGCCCATGAAGCTGAAGAAATGAGTCCCGCCGTTTATGGTCAAGCGAGCAACCGCGTTGTTGCTGTGAGGTATTGGCAGGGCAGGCGCATTGGCCGGCTCCGCCGCCAACGGCTGGAAGAAGACCATGCCTAGCAACCCTACTGCAAACAGTCTCCGAGCAGTCATGCATCCTCCGATCCGCAGTGACATCGTGTACGGGCCGGGCATTGGCAAGCAGCGTCCGCCCATAAGGCTATTCAATCGACGCGTTGCCAAATCCGGGTTTCGTTTGATCGCCGTCATGGCTATAGGCTCGCCAAGGCGGCTGGCTTTCAGCCGCCTTTTGCCTTTTGAAATCGCTGACCAAGGAGCCCTCATGGCTATCACGCCGCTCATGCCCGTTTACCCGCGTTCGCCCGTGCGGCCGGTAAGGGGAGATGGGGTCTATCTCTATGGCGAGAATGGCGAGAAATATCTCGACTTCGCCGCTGGTATCGCGGTCAATCTGCTCGGACACGGCCATCCGCACCTGACCAAGGCGATCCAGGACCAGGCGGCGACGCTGATGCATGTGTCGAACCTGTACGGATCGCCCCAGGGCGAGGCGTTCGCCAAGCGTCTGATCGACCATACCTTCGCCGACACGGTGTTCTTCACCAACTCGGGCGTCGAGGCAGTCGAATGCGCGATCAAGACCGCACGCCGCTACCACCATGCCAAGGGCAACCCGCACAAGCACAATCTGATCACCTTCTCCAACGCCTTCCACGGCCGGACCATGGCGACGATCAGCGCGACCGATCAGCCCAAGATGATCGACGGCTTCGCGCCGCTGCTGCCCGGGTTCACCGTCGTCCCCTTCGACGATCTCGACGCGGCGCTGGCGGCGATGGACGAGAACACCGCCGGCTTCCTGCTTGAACCGATCCAGGGCGAGGGCGGCATCCGCCCGGCCGGCAAGGAATTCATCCACGGCCTCAGGAAGGCCTGCGACGACAATGATCTGATGCTGGTGTTCGACGAAGTGCAGTGCGGCGTTGCCCGCACCGGCTATCTCTACGCCTATGAATATTATGGCGTGACGCCCGACATCATGTCGTCGGCCAAGGGCATCGGCGGCGGCTTCCCGCTGGGCGCCTGCCTTGCCACCGAGAAGGCAGCCTCCGGCATGGTCATCGGCACCCATGGCTCGACCTATGGCGGCAACCCGTTGGCGATGGCGGCCGGCCAGGCGGTGTTCGACGTCGTCGCCAATGACGAGTTCCTGGCCCATGTTCGCACCATGGGCGAGCGGCTGCGCTCGGCGCTGGAGCAGATGCTCCCCAACCATGACCATCTGTTCGACAGCGTGCGTGGGCTTGGCCTGATGCTCGGCATCAAGATGAAGACCGACAGCCGCGCCTTCGTCACCTATCTCCGTACCAGGGGCATCCTGACCGTCGCCGCCGGCGACAATGTGGTGCGCGTGCTCCCGCCGCTGAACATCGACGAGAGCGATATCGCCGAATTCGTCGAGGGCCTGTCGGCCGCAGCCGCGGAATACGACGTCCCCGAGGCCGCGTAGCGGTGCGCCATTTCCTCAACCTGTCCGATGCGGGCGGGGATGCCGTCGCCACGATTTTGAACGAGGCGATGGAGAGGAAGGAAAGGCGGGCCGGCTGGCCCACGGGGAAGGTCGATGCCGACCGGCCGCTCGACGGCGTCGTCCTGGCGATGGTGTTCGAAAAGAGCTCGACCCGGACGCGGATGAGCTTCGACCTGGCGATGCGCCAGCTCGGCGGCTCGGTCATCGTCCTGGAAAGCAATACCTCGCAGCTCGGTCGGGGCGAGACCATTGCCGATACCGCGCGGGTGCTGTCGCGCTTTGCCGACGCGATCATGATCCGCACCGACCATCACCAGAAGGCGGTCGAGCTGACCCAGCACGCCACCGTGCCGGTGATTAATGGGCTGACCGATTTCTCGCATCCCTGCCAGCTGCTGGCCGACATGCAGACCGTGATCGAGCATCGCGCCAAATTGGCAGGATCGCTCTGGGCGTGGATCGGCGACGGCAACAATGTCTGCAACTCGCTGATCGAGGCGGCGGCGCTGATGCACTTCGGCCTGGCCGTCGCCACGCCGAGCCAGTTCGAGCCGGATGTCGGCATGTGCGCCATGGCCGCGACCCGCGACGACATCTATTTCGGCTGCGATCCCGCCGAGGCGATCGACGGCGCCGAAGTGGTGGTGACCGATGCCTGGGTTTCGATGGGCCAGGAGGGCGACGAATATCGCGAGGAGGCGTTCGCCGGCTTCCAGGTCGACGAAGCGCTGATGGCCCGAGCTGCGCCAGGCGCGACCTTCCTCCATTGCCTGCCCGCTCATCGAGGCGAAGAGGTCAGCGACGGCGTCATCGACGGGCCGCAGTCGGCGGTGTGGGACGAGGCAGAGAACCGGCTGCACGCGCAAAAGGCGCTGCTGATGTGGGTGATGGGGAAGATCTAGTTCACCTCCCCATCGAGGGGAGGGGCTTCAACTTGTGCGCAGACTGCCTGCCCCCTATCTGCCACCGAAATGACCGAGATTTCGCTTAAAACCGACGTCGCGCTGGGCGTCACCGTACCGTCGCGACACGCCAGGGGGCGGGCCGCGCGGATCGGTCCCGCGCTCGACCAGATCCTCGCCAATCATGGCTATCCGCCGGTGCTCGAGCAACTGCTGGCCGAGGCGCTGGTGCTGACCGCGCTGCTCGGCTCGCTGCTCAAGGACCCGAGCGGCCAGCTCACCATCCAGGCCCAGACCGAAGCCGGGATCGTCGACCTGCTGGTATGTGACTATTTGGGCGGGGAATTGCGCGGCTATGTCCGCCACGATCCGGAGCGGCTGGCCGAGGCGGGGCCCAATCCGACGCTCTTCTCGCTGTTCGGTCGCGGCTATCTCGCCATCACCTTCGACCAGCCGGCGATGAACGAGCGCTACCAGGGCATCGTCCCGCTCGAAGGAGAGGGGCTGGCCGAGGCCGCGCAAAGCTATTTCGCTCAGTCCGAGCAGATCCCGTCGATCGTCCGCCTCGCCGCGAAGAAGGACGAGCGTGGCTGGGTCGCGGGCGGCCTGATGTTCCAGCATTTGCCCGAAGGCGAAGAGGGCCGCGACCGGCTGCACACCAGGCTCGACCATCCCGAATGGCCCCATGTCGCGGTGCTGGTCGGATCGGTGAAGCCCGAGGAGCTGACCGATCGCGATCTGCCGCTCGACGACCTCATCTGGCGCCTGCTGCACGAGGAGCCGGAGGTGCGGACGCTTCCGCCGGTCGCCCTGGCCAAGGGTTGCCGCTGCAGCCCCGACTATATCGCCTCGGTCATCGCCCGCTTCCCACCCGACGAGCGCGCGGCGATGGTCGGCGAGGACGGGCTGATCCGCGTCGATTGCGCCTTTTGCGCATCAAGCTTCCCAATCGCCGCGGAAGCGGCCTAAAGTTACGCTAGGTTAAGGTGCCTGTGGTATATGCCTGGTGATGCGTGAAGGGGTTCGAATCGGCCTTGCGGCCACCGTATTTCTTTCGGCTGGCCTGTTGGCGGCCACGTTGCCCCATGCTCTGGCACCGGCGGCCGGCGGGCTGTGGGAGGTCAGCACCAGCGCGACCGGCCATAATCCGACGCGGCTGTGCGTGGCGTCGCCCGACATATTGGCCCAGTTCGAGCATCGCAACGGCCGCTGCACGCGCTCCGTGATCCGCGATCGCGGCACCAATGCGGAGATCAGCTATACCTGCGCCGACGGCGGCTTTGGCCGATCCGTGGTGACTCTGGTGACGCCGCGCTCGCTGACCATCGACACGCAGGGAATCTCGGGCGGCCTGCCGTTCCATTACAAGCTGTACGCGCGCCGCGCCGGCGATTGCCAGCCCGGACATCTGGCCCGCCGTTAAGCGGCCTTTAACCATGAATCGGCTAGGAATCGGCTCGTGCCCTTCTTCGGCACGCTTTCCTCCCTTTCGGGCATAGGCCCGAACAACTGGGCCGCCCGTTTCGCGCGGCCCTATTTTTTTGTGCCTGCCGCGCCTATCTGCGCCGGCAAATGAGCAATGAATATGAGAAGTCAGCGGTGGTGCTGCTGTCCGGCGGGCTGGATTCGATGGTCTGCGCGGCCCTGGCGCGCGAGGCCGGCTATTCCGTGCTGGCGCTGACCATCGACTATCACCAGCGCCACCGCGTCGAGCTGGAAGCGGCCAGGCGGATCGCGGCCGAGCTGGCCGACAAGCACATCGTCCTGCCGATGGACCTGACCGCCTTTGGCGGATCGGCGCTGACCAGCGACGTCGCGGTGCCGAAGGACGGGGTCGGCGAGGGAATCCCGGTCACTTACGTCCCGGCGCGCAATACGGTGTTCCTTAGTCTCGCGCTGGCCTGGGCCGAGGCGGCGGGCGCCCGCGACCTGTTCGTCGGCGTCAATGCCCTCGACTATTCGGGCTATCCCGATTGCCGGCCCGAATTCATCGCCGCGTTCGAAGCGCTGGCCAACCAGGCGACCAAGGCCGGGGTGGAGGGCGACGGCTTCACTATCCACGCTCCGCTGCAGCATATGACCAAGGCCGACATCGCCAGGGAGGCGGCGCGCCTCGGCCTGGACGCCGGGCTCAGCCATAGCTGCTACGATCCCGCGCCGGACGGCGGTGCCTGCGGCCTGTGCGATGCCTGCCGCCTGCGGGCCAAGGGGTTCGAGGAGGCAGGACTGCCCGATCCGACGCGGTACGTTGCAGCATGAGCTACGCAGTCAAAGAGGCCTTCCTGACGCTACAGGGTGAGGGCGTGCAGGCCGGCAGCCGCGCCGTGTTCCTGCGCTTTGCCGGCTGCAATTTGTGGAGCGGGCGCGAGGCCGACCGCGCGACGGCCCAATGCAATTTCTGCGACACCGATTTCGTCGGCACCGATGGTCCGGGCGGCGGAAAATTTGCCGGTGCCGAACGGTTGGCGGCGCATATCGAGGCGCTGTGGGGCTCGGAACAGGACCGGCGGCTGGTTGTGATTACCGGCGGCGAGCCGATGCTCCAGCTCGATACCGCATTGATCGAGGCGCTACATGCCCGCGACTTCCGGGTCGCGGTCGAAAGCAATGGCACCATCGCCGCCACACCCGGGATCGACTGGCTGTGCATCAGCCCCAAGGCCGGCACCGACGTGGTCCAGCGTTCGGGCAATGAGCTGAAGCTGGTCTGGCCGCAACAGGGGATCGACCCGGTCGACCTCGAAGGGTGGGGCTTCGACCATTTCCTGGTCCAGCCGATGGACTGCGCCGAGACGCAGGCCAGCTATGATGCCTCGATCGCGCTTGCGATGGGACGGCCCAAGTGGCGGCTGGCGCTGCAAGCGCACAAGGTGGTCGGCCTCAAATAGAAAGGGGCCGCCGGATTGCTCCGGCGACCCCTTCCAAATACCATGAGCCGCTTAGGAGCGGCCCAACGCCAGATTACTGGGCGTTGGTGGTCGTAGCGTCCATCGCGTTGGCGTCGGTCGCGTTGGCGTCCGCAGCCATCGCGGTATCCGCATTGGCGGTCGCGTCGATGGCAGTGGTGTCATTGGCGACGACGTTCTCGGTGGTGAGGGTCTCGTCGACATTCGTCGTGTTCTCAGCGGCTTCGTTGCTGCTGCAAGCCGAAACCGCCAGGGCCGCACCAGCGACCAGGATCAAAGCACGCATTCAAAACTCCCTTGATTGTCAGACCTGCTTGGCGGCTGCCCCGCCTTCGCAAATCGCGGGCACAATAGTCGGGAGCATTGCGCGCCTCAAGCGGCTTGTGAGATATCTCTTAAATTATTGAGAAATGAGGGAAATACCCGCTTCAGCGCATCATCAAGCCGCTCCATCGAGCTGTCGCGGCCAAGCGCCGCCAGGCTGGTGACGCCATATTCGGCGATGCCGCAGGGCACGATTCCGCCGAAGTGGGATAGGTCCGGAGCGACATTGATCGAGAAACCGTGGAGGGTGACCCAGCGCTTCACCCGGACCCCGATCGCCCCGATCTTGGCCTCGGCCGCGCCCTCACCGGTCCAGATGCCGATGCGCCCGGGTTCACGCCTGGCCTCGACGCCGAGCTCGGCCAGCGCGGCGATCATCCAGCCTTCGAGCGAATGGACAAAGCAGCGGATGTCACGCCCGCGCTTTTCGAGGTCGAGGACGAGGTAACCGACCCGCTGGCCCGGCCCATGATAGGTATAACGCCCGCCGCGGCCCGCCTCGAACACCGGAAAGCCGTCAGGATTGAACAGCTCGGCCGGATCGGCGCTGGTGCCGGCGGTGAACAGCGGCGGATGCTCGAGCAGCCAGACCAGCTCGCTCGCCGCGCCGGCGCGGACGGCGGCGGCGCGTGCCTCCATCTCGGCCAGCGCGGTTTCATAGGGAACGAGGCCTTCGCTGACCTTCCATTCGATGCCGTCGATCATGGCGCGCGACATGGCCCTGCAGCGCCGCCGGGGCAAGGGCGTTGCCAGCGCCGGTCCGGCTCCGCATAACAGCGGCACGCAATTAACGGGGTGAGCCATGAGCAGTCTATCGATCGGCAGGGCATGGGACGAAGCCAAAGCCGCGCTACAGGCGCATCGCCGGCTGATCGTCCCGATCGCGCTTGGCCTGATCCTGCTGCCGGCGGTGATCGCCTCGATGGTCGAGCCGCAGGTTGCGCCTGGCCAGCAGCCGCCCGCAGGCCTGTGGATGCTGGTAGTGCTGGCGATGATCATCGTCATGTTTGTCGGCCAGCTGGCGATGGTCCTGCTGGTCAACGGCTGGAGCGGCAGCGTCGGCGAGGCGATCGGCCAGGGCGCGCGCCGGGCGCCGACCTTGATCCTCGCCGTGCTGATGATTGGTGTCCTCGTCATCCTCGCCTTCTCGGCGATCCTGGCGATCAGCATGGGCCGGTCGGTCGAAAGCGGCCAGTTCGACTGGTCGGGCGTCAGCGGAGTTGGCTGGCTGCTACTCTGCCTCGCCGCGGTGGCGCTGCTCTACGGCTCGGTCCGGATCATGATACTGGTGCCGGTGGCGGCCAGCGAGGCGATCGGCCCGATCGCCACCATCCGCCGGGCCTTCGCCCTGACCGGCGGCCAGTTCTGGCGGCTGCTGGGGTTTGTCCTGATGCTGACGGTTGGCTTCTTCGTCGTCGCGCTGACCGTCGGCGCGGTGATCGGCGCGCTGGTCACATTGCTGTTCGGACGGCCCGAGCCCTGGTCGATTTCGCTACTGCTGGTGGCGCTGACCGGCGGGCTGGTCCAGGCCGGCTTCGTGATGGTCTACACGTCGATGCTGGCGCGGATCTATGCCCAGCTCAGTGCCGGGCAGGCGCATGTTCCGGACGTCAAGCAGGAGGGCTGATCGCTAGCTCCACTTCGCCAGCGGCGGCAGGCTCATCAAGATGGCGTCGATATTGCCGCCGGTTTTGAGCCCGAACAATGTCCCGCGATCGTAGAGCAGGTTGAATTCGACATAGCGGCCGCGAAATTGGAGCAGCGTCTCGATGTCGGCGTCGGTGAACGGCATGTCCATTCGCGCCCTGACGATCTTCGGGTAGATGTCGAGGAACGCCTCACCGACGTCGCGGGTGAAGGCGAAATGCTCCTCAAAATGGCCTTCCAGCCGGTCGTAGAAAATGCCGCCCACCCCGCGCGCCCGCTTGCGGTGGGGTAGCCAGAAATACTCCTCGGCCCATTTCGAGAAGCGCGGATAGAAGGTCGGGTCATGCGCGGCGCAGGCGGCGCGCAGGCGGGCATGGAAGGCGTCGGTATCCTCTTGATAGGGGATCGCCGGATTGAGGTCGGCGCCGCCGCCGAACCAGCGTCGCGTCGTCGTCAGAAAGCGGGTATTCATGTGCACCGCCGGCACATGCGGGTTGGCCATGTGCGCGACCAGGCTGATGCCGGTGGCGAAGAAGCTGGGGTCCTCTTCCGCTCCCGGGATTTGCCTGGCGAATTCCTCGGAAAAGCTGCCGCCGACGGTCGAGACATTGACCCCGACCTTTTCGAACACCGTGCCGATCATCTGCCCGCGCACCCCGCCGCCGCCCGGCGTGCCGTCCTCGTCGGTCCGCTCCCAGGGAATGAACTCGAACTTGGCGTCGCTGCCCGCCTCGCGCTCGATCGCCTCGAACTCATCGCAGATGCGGGTGCGCAGCGCCTCGAACCAGTCGCGCGCTTCCTGTTGCTGATTGTCGAGCGGGGTCATGCGGGCAATCCATCGGTCTGGCGCAGCGCCTCACCCAGGGCGAGCGCGACGGCGGTGGCAAGGTTGAAGCTGCGCACTTCGGCGCGGATCGGCAGCCTCAGTTTCATGTCGCTCGCCGCCGCGACCTCGGCCGGAACGCCGCCGCTTTCCTTGCCGAACAGCAGCAGGTCATCGGCTTCAAAGGCGAAGTCGTAAGGCGAGGCATTTGCCTTGGTGGTGAACAGGATCAGCCGCCCCGGCGTGGTCGCGCGAAAATCCGCGAACGAGGCGTGCCGCGTCACATCGACATGGTCGATATAGTCCATCGCCGTCCGCCTGACCCTTTTGTCGTCCCATGGAAAGCCCAATGGCTCGATCAGGTCGACCGCCACGCCCATGCAGGCGCCAAGCCGCATCACCGCTCCGACGTTGCCGGCAATTTCGGGTTCGAACAGGGCGAGCCGCATGCCGCGCCGATAGTCCGGCAGCGAGTCACTTCACAAGGGCAACAATTTGCCCATTTGCAACTTCAGGGTGAGACGCTATCAGGCCCGCCAACCGCTCGGGGTTCTCCCTTGCGGGCCGTATTTGATGCCGTTCGGCATCGCGCGAAATTTCGGTCTTAAGGGTGAGCATGGCCACGTTGGAAGAACTCAACGCCGCGAAAGTGGAGGGCGACCATAGCCTCCGCCGTCGCGACTTCATCAACATCGCCGCCGTCAGTTTCGCCGGCGTCGGCGCGGTCGCCGTGGCGATCCCGCTGGTCAACCAGATGAGCCCGCCGGCCGACGTGCTGGCGCTGGCTTCGACCGAGGTCGACATTTCAAAGATCGCGCCGGGCCAGGCGATCAAGACCAGTTGGCGCAAGCAGCCGGTGTTCGTCCGCAACCTGACCGGGGCGGAAATCGCCGCCGCCAAGGCCGTGCCATTGAGCGAACTGCGCGATCCGCAGACGCTCGACGAGCGGACCAAGCCGGGCAAGGAGAATTGGCTGATCACGCTCGGCGTTTGCACCCACCTCGGTTGCGTTCCGCTGGGCACCGGCGAGGGCGAGAATCGCGGCGACTACGGCGGCTATTTCTGCCCCTGCCACGGATCGCATTACGACACCGCCGCGCGCATCCGCAAAGGCCCGGCGCCGCTAAACCTGCATGTGCCGGACTATGCGTTTACGTCCGACACCGTCGTGACCATCGGTTAAGGGGGTAACCGTCATGAGCTTTGCCTGGGCCAAGCCCTACGAACCCAAGACCGAGCTGGGCCGCTGGTTCGACCAGCGCATGCCGCTCCCGCGGCTGGTCTATAACGCGGTCGGCGGCGGCTATCCGGTGCCGCGCAACCTCAACTATGGCTGGAACTTCGGTGTCCTCAGCGGCATCTTCCTGACCATCCAGATCGTCACCGGCATCGTCCTGGCGATGTGGTATTTCGCTTCGGCCGACGGCGCGTTCAATTCGATCGAGCACATCATGCGCGACGTCAACGGCGGCTGGATGATGCGCTACGCCCATATGAACGGCGCCAGCTTCTTCTTCATCGTCGTCTACATCCACATATTCCGGGGCCTCTATTACGGCTCCTACAAGGCCCCGCGCGAGCTGGTGTGGATGCTCGGCCTGGTCATCTACCTGCTGATGATGGCCACCGCCTTCATGGGCTATGTCCTCCCCTGGGGGCAGATGAGCTATTGGGGAGCACAGGTCATCACCGGCTTCTTCTCCGCTTTCCCGGTGGTCGGCGAGCCGATCCGCGTCTGGCTATTGGGCGGCTATGCCCCCGACCAGGCGGCGCTGACCCGCTTCTTCTCGCTGCACTATCTGCTGCCGTTCGTGATCGCCGGCGTGGTCATCCTCCACATCTGGTCGCTGCACATCCCCGGATCGGGCAACCCGACCGGTGTCGATGTGAAGACCGAGAAGGACACGCTGCCGTTCCACCCCTTCTACACCGCCAAGGACGGTTGGTTCGCTGCCGCCTTCCTGACCGCCTATGCGGCGGTGATGTTCTTCATTCCCAATGCCATGGGTCACGCGGACAATTACATTCCGGCCAACCCGCTGGCGACGCCAGCGCACATCGTTCCCGAATGGTATTTCTGGCCGTTTTACGCGATCCTGCGCGCCTTCACCTCCAACTTCCTCGGCATCGACGCGAAGCTGTGGGGCGTGCTGGCGATGTTCACCTCGATCTTGCTGCTGTTCTTCCTGCCGTGGCTCGACAAGTCGCCGGTCCGGTCGGGCGCCTACCGCCCGGTTTTCAAGCGCTTCTTCTGGCTGCTGCTGCTCGACGTGGCGATCCTCGGCTATTGTGGCGGATCACCAGCCACGCCGATCTTTGTCGCGTTCTCGCAGCTGGCGACGGCTTATTATTTCGCGCATTTCCTGATCATCCTGCCGCTGGTCTCCAAATATGAGACCCCGCTGCCGCTGCCGAACTCGATTTCGGAAAGCGTGCTGCACGGCACGACGGCGCCAGCGAACTAAGGGGGTAAGGTTAGATGATCCGTTGGATTGCCCGTGCCGTAGGCGCCGCATTCGTCCTCGCCGTGCTGTGGGCGTTCGGCACGACCCTCATCACCAACCTCAAGTCGCCGCCCGCGGCGACCGCCGAGCAAGGATATCATCGCGAACCGAAGGAAGTGGAGTTTGCCTCGGACGGGCCGATGGGCAAGTTCGACAAGCAGCAGCTCCAGCGCGGCTTCCAGGTCTATAAGGAAGTTTGCTCGGGCTGCCACAGCCTGACCCGCGTCGCGTTCCGTGACCTCAGCCAGCTCGGTTATGAAGAGGCCGAGGTAAAGGCGATTGCCAACCAGTGGCAGGTCGAGGTTCCCTCGGTGAACCCGGACACCGGTGAGCCGGCGACCCGCAAGGCGGTTCCGTCCGATCACTTCCCGTCGCCTTACGCCAATGAGACGGCGGCGCGCGCGGCCAACAACAATGCGTTGCCGCCCGACCTGTCGCTGATGGCCAAGGCGCGCGAAGGCGGACCGCAGTACATTTACTCGATCCTGACCGGTTACCAGAACCAGCCGGCGGAACTCGTGAAGAAGTTCCCGGGGTCGAAGACCGCGCCGGGACTGCACTACAACCCCTATTTCGCGAACCTCAACATCGCCATGCCGCAGCCGCTGACCAGCGAGGGCCAGGTGGTCTATGCTCCGGGCAACCCCAAGCCGACGGTCGACCAGATGGCCAGGGACGTGTCAGCGTTCCTGGTGTGGACGGCCGAGCCCAATTTGCAGGGCCGCCACAAGAGCGGCTTCGCGGTACTGGCCTTCCTGATCGTCGCGACCATCCTCGCGTACCTCAGCTACCAGAACATCTGGGCCGGCGTGAAGGGCAAGAAGGGCGCCCCGCAACCTGCGCCGGCGCCCGCCGTCGCCACCAAGCGCAAACGGGCCAGCAAGAAAGCCGGGATCGACGAGTAAATTGCTCCTCCCCCATCGGGGGAGGTGGCAGTCCCTTGGACTGACGGAGGGGGTTATGCGGCTTGCAAGAATCCCCCTTCGCCGTCACGCGATGACGGCACTTCCCCCGGCGGGGGAAGAGCAATGACCGTTGACCTGAAATCCCTCGTCCGCACCATCCCGGACTTTCCCAGGCCGGGCATCCAGTTCCGCGACATCACCACGCTGCTGCTCGACAGCAGCGGCCTGGCGCGCACCATCGTTGCGCTGGCCGAGACGGTCGAGGGCCCGGTCGACCTTGTCGCGGCGATCGAGGCGCGCGGCTTCGCCATCGGCGGAGCGCTGGCGGTCAGGCTCGGCGCGGGGCTGCTGCTGATCCGCAAGGACGGCAAGCTGCCCGGCGCGACCATCGCCGAGGATTATGCGCTCGAATATGGCAGCGACCGGCTGGCGATGCATGTCGACGCCTGCGCGCCCGGCGCGCGGGTGCTGATCGTCGACGATTTGCTGGCGACCGGCGGCACGGCGCTGGCCGCGGCGCGGCTGATCAGGCGGGCAGGGGGCGAGATCGCTGGCGCCCGCTTCGTCATCGACCTGCCCGACCTGGGCGGCGCCAGGGCGCTCGCCGAGGCCGGGATCGAGGCGGTCAGCCTGTTAGAATTTGCGGGCGATTAAGCGTCCGTTTCGGGCCGCCGCAGCATCATCACGATCGATATGAAGCGCATCACCGGGGCATCGTCCTGGTTGGTGATGGTGTTCTGGCTGCGAATGACGCCGATGTTGGGTTTGGACCGCGACGGGATGGTCTCGATCACCTCGCCGCGCACCGTCAGCCGGTCGCCCGGATAAACCGGCTTCAGCCAGCGCAGTTCGTCGATGCCCGGAGAGCCGAGGCCCGCCTGCTCGGTCTCGACCACATGGCGGGCAATCACCGCCATCGTCATCGCGCAGGTGTGCCAGCCCGATGCGGCGAGCCTCCCGAAGTGGGTCTTGGCGGCTTCCTCATCGCTGAGGTGGAACGGCTGCGGGTCATATTTGCGCGCGAACTCGAGTACTTCCTCGCGGGTCACATCATAATGGCCGAACAGGGTCCCGTCGCCGACGTGGATGTCATCGAAATAGATCATGCGCATCCTCTGGCGGTTTTGCTTCGCCAAAGAAAGTGGCAAAATGAAACTTTCTACGGCGCTTGGCGAGCCGATGAAACGCGGGCTACTGACGCACTGTGAGCAACCCACAAAGTCATCGCTGGCATCCGCGGCTGGTCGAGGCGGCGATCGCGCTGCACGACAACCAGCTCGATGTCGCCGAGCGGTTGTTGAAGCCGCATCTCAAGGAGGATCCGTTCGACGTCGCCGCGATCCGCATGCTGGCCGAGCTGGCGGCGCGGATCGGGCGTTGGCGCGACGCCGAAAGCCTGTTGCGGCGGGCGGTCGAGCTGGCGCCCGGATTTACCGCGGCGCGGGCCAATCTCGCTTTGGTGCTCGGCCGCATGGGACGCCCGGCAGAGGCCATCGACTTGATGGACGACGTCCTGGCCGCGGAGCCGGACGATCCCGGCCACTGGAACCTGAAGGCGGCGACGCTGGGACGCCTGGGCGATTTCGACCAGGCGATTAGTCTGTACGAGGACGTGCTCAAACGCTCGCCGCGGCAGCCGCGCGTCCTTTTGAGCTATGGCCACTTGCTGAAGACCGTCGGCCGCCAGGCGGAGGGAGTCGCGGCGTATCGCAAGTCGATCGCGCTCAAGCCGGCCCTCGGTGAGGCATGGTGGAGCCTCGCCAATTTGAAGACCGTCAAGTTCGACGAGGCCGATATCGCCGCAATGCAGGCCGGGCTGGAACGCACGGACCTGGATGACGACGATCGGCTGCAGCTCGAATTTGCGCTCGGCAAGGCGATGCATGACGCCGGGCGGTCCGACGAAGCGTTCGCCCATTATGCGGCCGGTAATGCCATTCGGGTGAAACTGGTGCCGCATGATGCGGCGAAGATCAGCCGGACCGTTACCCGCTGCATCGAGCAATTTACCGCCTCCGCCTTTGCCGAGCGCGCCGGCGGCTATGAGGCGCCCGATCCGATCTTCATCGTCGGGATGCCGCGCGCCGGATCGACCTTGGTCGAGCAGATCCTGTCGTCCCATTCGCTGGTCGAAGGCACGTCCGAACTCGCCGACATTCCCACGCTGGCCCAGGCCATTGGACGCTATCCGGCCGATGTCCTCAAACTGACCGCAGCCGAGCGGCTCGAGCTGGGAGAAAAATATCTCAAGCAGACCAGCGTGCAGCGCCGGACCGATCGTCCCTTCTTCATCGACAAGCTGCCCAACAACTGGCTGTTCGTGCCATTCATCCGGCTGATCCTGCCCAACGCCAGGATCATCGATGCCAGGCGCCATCCGCTCGGCTGTTGCTTCTCCAACTTCCGCCAGCATTTCGCCCGCGGCCAGGCCTTCACCTACGACCTCGCCGAGGTCGGAACCTATTATGCCGACTATGTGCGATTGATGGCGCATATCGACACGGTGCTGCCCGGCAAGGTTCACCGCGTGATCTATGAGCGCATGGTCGACGACACCGAGGCGGAAATCCGCGCGCTGCTCGATTATTGCGGCCTCGAGTTCGAACCGGCCTGCCTAGCGTTTCACGAAAACGAGCGCGCGGTTCGCACACCAAGTTCCGAACAAGTGCGCCAGCCGATCTATCGCGACGCGACCGAGGAATGGCAGCGCTACGAACATCATCTCGATCCGCTGAAGCAGGCCCTGGGAGAGGTGCTTGAGGCCTATCCGGGGGTCCCCGCGTCGTTTTTGCAACGCTAGGCCGTTAATTCGCCGGTTCAGTGCGTCCCCGCAACGGATAGCCGTTGACAAGTTGCAATGCCCGTGCCGCTATCGCGTCACATAAGTCTCAAGGGGGCATTGATGACTGACCGGACTGCTTTTGGCCGCGCTCTTACGCTGGGGTTGCTTGCCAGCACCGCCTTTACCCAACCGGCATTTGCCCAGGATACGGGCGCCGCGCCCGCCCCGGCAACCCAGCCAGCTCCGGCTGCAACCAGCGACGACAATGACAATGTGATCGTCGTTACCGCGACCAAACGCGAGGAAAATCTCCAGGACGTTCCAATCAGCGTCCAGGCCATCGGCACCAAGCGGCTCGACCAGCTGAACATCTCCAATTTCCAGGATTATACCAAGCAGCTGCCGTCGGTCAGTTTCCAGACCGCGCAGCCGGGTGTCACCGTGGTCTATATGCGCGGCGTCGCGACCGGCGGCGACGGCAACCACTCGGGCTCACTACCCTCTGTCGGCTCCTACCTCGACGAACAGCCGATCACGACGATTGGCGGCACGCTCGACGTCCATATTTATGACATCGCCCGGATCGAGAGCCTCGCCGGCCCGCAGGGCACGCTGTACGGCGCATCGAGCGAAGCGGGCACGATCCGCATCATCACCAACAAGCCGGAGCTGGGTGTCACGTCCGGCCGGATCGACGGCGAAATCAACACGCTCACGGGCGGCGATCGGGGCGGCAAGCTGGAGGGCATGATCAACCTGCCGCTGGCGGACCGCGTTGCGTTCCGCGCCGCTGCCTTCTATCAGAAGGATGCGGGCTTTATCGATAACATCCACGGCGAGCGCACTTACTATGCCGTGGAAGATGTCGACGGCGACGACGTTCCAAACCTCACCGTCACGAACACCGGCCTGGAGAAGAAGAATTTCAACGATCTGACGACCTGGGGTGGCCGGGCTGCGCTGAAGGTCGATCTAGACGACAATTGGACGGCAACGCCGACCTTGATGTTCCAGAAGATGCGCGCCAACGGCGTTTTCTTCTACGATCCCGACCTCGGCGAGGACAAGATCGATCGCTTCCGCGACGACTTCCGCTCGGACAAATTCTGGCAGGCGGCGCTGACCATCCAGGGCAAGATCGCGAATTTCGATGTGACCTACGCCGGCGCCTACATGGATCGCAGGACGTACACGCTGAGCGACTACGCCGATTACGCCGACGCCTACGAACAGCTCTATGCCGACTATTATGGCGGCCTCTACGGCCGCGGCCTCCAATATTTCTACTATTTGGACAACGCGGGCAATCGCTCGATCAACCCGCAGCAGTTCATCATCGGCACCGACCACTTCAGGAAATTGAGCCAGGAACTGCGCATCGCTTCACCCGCGGACAAGCCGTTCCGCGTGATCGCCGGCGCTTTCTATCAGCGGCAGTCGAACCTTATCCACCAGGATTATAAGGTCGATGGCCTTGGCGACTTTGTCTCGGTAAACGGACTTCCCGGAACGCTCTGGCTGACCCAGCAAAAGCGCGTCGACAAGGACTATGCGCTGTTCGGCGAAGCGAGCTACGACGTGACACCGCAGATCACGCTGACTGCCGGCGGGCGATGGTACAAGTTCGACAACAGCCTGATCGGCTTCTTCGGATTCGGCCGGAATCCGGGCGATGGCGGGGCCGGGCCATACTCTGCCTTCCCGCGCAACGCCGCGGGCAGCAACCGCACGGGCGTCGCGCAATGCTGGACCGTGAGCGGCGAGCGCCTCTACGATCGCGATACCAATACCTATGCGACCGATCGTACACTCCTGCCGCCGGTGGTCTCGGGGAGTCCCTGTACCAACCTGGCGGATTTCGTTGACGGCAAGCTTGTGCCCAAGCGGGTCAAGGACAGCGGTGTCATCTATCGCTTCAACGCGACCTGGAAGCCCTCCGATGACTTGCTGTTCTACGCGACCTGGTCGCGCGGCTTCCGGCCCGGCGGCATCAACCGGCGCGGCGACATTGCGCCTTACGATGCCGACTTCCTCAACAATTATGAGCTTGGCTGGAAGACCACGCTTGGACCAGTGCGGTGGAATGGTGCCGTCTATCATCAGCTCTGGAAGAAGTTCCAGTTCAGCTTCCTCGGGCAGAACAGCTTTACCGAGATCCACAACGGCAAGGACGCCAGGATCAACGGCATCGAGACCGATCTTTCCTACAGCAAGAACGGATTGTCGCTGACGGCGGCGGCCGCCTACACCGACGCCAAATCCAAGGGCGATATTTGCGGATCGAGTGAAGACCCGACGCCGCATTGCGATTTCAGCTTCATTTCGGTGCCGAGCGGCAGCCGCCTGCCGGTAACGCCGAAGTTCAAGGGGTCGGCCACGGCGCGCTACACCTGGCACGTGTTCAACGACGCCAAAGCCCACGTCCAGGGCGGCGTTGCCTACCAGGGCTCGGCACGGTCGTCGCTGCGCAGCCTCACCGCCATGTCCGGCGTCGGGCTCGACTGCTCCTCGCTCGGCTTCCCCACCTGCGATCCCAATTTGTGGCAGGGCCGGATCAAATCCTCGACCGTGGTCGACCTGTTCGCGGGGATCGATTGGACGAAGTGGAGCGCCGAACTTTATGTCACCAACGTGTTCGACAGCACCAACGAGCTGTCACGCGGCGTGAATTGCGGCAGCTGCACCCGGAGCTTCATCGTGCCGGGCCGGCCACGCACTCTCGGCCTCAGGGTTGGATATAAATATTAGCGGGGTGAGGTCATGACCGGCCGGCCGTTCACGCTGATTGCGGCCATCATCTTCGGGCTGATGGCGCTGGTCCATGTCTACCGGCTCATGACCGGGTTCCAGGTCGTGATCGGCACCCATGTTTTGGGCCAGGGATTGAGCTGGGTCGCGGTGGCGGTCGCCGCCGTGCTCAGCTTCGGCCTGTTCCGCGAGGCGATGCGCTAGTCCCTAGACGTTGAACTTGAAGTGGAGGACATCGCCGTCCTTCACCACATAGTCCTTGCCTTCCTGGCGTAGCTTGCCGGCGTCACGGGCGCCGGCCTCGCCGTTCAGGGCGATATAATCGTCATAGGCGATGGTTTCGGCGCGGATGAAGCCGCGTTCGAAATCGGTGTGGATTTCGCCGGCCGCCTGCGGGGCTTTCGAGCCCTTTTCGACCGTCCAGGCGCGCGCTTCCTTGGGCCCGACGGTGAAGAAGGTGATCAGGTGGAGCAGGTCGTAACCGGCGCGGATCACCCGGGCGAGCCCGGTTTCATGCAGGCCCATCTCCTCGAGGAAGGCGATGCGCTCGTCCATGTCCATGGTCACAAGATCGGCTTCGATTGCGGCTGAAACGATGACCGCGTTGGCGCCTTCCGACCTGGCCTTCTCGAACACACGCGCGGACTGGGCATTGCCTTCGGCGGCCTCGTCTTCGTTGACGTTGCACACATAGAGCACCGGCTTGGCGGTGATCAGCTGGGCCTGGCTGAACACCCGCGCTTCCTCGTCATCCTTGGGCCTGGTGAGCCGCGCCGGCTTGCCGTCGCGGAGCAGGTCCAGCGCCTGGCTCAGGACCGAGGCGGCGATCCTCGATTCCTTGTCGCCCTGCTGGCCGCGCTTGACCAAATTGGGGACGCGCTTCTCGAGGCTTTCGAGGTCGCTGAGCAGCAATTCGGTCTCGACCACTTCGGCATCGGCAATCGGGTCGACCTTGTTCGACACATGCTGGATGTCGTCATTTTCGAAGCAGCGCAGGACGTGGACGATGGCGTCGACCTCGCGGATGTTGCCGAGGAACTGGTTGCCGAGGCCCTCTCCCTGCGACGCGCCCTTCACCAGCCCGGCGATATCGACGAATGCCAGCTGGGTTGGAATGATCTTGGCCGAGCCGGCAATGGCGGCGAGCTTGTCAAGGCGCGGATCGGGCACCGCGACCTGGCCGACGTTGGGCTCGATCGTGCAAAATGGATAGTTGGCCGCCTGCGCCGCCTGCGTTTCGGTCAACGCATTGAAGAGGGTCGACTTGCCGACGTTCGGCAGGCCGACGATGCCGCATTTAAAGCCCATGGGTCGTCCTGAAGGGGAAAGGTTTGCGCCGCCCTTAGCCGCATGTTGGTGCTGCTGCCAAGAAGCGCACTGGAGAGTCGCTATGGCGCAGACTAAAACAACCCCGCAACAGCGGTCGTGAGGGGGAAAGCCATGACGAACTGCCTATCGAGAAGATCGCTAATTGGAGCAGCATCGGCAGGGGCGGCACTGGCGCTCGGCGGTGCTCCCGCTCTGGCGGAGTCACGGCCATGGCGAGCTTTGTTCGGTCCGGATCCGGGGATCGCCTGGTTGACGTACAACGAGAATCCCTACGGGCCGTCTCCCCGAGCGATCCAGGCGATGGCGGCGGCGGCGTCAAAGGGCTGCTATTATGCCGACGACGCGAGTGAGCGGCTGCGCGCGATGGTCGCTAAACGTTTCGGGCTCACCCCCGGTCATGCAGTCATCGGCAACGGCTCGACCGAGGTGCTGGGTGCAGCTGCGCTAGAATGGAGCAGGAGCGGCCCGATTGTCTGCCCGGAGCTGTTCTTTGACGAACCATTGCAGGTCGCCGCGCGTCATGGCGGCCGGCTGCTCAGAGTGCCACTGCGGCCGGACATGAATATCGATCTCGATGCGATGGCCGCTGCTGCTGCCACGAACAAGGCGTCGATGGTCTATCTGTGCAACCCCAACAACCCGACCGCCATGCTGGTCGATCCACAGGCTCTCCGCGCACTCTCATCGAAGTTGCCGAAGGAAACGGTCCTGCTGGTGGACGAGGCATATAATGAGCTCACCGATCAACCGGGGTCGAACTCGATGATCGACCTGGTGAAGGCGGGCGGTAACGTAATCGTCAGCCGGACCTTTTCGAAAATCTACGGGCTCGCGGGGCTCCGGATTGGCTATGCGCTTTCCACGCCTGCCAATGCCGAGCGGATACAGGGCAACATCATGACTGTCGATCTTGGCTCGGCCGCCTTGGCAGCCGCCATTGCATCGCTAAACGATGAGGCGTTCATGGCCTTCTCGAAGAACCGCATCCTCGAGGGCAGAGGTTTGATCCTGGATGCCGCCCGCAAGGCTGGGCTGGACGTGCTCCCCAGTCAGGCGAACTTCGTGTTTGTTCGGGTGCCTGACGCGAATGCCGTCAAGGCCCGCATGGCCGACCGTGGGATCATCATCCGCGGCGCCTATGGCAAGTGGAAGCAATGGTCGCGTGTCAGTACCGGGAAAATAGAGGACGTGCGTCGTTACGCAGCGGCGCTGCCGGCGGCCGTGAGAACCTAATTAGCGATGGAGCCGCACATCACGCGAAATTGAAGCTGATGCTGAGCCGGTCGGCCTTGGCGGTGCCTGGCAACACCTCATGGCGCAGCCAGCTTTCCCACAGCAGCAGCAAGCCGGCCTTGGGCTCGACCGCCACGAACGGGCGCAAATCCTCCGGCGCCTCGTCATGGCGAAGCGGCGCCGCCATCATCTGCGGCAGCCGCGGGTCTTCGAAGCGGATCGCGCCGCTTCCGTTGGGCGCTTCGACGTAAAAGGTGCCCGACAGGATCGAATGGGGGTGGATATGCCCGGCATGGTGACCGCCGGGCTTCAGCAAATTGACCCACAGGCTGTCGAGTTTCGGCTTCACGTCCCACGCCAGTTCCCTGGCGAAGGCCGCTGCGTGGCGATTGAGCAGCTTGCGCAGGTCGTCGAACGCCGGGTCGCGGCGCGGCAGGTCGTTGAGCGAGGCGTAGCTGGTATAGCCCTTATAGCCCTTGTCGCGGCTCCAGCGGCGCCCGGCCGCATCGTCTGCTGCAAGGACCCGGATCGAATGGGCCAGCTCGCCGAGCAGCGCGGCATCGTCGATGGTGGCCTGGTACAGGCGGGTGGCGAAAAGGGTACGGACGGGCATGGCAACCGCTTAGCCTCTTGCGCTTGAGCCCGCGAGGGGCTTTGAACCGGCAAAGCAGCCCGGGGGGATCAATTGGCGTTCAAGCTCCAATCCATCAGCGAACTTTTCCCGACACCGCTGCTGCAGTTCGAGGTTGAAGACGCCGCGAAGCTCAACAAGGCGCTGCTGGCGGAGATTGCCGCCCGGCAAAAGGTCGAGGGCGGGATGACCAAGAGCAATCGCAAGGGATGGCACAGCGAGCGCGACCTGTTCGACCGCAGGGAGCCCGCGCACGCGAAGCTGGCGCAACTGTTGCTCAGGATGATGGCGCGGGCCACCAAGGGCGTTGCCCCGGACACTGATTTCACCAACATCGAGCTGCTTGCCGACGGCTGGGTCAACGTCAATCCGCGCGGCGCCTACAACGCGCCGCATGATCATACCGGCGCTTTCTGGTCAGGCGTCTATTATGTGAAAGTGCCGAAAAAGGCCGGCGGCCAGAGCGGGGCGATCGAATTCCTTGCGCCGCACAAGCCGCTGATGGGCAAGGGGATCATCAACGCCCCGATTACCGCCGAAAAGGTGGTAATCCATCCGGAGGTTGGCACCGTGCTGATCTTCCCCTGTTCGCTGGTGCATTGGGTTCATCCCAACGACGATGACGATGATCGCGTGACGATCGCGTTCAACGGGCACTTCCGGCAGGGGCAGCCGAACCGGCTTGGAACGCAGCTTCCACCGCCTGCCTTGAACATTTTGGCGAAACCGCGCCGCTAGGCGTCGCCCAGCCGCCGGGCAACCTCGCTCATGAACCGGGCATCGTCGCCATCCGCCAGCCACTCGGCTTCGGCGGCAATCGCCCCCAACAGGTCGGATACAGGCTCCATCTCGGATTTGGCGTAGTTGCCGAGAACGTGCGGGGTGACCTTTTCCTTCTGGCCGGGGCCGGGGTGGCCGATGCCGATCCGCACGCGGCGGAAGTCGGGCCCCAGCGATGCGTTGATTGATCTGAGGCCATTATGGCCGGCAAGCCCGCCGCCGACCCGGACCTTGACCTTGAACGGCGCCAGGTCGAGCTCGTCGTGGAAGGCGGTGAGGGCGTCGACGTCGAGCTTGTGGAAGCGCAGCGCCTGTTGAACCGCGTCGCCGCTGTCGTTCATGAAAGTCTGCGGCTTCAGCAGCAGGATCTTGCGGCGGCCGATGCGGCCCTCGCTGGCCAGCGCGCGAAATTTCTTCTGCCACGGGCCAAAACCATGGACCTCGGCGATCGCATCGACGGCCATGAAGCCGACATTGTGGCGGTGCAGCGCATATTGCGCGCCCGGATTGCCGAGGCCTGCCCAAATCTGCATCGCGCGCGTCCTGCCAGCAAAAACGCCCACCCCGCAAGCGGGATGGGCGTCCTTGTTCGAATGGGTCGAAGAGAAGCCTAGGCTTCGTCGCCGCCCGCGGCGCCGGCATCGCCTTCGCCTTCAGCTGCTTCGTCACCGACGGTCGGGACTTCGCCCTCGGCCGCGGCCTCTTCTTCCTCGGCCTTCATCGCCGACGGAGCGACGATGGTGGCGACGGTGAAGTCGCGGTCGTCGATCGCCGGCTTGGTGCCCTCGGGGAGCTTGACCTCGCTGATGTGGATCGAATCGCCGATATCCAGCCCGTCGAGCGGGATGTGGATCTCGTCGGGAATGTGTGCCGCGCCGCAGATCAGTTCCAGCTCGTGCTGGACGACGTTGAGCACGCCGCCGCGCTTCAGGCCCGGCGAGGCCTCTTCGTTATCGAAGCGGACCGGGACGTTAACGTGCACCTTGCTGTGCTCGCCGACGCGCAGGAAATCGACATGGATCGGCCGGCTCGAAACCGGGTGGAAGTCGACCGCCTTGGGCAGGGTACGGGTCGCCTTGCCGCCGACATCGATCATGACGATCGAATTCATGAAGTGCCCCGTGTGGAGCATCTTGGTGAGAAGCTTCTCTTCGACATGGATCGAGAGAGGCTCCTTCTTCTCGCCGTACACCACGGCGGGGACCCGGCCATCGCGGCGCAGTGCACGGGAGGCTCCCTTGCCAGCCCGTTCGCGCGCTTCGGCGGGCAGCGTCAGCTGTTCGCTCATTTTCGCATTCCTTCTAGGTTTTCATGCTCCGCCACGCCTCCAGGGATGACCATGGGTGAGCAGCGCGCGCCTATACGGGCGCGACCCGAATTTGGCAAGGTTAGGGGTCAGCGACCTGGGGAGAGTTCGTTCAGCAGTCGATCAATTCGCTGGTCGAGGCTCAGCCTCGCTGCCCGATAGTCGTTTACGATTGACGGCAAATCCGTCCAATCGCGGGAGTGTTTCGGGACGTAGCCCGGAGGCAGCTTGTCGAAAAAGATGACCATGTCGGCCCGCTCGATGTCAGCGGCCGCAAGTTGCCGGAGCGGCTCGGCCGTTGGATCAATCCCTTCCGAAGCAAGCGACCGCCGGGTTTCCTCGGGCAAATGGCGCTCCGGCGTTATCCCGCGTGCCCTCACGTCTACCTTGATGCCCAGCTGCGCCGCGCGCCGTTTCAACAATTCCCGTGCGATCGGGCTTTTCACGCTGCCATACTGGCAAACAAACAGGATTTTCGTCGGGTGCGACGGTCGGGCTGCCCCCGTAACGGGATTGGCGATGGCGGCAGCAAGCAAGGCTGAAAGCAAGGTACGGCGATCAATCGGGGTCGGCATTCAGCCCCAATAGCACGACGCGGAACGAGTTAGACAGGCGTTAGCTGACCCGGGTCGCAGTGATGCCGCGCGCGGCGAGCCAGGACTGGACACTGTCCTTGCCGGCGAGATGGCCGGAACCGACCGCGACGAACACCACGCCCGGCTGCTGCAGCCGGTCGGAAATCCACTGGCCCCAGCGGGCGTTCGGCTGGGCGATCAGCGCGTCATAAACCAAAGGTGACTGATCCTTCAGCGACGTGACGACCTCCGCGAAGGCCGTGTCGCGGCCGCTGCGCCACGAATCGAACAGGCTGGCGACCGTTACGGGCCGGGGCGGTGCCGCGCGGTGCGCCGGCGCGACCGCAGCGGGAATGCTGGATAGCGCCTTTAGCTGGGTGCCAAAATCCTCCAGCCCCCTGACCCGCTTGCCACGCGCATCGGCGAGGCGGCGCAGCACGGCGTCGGTGCCGTCCCGGGCGGTCAAGCCCGATGCGCGTGCCTGCGACATGGCCGTGCGCACGCCGTTCATGAATGCGGACCGGTCAGCCGACGCCTGGGCGCCGATCCGCTTCACCTCGGCGGCGTCGGATGGCGGGACGGTCTCCAGCACGAGCTCATCGGCTTCGTCGAATGCCTTGCGGACCTGGTTGTCCATCCAAACCGTATGCCGGTCCACCGCGTGGAACGATCCAAACAGGTAGATGGTGGTATCCGCGTCGCGGATTTCCCACAGGGCCGGGGTGGCGCGGATGATCGAGGGGGCGGGGATGCGCGGCATCGGCTGGGTCTCGGCCAGCCCGGGCGTCGCGATCAGCAGCGCCATCGCGCCAACTCCAGCTTGGGCAAATCCTGTCCGTTTCACCTGCGACCCCCCCGGTTGAGGGGTCAAGGTCCACCACTAATGGTTAACGGTCAACAAACTATCCGTGAAATTTCAACCATTTGCGATAAACCGAGCCGCCCTGTGGCGGATTATTGGATGCGTGTGACCGTGACGCCCTCTTTCTGGAGGACGCTGACCACTGACTGGTCGCCGGCGAGGTGCCCGGCGCCGACCGCGACCAGTACCGTACCCGGCTTGTCGAGGCGGCCGCGGACCCAGCGCGCCCAATTGGCGTTGCGGCGAACCAGCAGGGCGTCCTTAAGCTCGGCCTCGTCGTCGAGATCGGCATTGAAGCTCTGGGCGATGCTTTTGACGTCGCCGCGCTTCCAGGCGCTGAGCATGCCGTCGAACTGACCCTTCAACTCCCCGGACTCCTCGATCACACCAAGCAGGAACTTGCGCTGGGCCTCTTCCGACAATTTGTCGAAGAAGCCGAGTTGCTCGGCATTGGTCTCCAACTGGTCGATCGGCTTGCCGCCGGCGGTAAATTGCTTCCTGAGCGTGGTTTCGACGCCCGAGCCCGGGTCGAGGCCGAGATCCTTGAACTGGACGCTGAGCAGCATGAAGCCGGCCGCCCAGGTTTCCATCTTGTCGAGCACGGCCGCGGGAATGCCCGATTTGGCGATGGCCGCTTCGAGCGCGGCTTTCTTGTCGGCGGGGACACGGGCCGAAAGCGGCGGAAGCCCGTCCGAGATGGCGAGCTTGAACAATTCGCTGATGGTCGCTTCGGGATGGGCTTCATCGACCAGGGTTTCGACCACCAGCGCGTCGGAGCCGGCGGCGGCCTTGTCGAACGCCGGGCTGCGCCACGACGTGCCCTTGGGCAACAGGTGGATGGTGCCGAACAGGTAGATGGTGGTGTCGCTGTCGGCGACCTTCCACATCGCCGGCGCGGCGTGTTTCGGTTCGCTGGCTGGGGTGGCGCCGGCGGTCGCGGCGATCGCAGTGAAAGCGGCCAGGTTGCGGCCGAAACGCTTCAACAGGCTCATCGTGTGTCCAAACTCCAGTCGTTTCCGGTGGCAAGGTAGGTATCGAGGCACGCCTCGTCCACTTGCCGATGCCGAATACATGCGCCAAAGCCCCCGAACTGTTTCTTAACGGGGCCGCACGAGCGTGAGCTTTAGGGACTGGATTCATAATCAGCGTGAGCCGCGACATGGCTCATGCCGGATGAAGGGCGAGGAGAAGCGCGAAGAGCGGTGTGGGACCACCGGTCAAGTGCTTCGACGAAGCCATTCGCCGGCAGCGCCATGCCTGAACGGTGGGACGCAAAAGCGCCTTGGCACGCTCGCTCCCTCGTCAGGTAGCTCATACTACCTGATTTCGGTCGCTCACTCCCAATCCGCTTTTTCGTCTCCATCACGGCCACGTTGGTTATGAATCCAGTCCCTTCTTTCCAGGACCTGATCCTGACCCTGCACCATTATTGGGCCGATCAGGGCTGCGTCATCCTGCAGCCCTATGACCTGGAAATGGGGGCGGGGACTTTCCACCCGGCGACGGTATTGCGCGCGCTGGGGCCTAACTCGTGGAAATGCGCCTATGTCCAACCGTGCCGTCGCCCGACCGATGGCCGCTACGGCGAGAACCCTAACCGGCTGGGCCATTATTACCAGTATCAGGTGATGCTGAAGCCGAGCCCGGAGAATTTGCAGCAGCTGTATCTCGGATCGCTCGATGCGATCGGCATCGATCCGCTGAAGCATGACATCCGCTTCGTCGAGGATGATTGGGAGAGCCCGACATTGGGCGCCTGGGGCCTGGGCTGGGAAGTGTGGTGCGACGGGATGGAAGTGACCCAGTTCACTTACTTCCAGCAGGTCGGCGGATTCGACTGCAAGCCGGTATCGGGCGAGCTGACCTACGGGCTCGAGCGGCTGGCGATGTACATCCAGGGCAAGGACAATGTGTTCGACCTCAAGTTCAACAAAGAGGGCGTGACCTACGGCGACGTGTTCCTGGAGAATGAGCGCGAAATGTCGAAATGGCATTTCGAGGTGGCCGACACCGATCGGCTGTTCGACCTGTTCAAGCAGGCCGCGGCGGAGAGCGAGAATAGCTTGAAGGCGGGAGTGCCGATCGCTGCCTATGAGCAGGCGATCAAGGCCAGCCATATCTTCAACACGCTGCAGGCGCGGGGCGTGATCTCGGTCGCCGAGCGGCAGGCCTATATCGGCCGCGTCCGCGACCTGGCCAAGGGTGCCTGCGCGGCGTGGATGGCACACATGAGGTATGAGGCATGAGCGCCGACTTCCTCCTGGAATTGCTGTCAGAAGAAATTCCGGCGCGGATGCAGGCCAAGGCGCGCAACGATTTGGCGCGGCTGTTTGCCGAAGCGCTGGAGGCCGCGGGGCTCAGCCATGACGGGATCACGACTTATTCGACGCCGCGGCGGCTGGCGCTGATCGCCAAGGGCCTTCCGCAAGCGACCGAGGCCGTTAGCGAGGAGCTGAAGGGTCCGCGCACCTCGGCCCCGCCGCAGGCGCTTGAGGGTTTCCTCCGCAAGACCGGCCTCAAGCAGGACCAGCTTGAGGATCGCGACGGCACCTGGTTCGCCAGGATCGATCGACCCGGTCGCGCGACGAGCGAGGTTCTGGCGGAAGCAGTCGCGGCCATCGTCCGCGAATTTCCATGGCCAAAATCAATGCGTTGGGGCTCGAAATCCAACAGCACATCGTCGCTGCGCTGGGTTCGCCCGCTGCACTCGATCGTCGCGCTGCTCGGCGAGGAGATTGTACCGGTCGCGATCGAGGGCGTCGCATGCGGCGCGACGACTGTGGGTCATCGATTCCATCATCCCGGGCCGATCACCATCGGCGGGGCACACGACTATGTCGAGAAGCTGCGCGCCTGCCATGTGATCGTCGACCAGGAAGAGCGCGAGGCGACGATCCGCGAGGGCGCGGCCGAGCTGGCCAAGAAGGCCGGGTTCGCGCTGGTCGAAGATGAAGGCCTGGTGGTCGAGAACGCTGGCCTGACCAGCCTGCCCGTTCCGCTGCTCGGCTCGTTCGACCCGGCCTATCTCGATGTGCCGGAAGAAGTGATCCAGCTCACCGCCCGCATCAACCAGAAATATTTCGTGATGCGCGACGGGAAGGGGAAGCTGGCCCCTAACTTCGTCTGCGTTGCCAACATCGACGCCAAAGACGGCGGCGAGGCGATCGTCGCCGGCAATGAGCGCGTGCTCGCTGCGCGGCTGGCCGATGCCCGCTTCTTCTGGGAGCAGGACCTCAAGGTCCCGCTCGAAGAGGAGGCGAAGAAGCTCGAAGGCATCGTCTTCCACGAGAAGCTTGGCACGGTTGCCGACAAGGTCGAGCGAGTGGCAAAGCTGGCCCGCTGGCTGGTCGAGGAAGGCATCGTCAAAGGCGCTGACCCGGACCAGGCCGAGCGTGCGGCGCGGTTGGCCAAGGCCGACCTCGTCACCGGCATGGTCGGCGAATTTCCCGAGCTGCAGGGCGTGATCGGCGGCTATCTTGCCCGCGCCCAGGGCGAGCCGGGCGCGGTCGCCGACGCCATCCGCGACCACTACAAGCCGGTCGGGCAGGGCGATGAGGTGCCGACCGCGCCGGTCACGGTTGCTGTGTGCCTGGCGGACAAGCTGGATACACTCGGAACCTTTTTCTTCATGAGAGAAGTGCCGACAGGATCAAGAGATCCATTTGCGCTTCGAAGAGCGGCATTGGCTGCCATCGGACTACTTCTTGAGAACGCTTTGCGGCTGCGGATCCTGTGCGCTGCAGACGTGACCGTCGATGCGTTCGAAATGGGATGGACCCAAGTTGCCAAAACGTCGGGTGGTTTTGCAAGAGGCCTGAAGAGCGACCCGGTTCTCGGCCAACACGATCAGCAGTCGTTCGATCTACTCAATTTCTTCGCCGACCGGCTCAAGGTCCAGCAGCGCGACGCCGGGGTTCGACACGACCTGATCGACGCGGTGTTTGCGCTGGGCGGCGAGGATGACCTGGTGCGGCTGCTGGCGCGAGTGAAGGCGCTGCAGGGCTTTGTCGAGAAGCCGGAGGGCGCCAATTTGCTGGCCGGCTACAAGCGAGCCGCGAATATCCTCAAGAAGGAAAAGTGGGACGCCGGAGCGGCTGGCGACGCCAATGTGCTGCTCGAGGAAGCAGCACTCAGGAACGCGCTCGACAATGCCGGGCCGCATGCCGCCGAGGCGGTGGAGAATGAGGATTTCACCGGCGCGATGACGGCGCTGGCGAGCCTTCGCGGGCCGATCGACGCCTTCTTCGACAAGGTGACGGTCAACGATACCGATGCGGCGGTGCGGGCGCGGCGGCTGAACCTGCTCGCCCGCTTCCGCGACGCGGTCCACGCCGTCGCGGATTTCAGCAAAATCGAGGGCTAAACGACCGGGTCTTCGGCCGGCACCTGGGTGATCTTGCGGTCCGCGATGGCGGCTTCGCGCAGCGAATCCTGCTTCCGCCATTCCTTCTCGCGCTCGGCGAGCCTGATCTCGAGCTGCTCGCGGCGCTCCTGCTCGCTGCGGAAGCGGTGCTTCCACTTGCGGCCGCCGCCGGAGAAGGTGAACCCGCCAATGAACAGGCCGAGCAGGAAGACCAGACCGAGGATGGCCCATTGGTCGGTGGTGAACTGGAGCATGTCGATCCCCTAAACCAAGGTTAGGGGCATAAACCGCTGGCAGCGACTTTCCGTTCCCGAAACGAGAACCGCCGCCGCTCCGGTCCGAAGCGACGGCGGTTTCCCCACCCCCGAGGGGAAGGCTTAGCTCTTCAGGAAGTTGTCGCTGATCGAGCAGGCCGCCGGACCCAGGATGACGATGAACAGCGTCGGCAGGATGAACAGGATCAGCGGAATGGTCATGATCGCCGGCAGGCGGGCCGCCTTTTCCTCGGCGCGCATCATGCGCTCGTTGCGGAATTCGGCCGACAGCACGCGCAGCGCCGAAGCCAGCGGCGTACCGTATTTCTCGGTCTGGATCATGGTCGTGACCACGCCGCGGACCGCTTCGAGATCGATGCGCATGGCGAGGTTTTCGAACGCTTGCCGCCGTTCATTGAGGAAACCCAGCTCGATCGCGGTCAAGCCGAACTCGTCGCCCAGTTCCGGATAGGCCTTGCCCAATTCCTTGGCGACGCGGTTGAAGGCGGCGTCGACGGTAAGGCCGGCCTCGGCGCAGATCACCAGCAGGTCGAGCGCGTCGGGCAGGCCCTTGCGGACCGCGTCGCTGCGCTTCTTGACCTTGTTGGTCAGCCACACGTCGGGCGCCTTGTAGCTGCCGACCAGGGTGCCGGCGACGAAGGCATATTTCTTGAACCACGACCAGGTCGGGAAGAAGTCGACCCAGTAGATCAGGATCACCGCGCCGATGCCGAGCACAACCGGCAGCACGAAGCGCGCGAAGATGATGAAGAAGGCCAGATCCTTGGTGCGGATACCGGCCTGCATCAGGCGGATCTGCGTCTTCTTGATCTGGTCGTCCTGCAGCATCTTGAAGCTGCTGAGGATGCCGCGCACGCGATCGGCGGCGACATTCTTGTTGGTCAGTTTCTTGCGCTTGTTGGTCGAGGCAACGATGCCGGCCTTGAGCTGCTCGCGGCGCTCGTTGAGCGCCTTCACCCGGCGCGCCATCGGGTCGCGCACGGTGGTCGCCGCATAGATTGCGGTGATGACCGCCATCGTCGCGACCGCACTGAGCAGGGTCGCAACCCAGATGACGTCGACGCCGAGGAGAGTTGGTCCGGAAGGAGCTGCCATCTTCTGTTTCCGCTAAATCTCGAAGCTGACCATTTTGGCCATGATGAACACGCCGATGCTCATCCAGCACAGCCCGCCAAGGCCGGCCACGATCAGGCGCTGGTCGACGAAGAAACCGGACATGTAATGGGGGTTGACCATGTACACGAGCGTGAAGACGATGAACGGCAGCGAGCCGACGATGTAGGCCGAAGCCTTGGACTCCGAGCTCATCGCGCGGATCTTGAGCTTCATCTGGCTGCGCTTGCGCAGCACGTCGGCCAGGTTCGACAATGTCTCGGCAAGGTTGCCGCCGGTCTCGCGCTGGATTGCCAGCGTGATGACGAAGAACTGGAATTCCGCGGTGCCGAGGCGGTCCGAGGTTTCCTGCAGCGCCGCTTCCATCGTGCGGCCGATCTTCATCTTGTCCGCGACAGCGCGGAACTCGACGCCGACCGGGCCGGTGATTTCGCCGGCGACGATCTGCAGCGTCTCGGTGATCGGCAAGCCCGAACGCAGGCCGCGAACCATCAGCTCGATCGCGTCAGGGAAGTTCGCATTGAACTGGTTGATGCGGCGCTTGATCAGGTACCCGATCACAAAGTGCGGGATGGCGACGCCGGCGAACAGGCCGACGAAGAAGGCGAAGATGAAGGGCATGCCCTTCAGCATCAGCAAGGCGGCGACGAACAGGACGATGCCGCCCGAGGCCATGGCATATTTGCCGAGGCTGATGTCCTTGCCGGTCTGTTCCAGACGGCGGCGCATCATTTCCGGTTTGGGGATCAAGGTCGACGCCCAGCTGTCGACCCGGCTGCTGCGGGCGGCGAACAGCTTGCGGATCTGCGCCTGGGCATTGGCGGCCAATGCGCCGCCTTCGCCGTGACGCTCCTTGATCAATTCCATGCGGCGCTTGAACGACTTGCGTGGGCTGGGCGAGCTCATCGCCTGATTGCCAAGCAGGAGCACAGCCAACACGCCGACCGCCACGATGATGATATAGATCATGATCCGTCCGTTCGTCCTGCTTGTCATCGCGGCCGGGGAGGGGAACCTCCCGCAGCCGAGGCACTAATTACGCGGCCTTGTCTTTCGGCTTGGCCAGCATCGACTTCAGATTGTCGACCAGCGACTTGCCGCCGGTCGCGACCTTGCTCTCGGCAGTCGCACCGTCATCGCTGGCATGGCTCAGGACCATGTTCGACAGCTGGGTAAACGGCGCGGACATCTTGCCGGAAGCGATTTCGGCCATCGGCTTGCCCAGCTTGGCGGCCTGCGCCGCGACCTTGCGGTCCTCCGGGAAGATGATGTCGACATCGCGCTCGATCGACTGCTCGAAATCCTTCTTGCTGATTTCGAGCGCGCCGCCCGACGGCACGCGGTTGGCCGCCACGATGACCTTGGTCTGCGGGGCGTTCGACTTGATCCAGGCGAGGACCCGGATCGTGTCGCGCGTTGCCGCCAGCGTCAGTTCGCTGACCACCACCGCGACATGGGCGTCATGCACCATATGCGGATACTGGATCAGCATCTGGCGCGGCAGGTCGAGCACGGTCGATTCAAACGCGTTCTTCATCTCCTCCTGGAGCTGGAAGAAAGCGGTGCCGTCGGTGACCAGCGGCTGGTGAAGCGGAGCTTCGGCCGACAGCACCGACAGGCGCTCGTTGGCGCGGATCATCGCGCGTTCGATGAACAGACCGTCGATGCGGCTCGGATTCTCGATCGCGTCGGTGAGGCCACGGCCCGGCTCGAGGTCGAGCGCCAGGGCGCCGGTGCCGAAGTGCACGTCAAGGTCGAGCAGCGCGGTCGAACGATGCGACTTCTCGCCCATCAGCCAGGCGAGGCTGGTGGCGATGGTCGAAGCGCCGACGCCGCCGCGAACGCCGATCACGGCGGTCAGGACGTGCGGCTTGTCGGCCTGGGCCTCACCGCGCGGACCCGACAGGATCGACTGGGCATGGGCGAAGGTATCGCGCAGCTGGTCGACCGTGAACGGCTTCAGCAGGTAATCGTGGATGCCGCTGGCGACGAGGTCGCGATACAGGCGGACGTCGTTGACCTGGCCGGCGGCGATCACCACCGTGCCCGGCTCGCACACCTCGGCAAGCGCGTTGATGTCGTTGAGCGGGTCAGCCGATTCCGACAAGTCGACGAACAGGATCGTCGGGCTGGCCGAGACGGACAGCGACTGGACCGCGTTGCGCAGCCCGCCCTTGTTGACCTTCTCCGGTGACCAGCCGTGCTCGACCGCGACCGGCCGCAGCATATCGGCCGTCGAATCGTCGCAAACGAAGGCGGTGAAGGGGTCACGCAGACCCGCACGCGCTTGGAACGGAGCGTTCATCACTATTTTTCCTTCTTCGTATTGATGTCCTTCAGACCCTGATCCCCGGTCGGCGTAGCCCTGCGGTAGGACTCAACGGCCTTGGTCGCGGTCAAAGTATCGCCGATGCCGCTGCCCTCGCGTCCTTGGACCAGGTCCTCCGGATTGGCGACCATCGCGGCCAGGTTGGCGTTCACCGAGCAGCCGAAATTCGACATGCTCTTGTTCTCGAGATTGGGTTGCGACCGCCCCGACCAGTTGGGGCAGCCGGGAACGCTGGCGGTAGTGCGGCTGACGACCACGCGGACCGTGCCCGGAGCAATGTCACCGGCGGTAACCGGCGCTCCGTTGCTGACCAGCATGCCGAAACGGCCGGCCACGCGGGCGACGTCGGACCTGGCGCCGTTGGCGTCGGGCCCATCGACATAGATGTTGTCGCCATAGCCAAGCTGCAGCGAGCGGAACCAGCCATCGAGGCGGCCGGCTTCCGACGAGGGAAGCGATCCACCCGGGGCGGTGAGGTCGAGCGCATAATCGGCGCGGCTGACGACCGGGACATTGACCGGTTCAACCCCGCGAAGGGCCGACGGGTTCTTGTCCTGGGCCGTGGCGAGGCATCCCGACAGGGCCGGAATGATGGCCAGGAGAACGAAATGACGGCGCATCGTCTGTTCCTTCCTTTGGGTGAGCCGGATCACAGCTTGAAGCCCGGGCTGACCGGAGCGGCGGTGGTCGCGGCGGCGCCGGACATGCCGGGAGCCGGAGAAGCGGCCGAAGCGGCCGGACCCGAGACACCCATGTAGCTTTGCCCTTCGAACACCTGCTGAGGCGTCGTCGGCGAACGATAGCCATTGGTCGGCGACGCCAGCTGGTTCGACACCGGCCGTACCAGGTACGGCGTGACGACGATCACCAGCTCGGTTTCCGCGCGGCGATACTTGGTCGAACGGAACAGCGCACCGAGGATCGGCAGGTCGCCTAGGAACGGCGCCTTGTCGACGTTATTGGTGTTGGCGTTGCGCAGTAGGCCGGCAATCATGAAGCTCTGGCCTGAGCCGAGCTCGACGGTCGTTTCGGCACGACGCGTGGTCAGCGCCGGAACGTCGAAGCCATTGAGGCGGATCGAACCTTCGTTCGACAGCTCGCTGACCTCCGGGCGGACGCGCATCGAGATGCGGCCGTCGGCGAGGACGATCGGCGTGAAGGACAGGCCGACGCCATACTGCTTATATTCGATGGTCACCGAGCCCAGCGCCTGCGAAATCGGCACCGGGAATTCGCCGCCGGCCAGGAAGCTGGCGGTTTCGCCCGACAAGGCCGTCAGGTTCGGCTCGGCGAGGATGGTGACCAATCCGTCATTCTCGGCCAGGTCGAGGGTCGACAGGATGTCGAGGCCAAGCAGCTTGCCGGCGAAGCCGAGCGAAGTGCCGCCAGGGATGACATTGAACGACTTCGGGATCGCGGCCGTGCTGCCGTCCGGCGACGCGGGCGAGCCGAACGTGCCGGGACTGCCCCGGCCGATGCCGAACTGGAAGCCGCCGGTGCCGTCGCGGGTCAACAGGTTGACGCCAATCTGCTTCACCAGGCTGCGGCTGACCTCGGCGATCCTCACCTTGAGTGTGACTTGCAACGGGGTTGCCGAACGGATCCGGCTGACGACCTGCGTGCCCGTCCCGACATAGGCCTGGGTCAGGCGCTGGGCCTCCTCGACATCAGCCGGCTGTGCGACCGTGCCGGTGAGCAGCACCAAATTGTTCATCGGCGTCGCCTGGATGTTCGATTCCGGCATCGCCATGCGCAGCATCTCGCCGACACTGGCGGCATTGGTGCCGACGCGAACGTTGGCGGCATAGACCACCCGGCCCGAGTGGTCGGTGGCATAGACCGTGGTCTCGCCCGAACTCTTGCCGAATATATAGAGCTGGGTCGACGAACGAACCTGCACATCGGCGATCGAGTCATTGGCAACGAACAGGTCGGTCATCGGCGCCGACAGGCGGACGAGAGTACCGGTGTTCTGCGACAGGGTCAGCGTCTCCGACGGCCGGGCGGTGCGCGATTGTGCGACTGCGGGCGTGGCGACGGCGAACGAGCCGAGGCTTAGGGCCATTGCGGCGAGGGCGGTGCCCAGGCGCGCACGGCGGCAGACGGAGAAATTGCTCATCTTACAGCGCTCCCATTGCGGAAGTGGCACTCTTGATGCGGCGACCAGCGCGAGCGGTGCTACCGGCAGACACCGGGACGACCGTAACACTGCCGCCGCGCATCACGCGGACCATCGGTCCGCTGGGCATTACCTGACTGGCAGAACCAGCCGACGAGCCTTGCGATTGCCCGTCTGACGACGACGACTTGGCCGGGATGGTGCGGCGCTGGAAGCGCGACACATCGCCGCCAGTAACAAAGGTCGTGTTGCTGTCGGCCGGGCGGTTGGCGACGGCCAGCAACATCTGGCGCTCTTCGGCCGGATTGGTGCCGGCCGGAACCTTGACCTCGCCCGAGGCGACAGCGCGCTCAAGCTCGGCGGTGTTGTCGGCGATCGAGCGCAGCGACAGGCTCAGCGAACCCAGCGACTGGGCAACGGCGATCTTCTCGGCAATGCGCGGAGTGGCTTCCACCGTTACGGTGGCGAAAGTCTTGACGACGGTCTTGCCTTCTTCGTCCTTGCTGTCGATCCGTTGGTCGGTGGCCAGCACGCGCAGGTTGCGAATGACGGTCTCCGATACCTTCAGCGGCGGACCATCGCCGCCGCCGGCGACATCCTGGGTCAGCACCATGTCAACCCGGTCGCCCGGGAAGACGAAGCCGGCGACGCCGGTGGTGGCGGATACCGGGACGGTGACCGCGCGCATGCCCGGGCCAAGCGCCGCGGCGAGGAAGCCGCGATCGTTCGGACCAACCAGCGTGCCCTTGGTCAGCGGCTGGCCGGCAGTGATCGGGTTACGGACGACCGTGCCGATCAGCTTCTGCATATCGGATTCTGGCGCGCCTTCTGTGTAGTAGGCGTTCTGGACCAGCTCCTTCGGCCATGCCTGGAAGGCCAGGCTTTCCGCATCGACGATCGTGCCGACGGGTAGCGCCTTGCGGGCGACCAGCACTTTCGGGCCGGCCGGGACCACGGGCGCGGCATTGGCCTGCTCGGCCCCTGCGCCTGCGAACATGTTCTTGGCCATGATCGCGGTAACCACCGCAATGACCAGCGCTCCGACGAGCAGCGCGACTTTTTTGACGTCCATGGCGAATACGCCTCCCCAGTAGGAGTCACTCAGTACCCGAGCGACAATCCGGCAAATTGGTTAAGAAAGCGTTGGGCTAGTAACCACAATGCGCCCGCCGCGATGGCGACCCCGTACGGAACCTCCGGACGGCCCTCTTTCCGGCGTGCGCGATGGATGCCGAGAACCACCAAGGTCAGCAGTCCGCCGACGATCGACATGATGACGATCAGCCTCAGCGTGTCGTAAGGCGTAAACCATAGCGCCAGCGCCCCGGCCAGCTTGACGTCGCCGCCGCCCATGACGTTGAGGTAGAAGGCGCCGGCGAAGAACAGGAACACTAGCACGGCTACTCCGACCTGCATGGCGGCGTTGGGCCACAGCGGCACGCCAGCCGCCCACCAATAGAGCGGAGCCATCAGGGCGATGGCCGCGTTCAGGTGGTCGGAGATGGTGTAGGTGCGGATGTCGAAGACCGCGATCCACACGAGGATCGCCGCCAGCACTCCAAGCAAGCCAAAGGTGAATCCGACATTCATCATGAAGCCCCTCTAGACGGCGCGCCTTTCCAAACCGTAACCAAGCCGACGAATGATTTGCGTGGATGTCCTGATCGTCGGCGGCGGCATCGCCGGAGCAAGCCTCGGCGCGCGGCTTTCCGGCGCCCAAAATGTGCTCATAATCGAGGCCGAAGACCTCTGCGGTCGTCACGCGACCGGCCGATCCGCCGCTTTCTGGCAGGCGAGCCTTGGCGGCGACACGCCCGAGCGCCAGCTGAGCCTCGCCTCCAAGCCGATGTTCGATGCCGACTGGCCGGGGAGCGACACGCCCTTGCTCCGCGCGCGCGGAGCAGTCCATCTCACCGCGCCCGGTATTGGTGAATATGAGGAATTGGGCGACCTGGCCGGCGAATATCGCCCGGTCCACCTCGGCCGTGACCAGATCGACCGACTGATCCCCGGCCTTCGCCAGCAATGGACCGGCGCTTGGTACGAGGCGAGCTGCGCCGACATTGAGGTCGCTGCCTTTCACAACGCCTGCCTCCGCGCGGTCCGGCGGCAGGGCGGCGACGTGCGCACCGACACCTCATTTCTTGGCGCCCGGCATAATGGCGATCGCTGGCAGGTCGACACCAGCAACGGGCCGATCGACGCGAAATTGCTGGTCAACGCCGCCGGCGCCTGGGGCGACGAGATCGCCAAACACGCCGGAGTGCGGCCATTGGGGCTTGAGCCGCTGCGGCGAACCGTGGTCCAGCTCAGGGTCGGACGCACCGGCCTCAAGGATGTGCCGTTCGTCACCGACAGCCATGACAGCTTTTATTTCAAGGGCGAGGGCGACAATAGCGTGTGGGTCTGCCCGCTCGATGAGACGCGGATGGAGCCATGCGACGCCGCCGCCGAGGAACTGGACGTCGCCACGGCGATCGACCGGTTCGAGCGGGCCGTCGACTGGCCGGTCGAGGCGGTCGAGCGCAAATGGGCGGGACTCAGAACCTTCGCCCCCGATCGCGGCATGAAGTTCGGCTTCGATTCCGAGTCACCGGCCTTCTTCTGGTGCGTCGGGCAGGGCGGCATGGGCATCCAGACGGCGCCGGCTGCGTCACTGCTATGCGCGAAGTTGATCAACGGAGATGAGCTTCCGGCGGAGCTTGCCGGGATCGATCCGGCCGATTTCGCGCCGCGATCCGTTCGCGTCTAGCGGCGGGCTTCGGCCTCGGCGCAGGCCAGCGCGTCGGCGCGCTCATTCTCGGGGTGGCCGGCGTGACCCTTGAGCCAGTGCCATTCGACGCGGTGCGGCGCAGCGGCATCGACCAGCGCCTGCCACAGCTCGGCGTTCTTGACCGGCTTCCTGTCGGCCGTCCGCCAGCCGTTGCGGCGCCAGCCGTGGATCCATCGGGTGATGCCGTCGCGGACATAATTGCTGTCAGTCCACAGCTGGACGCGGCACGGCTTTTTCAGTGCGTTCAGCGCCTCGATTGCCGCCATCAGCTCCATCCGATTGTTGGTGGTCGGCGCTTCGCCACCCGATAGTTCGCGCTCTTTGCCGTTCGAACGCAGGATCGCGCCCCAGCCGCCCGGGCCGGGGTTGCCCTTGCATGCGCCGTCGGTGAAGATTTCGACCTGGGGCAGCTCCGCCATCAAGCCACCAGCTCGCGCGGCAGCTTGAAGATCATCCGTTCCGGCTCATGCTCGCCGATTTCCTCGGTGACGTCGAACCGTTCGCCCAGCGCCTCGACCACTTCGCGGACCAGCACTTCGGGCGCCGATGCGCCGGCGGTGAGGCCAATGGTTTGCGGCGTGCCGAGCCAGTCCCAGTCGATGTCGGCGGCGCGCTGGATCAGGCGCGCGGGGGCACCGTTGCGCTCGGCCACTTCGGCGAGGCGGAGCGAATTGCTGCTGTTGGGCGCGCCGATCACCAGCACCCGATCGCACTTGGCGGCGATTTTCTTGACCGCCGCCTGGCGGTTGGAGGTGGCGTAACAAATGTCCTCGCTGCGCGGCGCCTGGATCGCCGGGAAGCGCGTCTGCAGCGCCTCGACGATCTGGGCCGTGTCATCGACCGACAGTGTCGTCTGGGTGAGGAAGGACAGGTTCTTCGTGTTGGCCGGCTCGATCAGCGTGACATCCTCGACCGATTCGATCAGGGTCATGGTGCCGGGAGGAACCTGGCCGAAGGTGCCGATGACCTCGGGGTGACCGGCATGACCAATGAACAGGATGTGGCGTCCGGCCTCGATCAGTCGCTCGGCCTGGCGGTGGACTTTGCTCACCAGCGGGCAGGTGGCGTCGAGATAATCGAGCCCGCGCGCCTGGGCTGCCTGTGGTACGACCTTGGGAACGCCATGCGCCGAGAAGACCACTGGCCGGCCATCCGGCACTTCGTCCAGTTCCTTGACGAACACCGCGCCGAGCCCGCGAAGCCGGTCGACCACGAAGCGGTTGTGGACGATCTCGTGCCGTACATAGACCGGCGGGCCGAACCGTTCGATCGCCAGCTCGACGATCTTGATGGCGCGGTCGACCCCGGCGCAAAATCCGCGCGGCGCCGCGATCAGCAGGTGCAGTTCAGGCTTGGGTAAGCTCATCGCGGGCGATGTAAGCGATTGCTTGCGCCCTTTCTAGGCGCTTCCTATGAACGTGCCCGCAGCTGACCCAAGCGTCGAAAAAAGGAATAAGCCATCGTGATGCGTCGCCTTACCGCCCTTGCCCTGGTTCTTCTGGCCACGGCCTGCTCTCGCGAGGGCCAGATCACGACAGGCGGCATCTACACGACCCGGTCGGTTTGCCCGCAGGTCGGCATTCCCGCCGCGACCGGTGACATTACCCTGTTCAGCCCGCCGAATCGGACCGATGCCGCGGCGCTCGACGTGTCGGCGGCGATCACCAATTTGCGCATCAGCTGCGACGACAGCGGTGCCAATGTCATCTCGACCGTGGCCTTTGACGTGGTGGCGACACGCCGCGACGCCGGGGAAGCCCGGACCGTGGTCCTGCCCTTCTTCTCGGTGGCGATGCGCGGCGGTACCGACGTGGTGGCCAAGAAGCTCGGCAGCGTCGGCCTCAATTTCGCGGCCGGCAGCATCCGCGCCCAGACCTCCAGCCAGGCGACCGTCCAGGTATCGCGCGCCGCGGCAACCCTTCCGGAGGACGTCCGCAAGGAGCTGACCAAGGAGCGCAAGTCGGATGATCCCGATGCGGCGGTCGATCCGCTGGCACGGCCCGAGATTCGCGACGCGGTGGCCCGCTCCACGTTCGAGCATCTGATCGGCTTTGAGCTCACCCAGGAACAGCTGCGCTACAACGCCACCCGTTAGTCCTCCCTGTGCCGCAGGCATGGGGAGGTGGCAGCCCGCAGGGCTGACGGAGGGGCCCCTCCACCACGTCGCTGCGCTTCGTGGTCCCCCTCCCCACTGCTTCGCAGCAAGGAGGAGCGTTGACTCCGGCGATTGGCCCCGCCACAGCGGAACCGTCATCCGTGGCGCAAGCTGCGGGCGGCGCGCACGGGAGAGTGTGACGAAAGTCGCCGCCGAAGGAGCAACCGCCCCCGGAATCTCTCAGGCACCGAGGACCGCGCGCGCCGGGACAGTCTGGAAAGTGTTCCGAGAGGAACCACCGAAGGGGCAAAGCTCTCAGGTCGCCGCGACAGAAGGGGGCTCGAATTTTTGAGCGCGTGGGTTGTCCCGCGCGACGGCTTTCGAGGGACCTGCGGCGTGAGCGAAACGACTGAAACATTGGACAGGCTGCCACTCGATGCATGGCATCGCGAACGTGGAGGCCGGATGGTGCCCTTCGCCGGCTATGAGATGCCGGTCCAGTATGAAGGCATCATGGCCGAGCATCTGTGGGTGCGGAGCCATGCCGGACTGTTCGACGTCAGCCACATGGGTCAGCTATTGTTTCACGGGGCGGACGTCGACCGGGCGCTCGAGGCGCTGCTGCCGGGTGACCTGATCGGGCTCAAGGACGGGCGGCTCCGTTATTCGATGCTGCTGGCCGAGGATGGCGGGATCATCGACGATTTGATGGCGACGCGCCGGGGAGAGCATTTCTACCTGGTCGTCAACGGCGCGACCAAGCATGGCGACATCGACCAGTTCGAGAAACGCCTGCCACGTACCATCGCCATGGACCATATGAAGGAACAAGCGCTGCTGGCCCTGCAGGGACCGGAAGCGGTGGCAGCGCTGGAAACGATCGTCCCCGGCGTCGAGGAGCTGAGTTTCATGCAGGCCGGGCTGTTCCGTTGGGACGGCAAGCCGCTGTGGATCAGCCGCTCGGGCTATACCGGCGAGGACGGGTTCGAGATTTCGGTCGCGGGGCGCGATGTCGAGGCGCTGGCCGATGCATTGACCGCCGACGAGCGGGTCAAGCCGATCGGGCTGGGCGCGCGCGATTCGCTGCGGCTCGAAGCGGGCCTGCCGCTCTACGGTCACGACCTCGACGATACGACCACGCCGGTCATGGCCGGACTGACCTTCGCCATCCAGAAGCGCCGCCGTTCGGAAGGGGGATTTGCCGGTTCGCTCCGGATCCTGGCCGAGCTGGAAAATGGCGCGGTCCAGTCGCGCGTCGGGCTGCTCGTCGAAGGGAAGCAGCCGGTCCGTGAAGGCGCGCTGATCCTCGACACCGAGGGTAACGAGATCGGGCGCATCACCAGCGGCGGCCATTCGCCCTCGCTCGGCCGGCCGATCGCCATGGGCTATGTCGCCTCCGCGCTGGCCGAGCCTGGCTCGACGCTGACGCTCGAACAGCGTGGCAAGCTGTTCCAGGCGACGGCCACACCGATGCCGTTCGTCACCCATCGCTATCACCGCAAACAGGGAGCAGTCGCATGAGTCTCTATTTCACCAAGGACCATGAATGGGTTCGCGTCTGGGGCGACGACGTCACCGTCGGGATTTCCGACCACGCCCAGGAAGCGCTCGGCGACATCGTCTTCGCCGAGGTTGGCGCGGTCGGGAAAACCCTGGCCAAGGGCGACGAGGCGGCGGTGGTTGAATCGGTCAAGGCAGCCTCGGACGTTTACGCGCCGATCGGCGGCCTGGTGATCGAAAGCAACAGCGCGATCGAAAGCGATCCTTCGCTGATCAACCGCGACCCCGAGGGCGAGGGCTGGTTCTTCAAGATGACTCAGGTCGATGCCGCCGAGCTCGAGGGATTGATGAGCGAGGCCGAATACCGCGAGTGGGTGAAGACGCTCTGAGCCCGGAATCAAACTTGGAAGGCGCCCCCGCCTCGACCTCGCAATGGGATGCGGCGGATTACGCCAAGATCGGCGGCTTCGTGCCGGCGCTGGGGCAGGCGGCGCTGGAGTTGCTCGATCCGCAGCCGGGCGAGCATATCCTCGACGTCGGCTGCGGCGACGGCACGCTGACCCTCAAGATCAAGCAAATGGGCGCCGATGTCGTCGGCATCGACAATAGCCTCTCGATGATCGGTGCGGCCCGGGCCAAGGGGCTCGACGCGCGGCTGATGGACGCCGCCCAGCTGAAGTTCGGCGAGGCGTTTGACGCGGCATTCTCCAATGCCACGCTGCACTGGGTACTCGACAAGGAGCGGGCAGCCCGCGCCATCTGGTTCGCGCTGAAGCCCGGCGGGCGGTTCGCCGGCGAGATGGGCGGCGACGGCAACCTGGCCAGGTTGCGCGAGGCGCTGGACGACGAGCTGGTTGCGCGGGGCTTCGGGCCGCCGACCTATGCAGCCAACTGGTACCCGAACGTCGACGACTTCACTGCCGTTTATGAGCAAGCCGGGTTCAAGGACATCGACGCCCGACTGATCGAGCGGCCGACCCCGCTCGAGCATGGCGTCGCCGCCTGGGTCGTCACCTTCCGCGCTGGCTGGCTCGACCGCGCCGGCGTGCCGACGCTCGAACGTATTTCAATCGCCGAAGCGGTCGCCGACCGTGTCGGTTCCGACATGGCCGACTATGTCCGCCTCCGCTTCATCATGAGGAAGCCCAACTGATGCGTTATTTGCCGCTGAGCGAGGCCGATCGCTGCGCCATGCTCGAAAAGGTCGGCGCCGGCTCGGTCGACGAGCTGTTCTGTGATGTACCCGAGGGGCTGTTGTTGAAGGAGCCGGTCGAAGGCCTGCCGCTGCATGCCAGCGAAATGGCGGTCGAGCGCGACCTAGCCGCAATGGCGCGCAAGAATATGGTTGCGGGCGAAGTGCCCTTCTTCCTCGGCTGCGGCGCCTACAAGCATCATGTCCCGGCCAGTGTCGACCACCTGATCCAGCGCGGCGAATTTCTGACGGCCTACACGCCCTACCAGCCGGAAATCGCGCAGGGCACGCTGCAGGTGCTGTTCGAGTTCCAGACCCAGGTCGCGCGGCTGCTCGGCTGCGAAGTCGCCAATGCTTCGATGTACGACGGGTCGACCGCCTGCTGGGAAGCGATCGGCATGGCGCGGCGCATCACCCGCAAGTCCAAGGCGATCATCTCGTCCGGCCTGCATCCGCATTATGTCAGCGTCTGCAAGACGATGGCCAAGTTCACCGGCGACACGCTGGAGACGGCGCTGCCGAGCCTCGATGCCGCGACCGATGCCGAGCGACTGATCGCCAGCATCGATGATCAGACGAGCTGCGTCGTCGTCCAATATCCGGACATCCTTGGACGGATCACCGACCTGACGCCAATCGCGGAAGCGGCGCAGGCCAAGGGCGCGCTGCTGATCGCGGTGGTGACCGAGCCGGTCGCGCTGGGCCTGATCAAGGCGCCGGGCGAGATGGGCGCCGACATCGTCGTCGGTGAGGGCCAGTCAATTGGCGTCGGCCTGCTGTTCGGCGGGCCTTATGTCGGCCTGTTCGCCACCCGCGAAAAATATGTCCGCCAGATGCCGGGCCGCCTGGCCGGCGAAACGGTCGATGCCGAGGGCAAGCGCGGGTTCGTGCTGACCCTGTCGACCCGCGAGCAGCATATCCGCCGTGAGAAAGCGACGTCTAACATCTGCACCAACTCGGGGCTGTGTGCGCTGGCATTCTCGATCCACATGACTTTGCTCGGCGAGAAGGGGCTGACCCAGCTAGCTAAGTTGAATCACGCGCGCGCGTGCGAGGTGGCAGAGCGATTGGCCGCGATCCCCGGCGTGAAGCTGGTCAATGACAGCTTCTTCAATGAATTCACGCTGGAGCTGCCGGTCGAGGCGCGGCCGGCGGTCCATGCGATGGTCGAGAAAGATGTGCTCGGCGGTGTGTCGCTCGGGCGGCTCTACCCGGGCATCGATAGCTTGAAGAATGGATTGGTCGTCGCGGTGACCGAAACCGCCAGCGACGAGGATATCGAAGCGCTGGAAGCGGCGCTGAAGGAGGTCTGCCAATGACCGCCGAAACCGAAACCGCGGCCAAGCCGGTGAACCCGTCGGGCTGGCGCCCGTCCGCGCCCAGCGCGGGCGAAGGTAGCGCCGCGCCGACCGTCACTGGCAACCGCGCCTTGATGCTCGAAGAGCCATTGCTGTTCGAGATCGGGTCGAGAAACCAGACCGGCGTCGACCTGGAACCGGCCAAGGCTGGAGCGTCACGGCTAGGCGGCCTGGAACGCAATGGCCTCGACCTGCCGGGCCTCAGCGAGCCGGAAGCCGTGCGACACTACACCCGCCTGTCGCGGCAGAATTATGCGATCGACCTCGGCCTGTTCCCGCTCGGGTCGTGCACGATGAAGCATAACCCGCGCCTCAACGAGAAGATGGCGCGCCTGCCGGGCTTCGCCGACATCCACCCGCTGCAGCCGCAGGAAACGGTGCAGGGTGCGCTGGAGGTGATCAACCGGCTCGCTTTCTGGCTGATTGAGCTGACCGGCATGCACGGCGTGGCGATGAGCCCCAAGGCCGGGGCGCACGGCGAACTGTGCGGCCTGCTGTGCATCCGCGCCGCATTGGAAGCGCGCGGTGATGCCCGTCAGGTCGTGCTCGTACCGGAAAGCGCCCACGGCACCAACCCGGCGACGGCGGCCTTTTGCGGCTATCGGGTAGAGAATATCCCGGCGACCAAGGCCGGGCGGGTCGATCTGGAGGCGCTCAAGGCCCGGCTGGGGCCCGACGTCGCGGCGGTGATGATCACCAATCCCAACACCTGCGGGCTGTTCGAGCCGCAGATGAAGGAGATCAGCGACGCAGTGCATGCGGCGGGTGCGTTCGTCTATTGCGACGGCGCCAATTTCAACGCCATCGTCGGCAAGGTGAAGCCCGGCGACCTCGGCGTCGACGCGATGCACATCAACTTGCACAAGACTTTTTCGACCCCGCACGGCGGTGGTGGACCGGGTTCCGGGCCGGTCGTGCTGTCGGAGGCGCTGGCGCCCTACGGGCCGTTGCCCTTTGCCGCGAAGTACCCCGATGGCAGCTACAAGCTGGTCGAGGAGGAGCATGCCGCCGACGAGCATCCCGACGCCTTCGGCCGGATGGTCGCCTTCCACGGCCAGATGGGGATGTTCACCCGCGCCCTGACCTATATTTTGAGCCACGGCGCCGACGGCCTCGCCCAGGTCGCCGGGGACAGCGTCCTCAACGCCAATTACATCCTGCGCAGCCTGGAGGATGTGCTCGACGCGCCGTTCGCCTTCTCCGGCCCGTGCATGCATGAGGCGATCTTCAGCGATAGGGGTTTCGCAGAGGGCTTTTCGACGATCGACGTGGCCAAGGCGCTGATCGACGAGGGTTTCCACCCGATGACCATGTATTTCCCGCTGGTCGTCCATGGCGCGATGCTGGTCGAGCCGACCGAAACTGAATCCAAGGCCAATCTCGACCAGTTCATCGCCGCGCTGCGCTCGATCGCCGAGCGGGCCAGGGCGGGCGACGAAAGCCTCAAGGCCGCGCCGGTGCACGCCCCGCGGCGGCGGCTCGACGAGACGCTGGCGGCGAGAAAGCCAGTGCTGAGTTACAATAATCCGGCTCCGGACGGCTCCTCGACCGGGCTTGGGGCGCATTTCGGCGGCGGCTGATGGCTGAACCCAGCTTCCCGCCTTACAATGTCGGCGACCTCGGCAAGGGCGTGAAGCGCCAGGCCCCGGCTGCCGGGCGCAATGTCGGGCCAATCGGCGACGTGCTGGCGGAATGGCTGCCGGCCAGCGGGCTGGTGCTCGAAATCGCCAGCGGCACGGGCGAGCACGCATTGGCCTTTGCCCGGCGCTTTCCGGAACTGGAATGGCAGCCAAGCGATCCGGATCCGCAGGCGCTGGCCTCGATCGCGGCATGGCAGGCGGAAGGACCGGCCAATTTACGGCCGCCGATCGCACTTGATGTGACCGGAGAATGGCCAATCGACCGGGCCGATGCGATCCTGTGCATCAACATGGTCCATATCAGCCCGTGGGCTTGCTCGCTTGGGTTGCTCGACGGCGCACAGCGGTTGTTGGGGAAACGCGCACTGCTCATTCTCTATGGCCCGTGGCTGGAAGCCGATGTCGAGCCGGCGCCCTCCAACCTGGCGTTCGATCTGGACCTCAAGGCGCGCAACTCCGAATGGGGCCTGCGGCTGGTCGAGACTTTCGCTACCGAAGCGGCGTTACGCGGCTTGGTCCTCATCGAGCGCCGGCCGATGCCGTCCAACAATCTCATGCTGCGGTTCGAAGCGCAGTAGCTCGGATTTTCGCCCGACGAATGCTGCGGTGCCGACCGCGAGCAGCCCGAATGCCCAGCCACCGAGCACGTCGCTGGGCCAATGCACCCCAAGATAGATGCGCGAAAGTCCGACAATGAACGCTAGCAGCAGGGCGCCCGCGACCCAGGGACCGCGACGGGCAGGTGGCGCCAGGATCAGCGCTGTCGCCAGATAGGCGGTCAGGCTGCCCGCAGCGTGACCGCTTGGGTAGGCAAGGCTCTGCAGCTGCCAGTCGAGTCCGAACGCCGGGCGCGGCCGGCCGATCCAGTCCTTGAGGCCCTCGACCAGTGAGCGCTCGATCAAGACGATCATGGCCAGCACCAATGCGCGCGCCGGGGCGCCGCGCAGCAGCAGCCATAACGAGGCGGCGGCCGTCACGCTCAGCGTAATATAGCCCCCGCCAAGCTCCGTAACCCTGCCAACGATTTGCGTTAGTTCCGGCTGGTGGGCGCGAACCTCGGCCATCTGCTGCATCAGCCTCACCTCGACCGCGCTGCCCGGGCCGCCGGAGATCGCCCCAAGCACAAACAGGGCGATGAGCAGGATGTTGAAGAGAGGCTTGGTCAGGATCGTCATTTCGGCCTGTGTTAAACGAAGTTTTACCGCTTCAGCTTAGCATTGCCTCCATGGATCAGAGCAACGCCAGCCAGAATCGCAAGAATCGGCGGTCAAATGTGCTGATGTCGGCCAGCCTCGAGTTGTCCGGCACCTCGGTACCGGTGAAGCTGCGTAACCTCAGCGCGGAGGGCGCGCTGGTGGAAGGCGACAAGCTGCCGATCGAAGGCGCTTCGCTGCTGTTTCGCAAGGGCGACCTCAGCATGGCGGGGACCGTTGCCTGGGTGAAAGGGCGCCAGGCGGGCGTCAATTTCGCCCAGAAGCTCAACCCGGACCAGCTGCTGCGCCATGTTCCGGCGCCGAAGGCACGGGTCACGCCGACCTTCCGCCGGCCGGGCCTCACGAAGTTCACCGACGAAGACAAGGGCTTCGGCGGTCAATGGCACTGGCGCTTTCCCGGCTCGACCGATTAATCCCTGATTTGAATATTTGTCTGGCTCAGCGCGAGGCGTACTGCGCCTGCCGCTGATCCTGAAGCCAGGACACCAGTTCGGCCAGCGGCAACAGCCGGTTGAAGCTGACCCCGATGAAGCCGCCCTCGACCCAGCAGGCCAGCCCCGGCTGCGGCTCAAGGCTCGGCAGCGTCAGGACGACGTCGCTGCCCCGCGCAATGATCGTTTCGCAGGCAATCTTCACACCGCCCTGTGAGACATCGCAGACGCGGACGCGCAGGACATTGGTGCCGTCGCGCAGCGTGGCGTAGGCTTGCGTCTCGATCCGCGGCATCCGTGGCCGCGGCGCGTCCATCGACGATGACAATATGTCGATCACGTCGATCGGCTGGTCGAAGGCGATCCCGGCATTTTGGTCGCGCGTCCAGCTGATCTTGCCGTTGACCGGCTGACCGCTCTTCAGCTCGACGGTGACCGGCGTACCCACGGCAATCGAGCAATAGAGCCGGATCATCATCCCGCCAGCCGAGATATTCTTGATCAGGCAGAGCTCGCGGCGGCCTTCGACCAGGATCGATCCGACGCGGTAGAGCGTCAGGTGGCGCTGGCCGTCACGGCGGTCGCTATCGGCGCCCGGCGGGGCGTCCGACAGGGAATAGAGCGTCGTTTCGACCGGTTGGGTTTCCACTTGGTCACTCCGCCGGCCGTTGCAGGGCCGGATTCATTGGCGTCTCCGGAGGTCACCATAAGATAGGTCCGGTTACCAATCGGTTGCGCTATGGTCCGAAGCGGCAGCATGTCGTTCGCAGACATGGTCGGCGCGCTCGTCGGTGCGATGCTTGCGGGGCCGTAACGCCAGGCGTACCATGGCGCGCAGGACCATAGCCGTGCTTTCGGCTCATGGAGCATCGCGCATGACAGTGACGCATTGGCTGGCCGCAGCCCTGATTGTTGGCGGCACCACCGCAGGGGCGGAACCCAGCCGGCAGCCAAACCGGATGGACGCGGAGGCTGTCCCCACCGAGATCGACAACAGCACGATCACCGACGAAATTCCAATGGGCAAGGACATTGGCGACCGGATGACGGTCAAGGTGTCGGTCAGCGGGCAAGGGCCATACCAGTTCCTGGTCGATACTGGCGCCGAGCGAACCATTATCTCGACGGAGTTGGCGCACCGTCTTCAGCTCGAGGACGGCAAGGGCGCCGTGCTGCACAGCGTGATTGGCGTCAACGATGTCGACACCGTGTTTATCCCTCACTTGCAGGTGAGCAACAACGTCATTTCCGTGGTCGATGCTCCGGCACTGGCGCAGTCCAATATTGGCGCGGACGGGATGCTCGGGATCGACAGCCTGCGCTCCCAGCGCGTGCTGTTCGACTTCAAGGCCCAGACCATGTCGATCACCCCTTCCAGTCGGCCGGTCGAACGATTGGACGGCCAGACCATCGTGGTCCGCGCCCGCGCCCGCAACGGCCGCCTGATCTTCACCCAGGCGCAGATCGACGGGCAGCGGGTGACGGTCATCGTCGATACGGGATCGCAGGTCACGATCGGCAATCTCGCACTGCAGCGTGCACTGATGAAGCGACGCCTGTGGACCGTTCCGAACGCGGTGACGATTGAATCGGTTACCGGAGAGAAGCTGAGCGCCAAGGTCGCGGAAATCGAGCGGCTGGAGCTGGGCGACGTGAGGATCGAGGATCTCGCCGTCGCCTTCGCCGACGCGCATATCTTCAAGCAGCTCAACCTGAAGGATGATCCGGCGCTGCTTCTCGGCATGAACGCGATGCGCGCGTTCGATCGAATCTCAATCGATTTCGCCTCGAAGAAGGTCCGGTTCGTGCTGCCCGGCACCAGCATGCGGACCAGTTACCGTTTGGCTGCTGCCGGAGCGAACTAGCCCCATCATTCACGTTTCCGGCAAAACTGCCCGGGTGAAAATGCCTCGCCCGGGCAGTTTTTTGCGCTGCCAGTAATCAGCCGCGTTCCGGCGGCGGCGCCTTGGCCTGGCCGTAAGATGTGTCCTAACCGCCACAGAATCCTAGGTTAATGACAATGAAGCCGGTTTGGTGTGCAAAGGCGGTTGAACAATGACAGGCAGCCTTGGTTAATATATGGCTGTGTAAGGAGCGGCCCATGCATCGGAACCTTTTGAAAGGCGCTGATTGATGGGTCGGCGAGGAGTATGCGGTACAGGTTCAGCCAATGCATCGCTTTGGTCACCGGCCAACATCGGGGAGTTGTCGTGATTTCGCAGACCTGCAGACTTGTCCTTCTCGCGGCCTTGCTTGGCTCAAGTCCGGCTGACGCGAAGAAGAAACCGCAGCCGGTGCCCGTGCCCGTGGTCGCACCGGTGGTCGTGCGAAATTTCACGCCGGTCGACCGCTTCTATTCGGCGCGCAAGGACGCGCTCCTATGGATGTCCGACCGCGAGGCGCAGACCGCGCTCATCCAATTGATGCGCGATGCGCCGGTCGACGGCTTCACCCGCGGGCCGGAGCTAGCGACCCAGATTGAGGCTGCGATCGCCACGGCACAGTTAGGCAGTTCGGCCGCCGCAGCCAGCGCCGACCGCCTCATGTCGCAGTCGCTGATCGACTATGTCCAGTCGCTCTACACACCAATTTCCGGCATGACCTATGGCGACAATTGGGTGCGCGTGAAGGTCCCAACCGGGGAATCGATCCTCGCCACCGCTGCCCGCGCCCCGTCGCTCGCGGCGCACATGAATGAGGTGTGGAATCTCAACCCGGTCTATGCGCAGCTCCGCAAAGCGGCCCTCGACGAGGCCAAGCTTCCGAATGGCGGTCAGTCCGCCCGACTGGCGATCAACCTATCACGCGCGCGGTTCAAACCGCCGTCGAGCAAGTTTGTGCTGGTCGACATCGCGTCCGCCCGGCTGTGGATGTACGAGAACGGCGTTCCCGTGGATTCGATGAAGGTGGTGGTCGGCAAGAACGAGGTCGACCCAAAGAGTGGCGCGAGCTTGCGAACTCCAATGCTTGCCGGTGTCATGTATTACACAATCTACAACCCATATTGGCACGTACCTGATCACCTGGTCCGCCTGAACATCGCACCGGCCGTGGCGAAGCTCGGTCCGAACGCGCTCAAGGGGAACAAATATGAAGTGGTCGACAGCTGGTCGGCCAATCCGGTCATTGTCGACCCGGCCACCATCGACTGGAAGGCGGTTGCCGCTGGCACGGCTCACGCCTTGCTTCGTCAGAAGCCAACTGGCGCGAATTCCATGGGCAAGATGAAGTTTCCCTTCGAGAACGGGCTCGGCATCTATCTCCACGACACGCCTCACAAGGAATATTTCAAGGAATCGGTACGGACGCTCAGCAATGGCTGCATCCGGCTGGAACGTGCCGCCGATTTCGGAAGCTGGATGATGGGACGGCCGGCAACTCCGGAAAGCACGTCAGCGGAGTTGACGGTTCCATTCCCGCAGGGTGTGCCGATTTACGTTACCTATCTGACGGCGCTGCCCGATACTGGTAAGATCGCCTACAACAAGGATGTCTATGGCTGGGACGCTCGGTCGACGATCCCAGCCCAGGCAGCGATGCAGGCCGCTGGCGCGGGGTCCTAAAGCAAATCTCGTTTCATTGAGCCTGGAATCTTCGGATGTCCCACGGACATCCGGATTTCAGGCTGGTGAGCCCTGCTGGATTCGAACCAGCGACCTACTGATTAAAAGTCAGTTGCTCTACCGACTGAGCTAAGGGCCCGTACCAGCCGAAAAGGGCCGTTAGCCGCTGCGCTTGCGCTTGCCAAGGCGCGACGCGAGGTGACGAGGGGTTATTCCGCCAATGACCCGCCAGCCAGGTGCGATGGCCGCCAGTGGCCCCACCACGAAGTCGCGCTGGGCCAGGCGGGGGTGGGGAATCGTCAGCTGGCGAGACCGGACCCGCGGCCCGTCCCAGGCGACCAGGTCGAGGTCGAGCACCCGCGGCCCCCAGCGCTTCCCGCCGCGGCGCCCAAACTGGCGCTCCATCGCCTTCAGGCCGGACAGCATTGCTTCGGGCTGGAGTGCGCTTTCAACCAGCGCGACCGCGTTGGCGAAGTCGCGTCCCGCGCCGCCAACCGCTTTGTTGAGGATGATTGGCGAGGCGTCGAACAGGTCATATTCGGCATCGAGCATGGCAATC
>NZ_JAHFPY010000005.1:54382-55300 GCF_023266535.1 Sphingomonas sp. | reverse complement strand
TGGTTGCCGGTCCGCTCCAATGGCCGATCTTGACGAGCTGCCTGACGATGTTCCTGTGCGGCAGCGTCCTTCCGCCGTTCTCGCCGGCGCGGATCGGGACCTGGATCACCCGGGGATCGTATCGGGCAACCCATACGTCGGCGCCGCCAGCCGGGGCATTTGACCGGCCCACGCGAACGGAATCGCCGGTGAGCGCCAGGGCTGGCCCGCCGTTCGACCGTTCGGCCGCGATCGAACTCGCCAGTTCCCGGGCGTCGTAGCCGACAATCGTCGTGCGCCCGTTGATCCAGATCTGCGGCGTCGCGACATTCCCGCGATCGTAATGGCGGGCATAGTCCCACTGCCGCTGGGTATAGGCCGGGGAGGCGAAAATATCCTTCCAGCCGAGATAATCCCAATAGGTCACCGCAAATGACAGGGCGATCACATCCTTGCGGCCGGCAATCGCGTTGAGGTTGGCGTTGGCCGGCGGGCAGCTCGAGCAACCCTGGCTCTGGTACAGTTCGACCAGCACGGGGACGCTCCCGGTGCCGGCAGGCTGCGCCAGCTGGCGGGCGGGAGACCCACGATCGAGCAGCGAGACGGCTCCAGCCGTGGCGAGCGCACCGAGAGAAAGTATCAATGGCTTGATCATCATCGTGAACATGGTCCCCTGAACATCAATCTCATATTCGCCGGACGGCGGCGCGAAGTTACATATTCGGGATTGGCGCAGCGGCCCATTGCGCCGGATCGGCCGGATTGCAGTGAATTCACGATGTCCGACGGCTGGCGAATGGTCCATGCCCATAACAGCATGCCGTTCGATCCGGCGGACGGATTCAAGGCCCGGCTTGACCTGAAACCTTAGTTTGGGGAAACCATCGCGGGCTCTGGCGTTCAACCGCCGATGTTGGGGAGAAATCAGACGATTCGCGC
>NZ_JAHFPY010000005.1:0-54372 GCF_023266535.1 Sphingomonas sp. | reverse complement strand
CGCAGGCCGCCTCGGGCTAGCCATGATCCCGCTTGCGTTGATCGGCGCCTCGGCCTCGGCCGTCACCAGCAGCCCCGACCCGTCGACCGATCCGATGCGCTTTTTCGAGGGGCGCACCGAAAGCAACAGCATAGTCAAGCTGATCATGCGAAGGCCGTTCAATTCGCGCTCGATTGGCCAGGGCGAGATCGATAGCGGGGTGCTGGAACTGGTTCAGCGGGTCCAGGACGAAGGCAAGGCGCCGTTCAACCGGCAATGGCGCATGCGGCAGGTTGCGCCGGGACGTTTTGCGGGAAGCATGAGCGAAGCGGCCGGCCCGGTGGTCGCCGAAGAAATCGACGGACGCTTTCGTTTCCGGTTCAAGATGAAGGGCAATTTGACGGTCGAGCAGTGGCTGGTGCCGCTACCGGGCGGCCAGGCCGCGCAGACCAGGACCAGCATCCGCAAGTTCGGCATGACGGTTGGCCGGTCCGAAGGGACCATCCGCAAGCTCTAAACCGATCTACATATTGCGCTCGGTGACCCGCTCCATCGCCTCGGCATGGGCCTCGGGCGGCGCCATCGGGGCGGAGTCCATGCTTTCCTCGATGGTGAAGCGCGCACCCTCGGTCAGCGCCTTGTGCACCGGGCACTTGCCGGCGATTTCAATGAGCCGCGCCCGCTGCTCCTCGTCCAGATCACCTTCGAACGCCATGCGGACGTCGAACCGGTCGCGCGGGACCTGGTCTAGCTCGCGGGTGTGACCGACGGCGGTCCTGATCCGCTTGACCGCCCATTCCTTGCGATCGGCATAAAGCCGCACGGTCATGGTCATGCAGGCGGCCAGCGCGCTGCCGAGCAGTTGGAAGGGCGAGGGTCCGCTGTCCAATCCGCCAAAGCTGTCGGGCTCGTCGGCGAACAGCTGGTGCTTGCCGGTGCGGATCAGCAGCTGGAACTTGCCGCGGCCGGTCTCGACCGCCTCGACATCCTGCGGCAGCTCAACGTCCGGCGCGGGCTCGATATAGGCATCGGCCCAGGCGCCGATCAGCGTCGCGGCGCGCGCCGCATCCTCCTTGCGGGTCAGCAGATGGTCGGCTTTGTCGAGCGACAGGAAACTCTTGGGCTGGCGCGCGGCGGTGTAGATTTTGGTGGCATGGTCGATCGACACGCTATTGTCGGTCGGCGCATGCAGCACCAGCAGCGGCCGGTGGAGCGAGGCGATGCGTTTGCCCTGGTCCTGCTCGCGGAGGCTGTCGATCAGCTCGCGCCCGACGCGGAACGGGCGCTGGGCGAGATGGACCTCGGCGCTGCCGTACCGCTCGATCGCGGCCAGGTCTTCGGGCGCGAATTGATGGATCGCATGGGCGACGTCGAACGGCGCGTTGATCGTCGCCACCGCGCGCACGGTCGCACATTTGCCCGCCGCCGCCAGCACCGCGGATCCGCCCAGGCTGTGCCCGACCAGCAGGCTGACCGGCCATCCGTGCTCGGCCATCGCCCCGCAGGCGGCGACAATGTCCTCGACATTGGAGGCGAAGCTGGTCTCGTGGAACGGACCCTCGCTGTCGCCGATGCCGGCGAAATCGAACCGCAGCACGCCGATCCCCTGCCCGGCCAGCGTGCGGGCAATGCGCACCGCGGCGAGATTGTCTTTTCCGCAGGTGAAGCAGTGGGCGAACAGTGCCCAGCCGCGCACGCGGCCCGACGGCACTTCCGGCCGTCCGGCCAGCTTGCGGCCTTCGGCGCCCTGAAACTCGAACGAGTCGATCATTCCAGCCGAACTTCAAGCACGGCGGCGTGGATGATGCACCTCATTCCGCATTTTTGCGCGAGCGGCTCGGGAAGCTAGCAATCTATCAACCCTGGCGCGCTATCGGTGCACCGATTGATGTCGCGTGGAGCAAATAAATGATGGCGCGTTGGAACTTTCGCCTTAGCCGGAGACCCTATTCCTTCTTGCTGGGCATCCTGGTCGTTTTGGCAGCTCATCTCAAATCGCCCGTCGGCTCGATTGTGAGCTACACATTGTTCGCGGTGCTAACCGCAGCGCGGTTTCGAGCGCTCGAGTGGAAGGTTGCGAAAGCATTCATCCCGCTAGCGATCGTCGCAGGGGCAACTTTGCTAAGCGCGGTGCTCATGCCCTCGACCGTAGCGGCCGCGCATGGCGTCGCCTTATTCGCGCAGTTATTCATTTCTGTCCGAGCAGGGCTGAGCACTGGCCCGCACGATCCGGTATCGCCGAAGCTCGCGCTTGCCCGAGACCTTCTTGCCAAGCGGCGGAAGCTATTGAGTACCCTACGGGAATCCAAGCCACTTCACGAGGCGCGCCAACGCGAGGTGGCGAAACTCGTCGCGCTCAATACGCAGCGGCAAGCTTACGTCGCGGAGCACGGATATGAGATGACGGAGGAACATAAGGCGCTGGCCGCGCGCTTCGAAGCGCAGAGGAACATCATTGCGCCATTGGCGGCCGAAACGGACGCGGCTACTGAACGTGCTAAAGCCCAGTCAGAAGAACTTAGGCAGGCTCGGGATGCGTGGAAGAACCGCAACCAGCGCATGGTCGGGTAAGTACAAAGGCTTGCGGAACAGCTTCGCCGGTGCTTCGCTGACGGGCAAGAGGAGACCCTATGTCCATCCGCAAGATGATCGCGCTGCATCCCGGTTCGAAAGACCATGTCAACCAGGCGTTGGGCGATGCGGTGCATCACCTGATGTACTGCGCCAAGATGTGCCTGAGCTGTGCCGATACCAGCATGGCCGAGGCGATGGACACGACCCAGTGCATCCGGCTGTGCCTCGACTGCTCCGATATATGCGAGGCGACGGCGCGGCTCGGCCTCAGGCGCACCGGCAACGACCAGCCGATGCTGCGCGAGCTGCTCGAGCTGTGCGGACGGATGTGCGAGCAATGCGCGGCGGAATGCGAGCGGCACGACCATGAACATTGCAAGCTGTGCGCGCAGATTTGCCGCGAATGCGCCAGCGACTGCGCCAAGGCCGCGGCGAGCCTGGCCTAAATCCTAGAAGTCCGACTTGCCGAAACGCGGGACGCCCTGGTTGACGCCGGGCGGGTCGAGCACGGTCACGTCGAGCTCAAGCGGTTCGCCGATCCAGTGAGCCAGCGTGGTGTGATCGGCGAGATCGTCGTCGGTCAGCGGATGGACCAGCGCGCGCAAGCCCGCCGCTTCGATCGCGGCGATCACGCCGGCGCGCGATTCTTCAAGGAAATGCACTTCATATTGCGGGATCGGGTGCGGTCCGACGCCGCGGTCGGTCATCGCTCCGGTGAAGAGGATGGCGGGGTCGCGCGAAAAGCGGTCGTGCAAGGCGCTGGCGACCGCGCGGTCGTCATCCGAATAATAGATATGGGCGTGGTAGGGCGCGTCGCTCATCAGGCGGCGCGCAATCCGCGCTCCTTGCGAGCCTTGGCCAGCTTCTTCAGCACCATGTCGCGCTTGAGCTTCGACAGATGGTCAATGAAGAGAATGCCCTCCAGATGGTCCATCTCGTGCTGCAGGCAAATCGCCAGCAGGCCGTCGAGGTCTTCCTCATGGGCCTTGCCATGTTCGTCGAGCCAGCGGGCGCGGATCTGGTCGGGGCGCATCACCTCGGCATATTGGTCGGGCACCGACAGGCAGCCCTCGGTGTAGGGCACCTCATGATCCGAATGCGACAGGATCTCGGGGTTGATGAACACCTGCGGCTCGCGGACCGGCTTGCTCTCCGGATCGTCCTCATCCTCCGGCTCCTGCAAGTCCATCACCAGCAGGCGCTTGGGAACACCAACCTGGACCGCGGCGAGGCCGATGCCGGGCGCGGCGTACATCGTTTCGAACATGTCGGCGATCAGCGCGCGCAATTCGTCATCCACCTTGTCGACCGGGGTCGAAATCTGGCGGAGCATCGGATCGGGTGTCTCGTAGATGGGCAATAGGGCCATGGCGGCGATTTAGTCTTTCAGTGGGAGGGGTTCAAGCGACCGGCCTGCGGGCGCGAAGCGCCTGGGCAAGCGTTCCCTCGTCGAGATAGTCGAGCTCACCGCCGACCGGCAGGCCGTGGGCCAACTGCGTCAAACGTATGGGAAATTTCTCCAGCCGCTCGGCTAGGTAATGGGCGGTGGTCTGACCTTCGAGCGTGGCGTTCATCGCCAGCACCACCTCGTCGATGCCGCCGGCCGCGACACGCTTCACCAGCTGGTCGATGCTGAGATCCTCTGGACGCACTCCCTCCAGCGCCGACAGCCGCCCGCCAAGCACATGGTAGCGGCCCGGGAACAGCCGCGAGCGATCAAGCGCCCACAGGTCGGCGACTTCCTCGACCACGCACAGCAGGCGGTCGTCGCGCTTGACGTCGCGGCAGATGCTGCAGGGGTCGCTGGTATCGACATTGCCGCAGGTCGAGCAGGTCGACAGCGTGTCGGCCACCGCCCGCAGTGCGGCCAGCAGCGGCTCGAGCGACGCCTCGCGCTTTTTCATCAGGTGCAGCACCGCCCGCCGCGCCGAGCGCGGGCCAAGGCCCGGCAGCCGCGCCAGGGCCTGGGTCAATGCTTCGATCTGGTGGCTGGCCATGATTGGATTGCTTCGCTTTGCTCGCAATGACGGTGGAATGTTCGTCATTGCGAGGAGTGAAACGACGAAGCAATCCAGAATCTCGCAATTTCCAGAATGCTCGGCCATAGGCGGAACCCATGCGGATCATCTTCATGGGCAGCCCGGACTTCGCCGTGCCAACGCTCGACGCGCTGGTCGCGGCCGACCATGAGGTGATCGCCGCCTATACCCAGCCGCCGCGCCCGGCCGGCCGCGGCAAAGGCGAGCGGCCGACGCCCGTCCAGGAGCGCGCCGAGGAGCTGGGAATCGAGGTGCGCAGCCCCAAATCGCTCAAGGGCGGGGCGGAACAGGAGGCGTTTGCCGAGCTGGACGCCGATGTCGCGGTGGTCGCGGCCTATGGCCTGATCCTGCCGCAGCCGATCCTTGACGCGCCGATGTTGGGATGCCTCAACGTCCATGGTTCATTGCTGCCGCGCTGGCGCGGCGCGGCGCCGGTGCAGCGGGCGATCATGGCCGGCGACGAAGCGACCGGCATTACCATCATGCAGATGGAGGCCGGGCTCGATACTGGACCGATGCTGCTCAAGCGCGCGGTTGAAATCGAGGACAGGAACGCCGCGCAACTGACCGAAGAATTAGCGAAATTGGGTGCGGCGATGATGGTCGAGGTGCTTGCCGACCTGCCCAATTACGATCCGATCGAGCAGCCCGACGACGGCGTCACCTATGCGGCCAAGATCAGCAAGGATGAGGCGCGGCTCGACTGGTCGAGGTCGGCCAGGGAGCTGCAACGCCATATCCAGGGCCTCGCTCCCTTCCCCGGCGCCTGGTTCGAGGTGAATGGCGAGAGGATCAAGCTGCTCGCTGCCGAAATGGCCGGTGGGCATCGCGGCCCGGGGGAGGTCCTGGATGATCAGTTGACGATTTCATGCGGCAATGGCGCGCTGCGGCCGACGCTGGTGCAACGAGCTGGCAAGGGAGCGATGAGCGCCGAGGAGCTGCTGCGCGGCTTCGCTATCCCCAATGGCACGGTCCTGCGATGACCCGCTGGCGGCTGACGGTAGAATATGATGGCGGGCCATTCATGGGCTGGCAGCGGCAGGACCATGGACCGTCGGTGCAGGAGACGCTCGAACAGGCGATTTTCCGCATGACCGGAGAGCTGGCGACGCTTCACGCCGCGGGACGGACCGACGCGGGAGTCCATGCACTGGCGATGGCCGCCCATGTCGATGTGGCGAAGACGCTAACCGAGCACCGGCTGCGCGAAGGAGTGAATGCGCTGGTGCGCCCCGCCCCGGTCAGCGTGACGGCGGTCGAGCCGGTCGCCGACGACTGGCATGCGCGCTTTTCGTGCATCGGCCGGCGCTATCTCTACCGCATCCTCAACCGCCGCGCGCCACCGGCGCTGGACAAGGGCAAGGTGTGGCATGTTCCCGTAGCGCTCGACGCCGAGGCCATGGCCGTGGGCGCCGCGCAACTCGTCGGTAGTCACGACTTCACCACCTTCCGTTCGGTCCATTGCCAGTCGCAAAGCCCGGTCAAGACGCTCGACAGCCTGACGGTCGAGCGGGTCGGCGAGGAAATCCATATCCGCGCGGCGGCGCGCAGCTTCCTTCACCACCAGGTGCGGTCGATGGTCGGCTGCCTGGCGCTGGTCGGGCGCGGGCGGTGGACGCCAGACGATGTGAAGGTAGCGCAGGAAGCGAGGGACCGGCAGGCGCTGGGCCTCAACGCGCCGCCGGAAGGCCTCTATTTCGTGGAAGCGATTTATCCTTAGTTCTCCTGCGAAGGCAGGAGCCTAGACCAGCGCCGCAGGCGCTGCCTTTGGCAGCGGACTGGGCCCCTGCCTACGCAGGGGAACTACACAAGTATTTCGCGAGCACGCGGCTGCGACAGGAACTCCTGAGGGCTCGCACTCAGCCCGTAGGCGCCGGCGCAGAAGATGGCGACCAGATCGCCGACTTCGGCGCGTGGCAACATCGCCTCGTCCGCCAGCAGGTCGAGCGGGGTGCACAGGCAGCCGGTGACGGTCGCTTCCTCCTCCGGTTCGGCATCGAAGCGATTGGCGATGGCGACCGGATAGTTGCGGCGGAGCAGCTGGCCGAAATTGCCCGAGGCGGCGAGCTGGTGCTGGAGTCCGCCGTCGGTGACCAGGAAGCTCTTCCCGCGGCTTTCCTTGCGGTCGACGATCCGGGTCAGATAGACCCCCGCCTCGCCCACCAGCCAGCGACCCAGCTCAATCGCGAATTCGGTACTTGCGAGGATTTTCGGCCGCTCCGCCAAAGACTTGGCCAGCGCCTCTCCCACGGCTTCGACATCGAGCGGCTCATCCTTGGCGAAATAGGGAATGCCGAACCCGCCACCCAGGTTGACATGCGGCGGGGCATGGCCCGCTTCTTTGGCAATCGAGGCGGCCAGTGCCACCGTTTCGCGCTGGAGCTTGATCAGTGCATCGGCCTGCAGCGCCTGGCTGCCGGCGAAGATGTGCAACCCTCGCCAGTCGGCGCCGGCCTCGACGATGCGGCGGACCAGCGCGGCGGCGCGATCATGGTCGATCCCGAACTGGCTAGGCAGCCCGCCCATCTTCTGGCCCGAACCCTTGAGTCCGAACGGCGGATTGACCCGAACGGCCAGCCTGGCGGTGAGGCCGTCGCGCTGGCAGATCGCCAACGCCCGCTCCGCCTCCCCCTCGCTCTCCAAATTGATGGTGATCCCGGCGCGGATCGCCGTTTCCAGCTCCTGGTCGCGCTTGCCGGGCCCGGCGAAGCTGATCGGCAGCCCGAGATGGGCGATTTTGCCCAATTCGCCCGTCGAGGCGACGTCGAATCCGTCGACCAGTTCTGCCATCGCTTCGAGCAATGGCGCGTAAGGATTTGCTTTTACTGCATAATGGAGCGCGACATCGGGAAAGGCCGCGCGGAACCGCCGGGCCTGCAGCGCGATCCGCTCGCTGTCGTAGACGAACAGCGGCGTGCCGCCCGCATGCTCGACCAAGGTCTCGACATCATGGCCGCCGATCAGCAGCCGGCCCTCGGCGTCATGTTCATAGCCGGGCGGGATTGGCCCCAGCGCCTTCATGCGATTTCGGCCTTCAGCGCCGTTCGATCGAGCTTGCCGTTGGGTCCGACCGGCAGCTCCAGCTTCCAAAGGATCCGCTGTGGCAGCATGTGCGCGGGAAGCTCGCGCCGGAACCAGGCCTGCAGCCTTTGCTCAGCCCCCTCGCCCTTGGCAACCGCGACCAGCACAATCGCCTGGCCCAGCCGCTCGTCCTTGACGCCGAAAGCGGCGGCATCGCTGACCGCGCCGCTGGCCAATGCCGCTTCCTCGATTTCGGTCGGGCTGATGCGGTTACCGCTGACCTTGATCATCGCGTCATCGCGGCCGCGGAAGCGGAGCAGCCCGTCCTCACCCTTGACCACCGTGTCGCCAGACCAGACCGCCATGCCACCCAATTTGCTGAATTTGGGCGCCGGCTTGAACCGTTCTGCAGTGCGCTCGGCATCATTCCAATAGCCTTGCGCCACCAACGGCCCGGCATGGACCAGCTCGCCTTCCTCTCCCGGCGCGGCTTCGCTGCCGTCCTCGCGCACGACCATCAGTTCGGCATATGGGATCGCAGAGCCGACGCTGTCGGGATGCTCGTCGACTTGGCTTGGATCGAGGCTCGACGAGCGAAAGGCTTCGGTGAGGCCGTACATCAGGTGCAGCTTCGCCTGCGGGAACAAGCTTCGCAAGCGGCGGACCAAAGGCTCGGGCAAATGGCCGCCACTATTGGTCAGGGTGCGCAGGCTCCGGCCCGCTTCACCCCAATCCTGCTCAGCCAGCTGCAGCCACAACGGCGGCACCCCCGCCAGCATCGTGACGTCATGACGTCCGACGGCGCGAACCACGTCGCGCGGCAGCAAATGGTCGAAGGCGATCGCGCAGCCGCCGGCCGCCCAGGTCGAAAGCAGCTGGTTCTGGCCATAGTCGAACGCCAGCGGCAACAGGCACAGCGTGCGGTCGCCGGGCTCCAGGCCGAGATAGTGGGCGACGCTGATCGCGCCGAGCCAGAGGTTGGCGTGGCTCAGCATTACGCCCTTGGGCCGCCCGGTCGAACCGCTGGTGTAGAGCAGCGCGGCCAGCTCATGCGGATCGCGGGCCGACGGCGGCAGCACTTCCTCGCCATCCGCCCAATCTTCCAGCGCAACAGCCCTGGCGTCGGCCAATTCACCGCCCTGCAAACTGTCCAGCCGCCCGCGATTGGCGACCAGCAGCCTGGCGCCGCTGTCCGCCAGGATATGGGCCGCCTGACCGTGCTTCAGCACCGGGTTGATCGGAACGTGGACCAGCCCGGCCCGCGCGGCGGCGAGCGGCATAATGCAGGCGAGCCGGGTCTTGCCCATCCAGGTTGCGATGCGGTCGCCGGGCTCAAGGCCGTTGGCGAGCAGCGCGGCAGCGGCCCTGCCGATCGCATTGTCGAGCTGCCGGTAGGTGAGCCGCACTTCGCCGACGGCTAGCGCATCTGCCTCCGGCGAGCCGCGCAGCGCCAGGTGATCCAGCGGATAGGGCGTCGGGTCGAGCACGATCACATGCCCCGCCTAGCCCGCCTCATGCTGCACTGCAAAGCTTGCCTCCGTTCGCGCCATTGCCTAGGTCGCGCAGGAGCGACCAGGGGGACCGCAATTGGCGTTGGACGATCGCAATCAAGTCGACGAAACCGTGCGCTCGCTGCTGGTCGACGTACTTGGCCTCACCAAGTCTCGCGTCGCCAGGTTCGACGATGAGACCGAATTGTTCGGTGCCCTCCCCGAATTCGATTCCATGGCCGTCGCGACATTGCTCACCGAGATGGAAGAGCGGCTGGGCATCCTGATCGAGGACGAGGACGTCGAGGCCGAGGATCTGATGAGCTTCGGCCGGCTGGTATCGCTGGCCGAGCGGCTATCGCTGACCTAGCTGTCACAAATTCGTCATTCTTCTTGCGGGCAATCTGCCTGCGCTTTACGTGCTTCACCATCGCTCAACAGGGGTAAGAGCCATCCGCCAAATCGCTGCCCTGCCTTATCGCAACGTAGGTGGCGGCCTGCGCGCGCCGGTACAGGTGCTGCTGGTGACGTCGCGCGAGAGCGGGCGTTGGGTGATTCCGAAGGGCAATTTCGCCAATACCGTGTCGCCGCACTCGGCCGCAGCGCAGGAAGCCGAGGAAGAAGCCGGTGTGCGCGGTGCGGTCTGTCCGACCCCGCTCGGCACCTATCGCTACCGCAAGCGCAAGGGCAGCGGCGCCGCGCTGATGGCCGACGTCGAGGTCTTCCCCCTGGCGGTCAGCGAGGAGCTGGCCGACTGGAAGGAAATGAAGCAGCGCGAGCGGCGCTGGTTCAGCCTGAGCGAGGCCGCCAATGCGGTCGAGGAGCCCGATCTTCGCGACCTCATCCGCTCGTTCAACAGCAGCGAATTCAACCAGATGGCGCGCGGGACCTCGGTCCTCAGCGTCGTCGCCGAAAAATCGAAAGTGGGCCCGATGTTTGCCTGGTTCCAACGACTGCTGCCAAAGACCGGCGGCTTTTTCGAACTGTTCGAAGCCCATGCCGTGGCGCTGACCGCGGCAGGCGATGCCATGGGCCGGCTGGTCCAGGGCGGTCCGGCAGTGCACGAAAATGCGCGCGAAGTGTTCGAGCGTGAGCATGACGCCGACGAAATCATCCGCGAGGTGCTGAAGACGGTCCGCCAGACCTTCCTCACGCCATTCGACCGCAGCTCGATCACCGCGCTGATCGGTTCGATGGATGACGCGATCGACGAGATGCAGGCCGCCGCGTCGGCCATCGAGCTCTACGAAATGACCGAGTTCGGCCAGGAAATGAAAGACATGGCCGCGATCATCGTCGACTCCGCCCGGCTGGTCGCGGAAGCGATGCCATTGCTGCGCAACGTCGGCGCCAACGGCGGCCGGCTGCACGAACTGACCGAACGACTGGTGCGGATGGAAGGCCATGCCGACGAAATCCATTCGGCCGGGCTCAAGGCCGCCTTCGAAGCTCATCGCCACGGCAATGCCATCGACTTCATCGTCAAGCGCGAGATCTTCAAGCATCTCGAGCGGATCGTCGACGCGTTCGAGGACGTCGCCAACGTCATCGACAGCATCGTCATCGAACATAGCTGAGCGGACGCGCCCCGATGCATGAACTGGCGATGCCGCTGCTGGTCGGGCTGGTCGTCCTGGCGCTGGCGTTCGATTATTTGAACGGCCTCCACGATGCCGCCAACTCCATCGCCACGGTGGTCGCGACCAAGCTGCTCGGCCCGGTGCAGGCGGTGGCCTTTGCCGCCTTCTTCAACTTCGCGGCCTATTTCCTCACGCTTTGGTTCCCCGCCCTGCACAAGGTCGCCGACACCATCGGCAAGGGCCTGATCGACAAGGACATGGTGACGCCGGCGGTGGTCTTTGCGGCGCTGGTCGGGGCGATGTTCTGGAACGTCGTTACCTGGCTGAAGGGCATACCCTCCTCGTCCAGCCACGCGCTGGTCGGCGGGATCGTCGGCGCTGGCGTGGCGGCGGCGGGGACCGGCACGATCCAGTGGACCGGCCTCAGCAAGACACTGCTGTTCATCCCGTTGGCGCCGTTCCTGGGCATGCTGGTGGCAATGCTGATCATGCTGCTGAGCAGCTGGCTGGCGGTGCGGGCCTCGAACCGCGGAGCCGAAGGGAGCTTTCGTGCGCTCCACCTAGTCTCGGCGGCGGCCTATTCGGTCGGCCACGGCCTTAACGATGCGCAGAAGACGATGGGGATCATCACCGTGCTGCTCTATTCGACCGGCTATCTGCACGGCGAATTCCATGTGCCGCACTGGGTGGCGATCAGCTGCTATATCGCCATCGGCCTGGGGACGATGACCGGCGGCTGGCGGATCATCGAGACGATGGGCAGCCGCATCACCAAGCTGTCGCAGCACCAGGGTTTCGCCGCCTCGACCGGCGGATCGGTCATGCTGTTCGGCGCCAGCTGGTTCGGCATTCCGGTGTCGACCACGCACACCATCACCGGCGCGGTGATCGGCGCGGGCGTCGCCAGGCGCGCTTCGGCGGTGCGCTGGGGCGTGGCGGGCAACGTCGTCACCGCCTGGGTGATCACGATCCCCTGTTCGGGAGCCGTGGCTGCCCTGTTCTTCTGGCTGACGACCTTCTTTTAGTTCGATCTATTCGGCAGCCTGAAGCGCTCCGAACTCCTCTGCCGCGAGGAATTTCTCGGCATCGAGCGCGGCCATGCAGCCGGTGCCGGCGGCGGTGACCGCCTGGCGGTAGATTTTGTCCATCACGTCGCCGCAGGCGAACACGCCCGGCACTGACGTGCGGGTCGTGCTGGTCTCGACCAGGATATAGCCTTCGGAGTCGAGCTTGAGCTTGCCCTGGAACAGCTCGGTCGCGGGCGTGTGGCCGATGGCGACGAAAGCGCCGTCGACGTCGAGTCGGGTGATCGCGCCGCTCTTCACGTTGCGGACGTCGAGCCCGACCAGCGCGTCCGGCATGCCGCCGGCGACAAATTCGGCGACCTCGCTGTCCCAGATGATCTTGATGTTCGGGTGAGCGAACAGCCGGTCCTGCAGGATCTTTTCGGCGCGGAGCGAATCGCGGCGGTGGATCACGGTCACGTCATGGCTGTGATTGGTGAGGTAAAGCGCCTCTTCGACCGCGGTATTGCCGCCGCCGATCACCGCGACCTTCTTGCCGCGATAGAAGAAACCGTCGCAGGTCGCGCAGGCCGAGGCGCCCTTGCCCTTCATATGCTCTTCGGACGGCAGGCCGAGCCATTTGGCCTGGGCGCCGGTGGCAATGACCAGCGCATCGGCATGATATTCGCCGCCGCTGTCGCCCTTCAGCACGAACGGGCGGCGCGACAGGTCGACTTCGGAGATGTGGTCCCACACCACCTTGGTGCCGACATGCTCGGCCTGGGCCTGCATCTCTTCCATCAGCCAGGGGCCCTGGATGACGCTGCGGAAGCCCGGGTAATTTTCGACGTCGGTGGTGGTGGTCAGCTGGCCACCCGGCTGAATGCCCTGGACGACAATCGGATTGAGGCCGGCGCGCGCGGCATAAATGGCGGCGGTATAGCCCGCGGGACCGGAACCAAGGACGATCAGGCGGCTGGAAATGACGTTGCTCATCGCGCTCAATTAGGGTGCGAGTCGCGGTCCGACAATGGGGAGCGAACGTTAGAGCAGGAAGGTCGGAGTCGGATCGACCACCGACGGGATCGACCGGGTGATCGGGCAGCCCTGCGGCTTGTTGCGTGGCGGTTGCTGCTGGGCCCATTGCTGGCGCTGCTGGACCTGCTGCGGCTGCTCGCCCTTCGAACAGGTCTGGCGCGGGGGCTGTTGCACGGCGGCGACTGACGGCGACCCGAGGGTCGCAATCAGGAAGGTGCCGACAATGAGCTTCCCCTGCATGAAGCGGAGGTAACGCCTTCGTCCATGAACGACAAATGAATCGTAACATGAGACACCGAGCGCAGCGGAGGCTTTGCAAAGCAAAGGCGAGGCAGCGCGTAGAGATGTTGAACGCCGGCCGACGGGTCAGCGCAGCTGAACCCGATCGACGTCACGAATTTACTTCGTGACGTTGTACCCCCTCACCCTACCCTCTCCCCGCCGGGGAGAGGGAATCAAACGAGTCGGCTTTGCCTTACCGCCGCGCCGACAAACCCGGCGAAAAGCGGGTGCGGGTTAAAGGGCCGGCTCTTCAATTCGGGGTGGAACTGGACGCCGATGAACCAGGGATGGTCAGGGCGCTCGACGATTTCCGGAAGTTCGCCGTCGGGCGACATACCGGAGAAGATCAGTCCGCCCTTCTCGAGCGCGTCGCGATAATGGACGTTGACCTCGTAGCGGTGGCGATGCCGCTCGCTGATCTCTGTCGTGCCATATTGCTCGGCGACCTTGCTGTTGTGGCCCAATGTGGCGGCATAGGCGCCGAGCCGCATCGTTCCGCCAAGATCGGTGTCGGCGTTGCGTTTCTGCAGGCCTTCGGGGCTCATCCATTCGGTGATCAGGCCGACCACGGGCTCCGCGGTCTCGCCAAATTCGGTGGTCGATGCGGCGGCGATGCCGGCGGTGTTCCGGGCGCCCTCGATGCAGGCCATTTGCATGCCGAGACAGATGCCGAAGAAGGGCACCTCGCGCTCGCGCGCGAACCGGACCGAGGCGATCTTGCCTTCGCTGCCGCGCTCGCCAAAGCCGCCGGGCACGAGAATGCCGTGCAGCGGCTCGAGCTTGGCCGCCAGGTCGGTATCCTCGCCTTCGAACATTTCCGCGTCGAGCCACTCGATGTTGACCTTGACCCGGTTGGCGATGCCGCCGTGGACCAGCGCCTCGCGGAGGCTCTTGTAGGCGTCGGGAAGGCCGACATATTTGCCGACGACGCCGATCGTCACCTCGCCCTCGGGATGGTCGACCCGGTCCATGATGTCGTCCCAGCGCGCCATGTCGGGCGCGGGCGCATCATCGATGCCGAAGACCTTGAGCACTTCGTCATCGAGCCCTTCTGCATGATATTGCAGCGGCACGTCATAGATCGACCGGGCATCGAGCGCCTGGATGACCGCTTCCGTGGGAACGTTGCAGAACAGGGCGATCTTGGCCCGCTCGCTTTCGGGAATCGGCCGGTCGGCCCGGCACAGCAGCACGTCCGGCTGGATGCCGTAGCTGGTCAGTTCGCGGACGCTATGCTGGGTCGGCTTGGTCTTCAGCTCGCCGGCGGCGGCGATGTAGGGCACCAGCGTCGTATGGATGAAGCAGCTCTGGCCGCGGCCGAGGTTGTTCTTCAGCTGGCGGATGGCCTCAACGAACGGCAGGCTTTCGATGTCGCCGACCGTCCCGCCAATCTCGCAGATGACGAAGTCGAGCCCCTCGATGTCGGCCTGGGCGAATTCCTTGATCGCATTGGTGACATGCGGGACGACCTGCACGGTCGCGCCGAGATAATCGCCGCGCCGCTCCCGGGCGATGATGTCGCGATAGATGCGACCCGAAGTGATGTTGTCGGACTGGTGCGCCGAAACGCCGGTGAAGCGCTCATAATGACCAAGGTCGAGATCGGTCTCCGCCCCGTCGTCGGTCACATAGACTTCGCCATGCTGATAAGGCGACATCGTGCCCGGATCGACGTTCAGATAGGGGTCGAATTTCCTGATGCGCACGGAATAGCCGCGCGCCTGCAGCAACGCCCCGAGGGACGCTGCGAGAAGACCTTTGCCGAGCGAGGAAACCACGCCGCCGGTGATAAAGACATACCGCGCCATGGGAGTCGGGCCTTAGGGGCGCTTTGCCTCGTTAGGCAAGCGCTCAAATCAAAAAAGACGAAAAAGCGACCGATCTGCCTACTGGGCGTCGGGAACGGCCGGAGCGCCCTGGTTGCTCGTCGGAGCCGGGGCCGCGGGTGCGACCGGTGCCTGCTGCTCGACCGGCTTGGCCAGGCTGGTGTCGACCGTGGTCGATTCGCGGCTGACCCCGGCGATCGCCGCGAGCAGGATCGAGATGGTGATGAACAGGCCGCCGAGGATCGCGGTGGCGCGAGTCAGGAAATCCGCCGCGCCGCGGGCGGTCATCAGGCCGGCCGAAGAGCTGCTGACGCCCAGTCCGCCGCCTTCCGAACGCTGCATGAGAATGACCGCGACCAGTGAGGCGGCAATCAGCGTCTGGAGGACGAGCAGGAAGGTGAACATCGGAAATGCCTATTCGGAAAAGGAGAATTCGAAGCGCCAGATAGCGGCGGACACGCGAATGTTCAACGCGCCGCTTGGATGATCGGCAGGAAGTCCGTCGCATTGAGGCTGGCCCCGCCGACCAGCGCACCATCGACATCCTCGACCGCGAAGATCTCGGCCGCGTTCGACGCCTTGACTGACCCACCATAAAGGATGCGGATGGCATCACCGGCCTCGCCATAAGCGGCCTTAAGCCTCCCGCGCAGCGCGGAATGCATTTCGCCTATGTCGCCGACCGACGGCACCTTGCCGGTCCCGATGGCCCAGATCGGCTCATAGGCGACCGAGAAACGGGATGGATCGGCCACCGACGCGGGCAAGGACGCATCGAGCTGCGCCAAGACGGTTGGCACCGCCGCTCCGGCTTCGCGCACCGCGTCGCTTTCGCCGATGCAGAGAATCACGTCGAGCCCGGCAAGCAGCGCTGCCTCTGCCTTGGCTTTTACATTGGCGTCCGTTTCGCCCTGGGCCTCGCGCCGTTCGCTATGGCCGACGATGGTCAGGCTGGCACCCGCATCGAGCAGCATGGCGGCGGAGACGCAACCGGTATGCGCGCCCTTGTCGGCCTGGTGGACATCCTGGCCGCCGATCGGAAATCCGGGGGCGGCGCGCACCGCACGCTCGATCAATGTCGCCGGCAGGCACAGGGCGACGTCGCAGCCGGCGGTTCGTGCGGCGTTTGACACCGCGACGACCTCCGCCAGGTCGGCCGCCAGACCATGCATTTTCCAGTTGCCCGCCACCAGCTTGCGCCGCGCCATAAATCGCCCCTTCACCCTGCTTGCCGTTACAGAGTGCCGCCCCTAAAGCGACCCCGACCATTTTCAAAGCCAAGAGACGTTCATGCTTTCTTTCTTCCGCCGCCTGTCCAAATCCGCGGTCGGCACGGGCCTGATGGTCCTGATCCTCCTGATGATCCTCGCCGGCTTCGCGATGCAGGACATCCGCAGCGTCTTTTCCGGCAATTTCGGGATGAGCAAGGGGACGCTGGTCAAGATCGACGGCGAACCGGTCAGCGAGCGCGACCTCGACAACGCGATGAAGCGGGCGCTCAACGAACAGCGGCAACAAAATCCGGAAGCGACCTACGCCACCCTTGCCCCACATTTTGACGATATTCTCGGCGGCCTGGTCGACGAGCATGCGCTGATCGCCTTTGCCACCGACCACGGCTTCATCCTGTCGAAGCGGCTGATCGACGGCGAAATCGCCAGCCTGCCGCAAGCCAAGGGCCTCGACGGCAAGTTCAGCGAGCAGGCCTATGCATCATTCCTCCAGCAACAGCAGCTGACCAATGCCGACCTCCGCCGCCTGCTGGAAGTGGCGTTGACGCAGCGCCTGGTGCTGGCGCCGACCGCGGTCGAAGCCAAGGTGCCGGTCGGCGTGGCCCGCCCCTATGCGGCGATGCTGCTGGAAGGCCGCCAGGGCCAGCTGTCGCTGGTTCCGGTCGAACAATTCAAGGCCGGCCTCAATCCGTCGGACGGCGATTTGCAGTCCTTCTATGCCCGGAACCGGCCGCGTTACATGGTAGCGGAGCAGCGCGTCCTGCGCCTGGCCAAGATCGGCCCTGAGTCGGTCGCCCATCTCACCCCGAGCGAGGCCGAGATCGCGGCTTATTACAAGGCCAACCAGGCGACCTACGCCGGCAGCGAAACCCGGGTGATCAGCCAGGCCGTCGTCCAGGACAAGAAGCAGGCCGATGCGATAGCCGCCCGCGCCCGATCCGGCGCCAGCTTCGTCGACGCCGCGGCGCCGGCAGGGCTGTCCGCCGAGGACGTCAGCGTCGGGCCGCAGAGCAAGGCCGAGTTCACCGGCCTGGCCGGTGCGGGCGTGACCAATGCGGCGTTCGGCGCGGCCAAGGGCGCGGTGGTCGGGCCGATCCGCTCCGACCTCGGCTGGCACGTTATCAAGATCGATGACATTCGCGGCGCCACCGGCAAGAGCCTTGCCCAGGCCAGCGGCGAGATCGCGACCCTGCTCACCGCCAGCAAGCGCAAGGACGCGCTGACCGACCTGGTGACCAAGGTCGAGGACCAGATCGACGGCGGCGCCAGCTTCGCCGAGGCGGTCGGCGCGGCCAAGCTGCCGGTCATCACCACCCCGGCGGTCAACTCGGGCGGCGTGGCGCGCACCGACGCGGCCTATAAATTCCCGGCCGAACTGCAGCCGGCCCTGAAGGCCGGCTTCACCATGGCGGTCGACGATGACCCCGAAGTGGTCAACCTGCCCAATGACGGCGGCTATGTGATCGTCGCGGTCGACCGGATCATGGAAGCCGCACCGGCGCCGCTGGCCGAAATCAAGGACCGCGTGCGCGAGGACTGGATCCACCGCAAGGCAAACGACCGCGCCCAGGCCGTGGCAGCGCAAATCGCCGCCAAGGTGGCCAAGGGCATGCCGATGGACCAGGCGATCGCCGAGGCCGGCGTCGCCCTGCCTCCGGTCCAGCCGATGTCGGCGCGCCGGATCCAGCTTTCGCAGGCCGACCCCAATGCCGTCACCGCGCTCAGGATGCTGTTCACGCTGGCGGCAGGCAAAAGCCGGATGGTCGCGGACCCCAAGGGTCGCGGCTTCTTCATCGTCAAGACCGACAAGATCGTGCCGGGCAATGCGCTCACTGCCCCTGGGCTGATCGTCCAGACCCAGCAGGAATTCCAGAAGCAGGTGCCGGACGAACTTGGCGAGCAGATGCTGCTGGCGATGAAGGCCGACCAGAGCATCAAGCGCAACGAGGACGCGATCGAAGCGGCCAAGAAGCGCTATTCGGGCGCGGATCAATAATGGGGTGAGCGCGTCGCGCATCCTGGTGATCGACAATGTCGACAGCTTCACCTTCATGCTGGTCGACTATCTCGCCGCCCTTGGCGCCGAAGTGGCGGTCAAGCGCAACGACGCGCTGACGGTCGAGGAAGCGATCGGCTCCAGCGCCGACGGCATCCTGATTTCACCGGGCCCGGGAACGCCGGAAGATGCCGGCATTTCGGTCGCCTTGGCCGCCGCCTGCATCGAGCGGCGCGAGCCGCTGCTCGGGGTCTGCCTCGGCCATCAGGCAATTGCATTGGCCTGCGGTTCCAAGGTCGAGCGGACCTGGCCGGTCCATGGCAAGGTCGCCAGCGTCAGGCACGACGGCAGCGGCCTGTTCGAAGGCCTGCCCTCACCCTTCGCCGCGACCCGCTATCATTCGCTCGCCGTGACCGATCCGCTGCCGCCACTGATCGCCAATGCGTGGAGCGAGGACGGCACGGTCATGGCCATGCGGCACGCCCGCGCACCCGTGCACGGCATCCAGTTCCACCCCGAAAGCGTCGCCTCCGAACAGGGCCGGCCACTGCTGTCGGCCTTTCTGCAGTCATGTCGGCTTCCCGCTTGACGCGAGTCGGTTTGTTGCCTACACGTTCTCTATTCGTTCCGAACGGAGGGGTCCGATGCTCACCGCCAAGCAGCATGAGTTGCTGAACTTCATTCACCAGCGCCTGTCGGCCACTGGCGTGTCGCCCAGCTTCGATGAAATGCGCGAGGCACTCGACCTCAAGTCCAAGTCGGGTGTGCACCGGCTGATTTCGGCGCTGGAAGAGCGGCAGTTTATTCGCCGCCTGCCCAACCGGGCCCGTGCATTGGAAGTCGTGAAGATGCCCGACATTGCGGCGCCGGCGGTAGCAGTTGCGCCAATGGCGGCGCGGCCGGTCACTCCCGCGGCGGCCAACGACACGATCGAGATCCCGCTGCACGGGCGGATCGCCGCCGGCACGCCAATCGAGGCGCTGCAGGGCACCGAAGGCTTTGCGGTTCCGGCCGCGCTGCTCGGCCCGGGCGAGCATTATGCGCTCGAGGTTTCCGGGGATTCGATGGTCGACGAAGGCATTCTCGACGGCGACTTCGCGCTGATCCGCAGGGTCGACAGCGCCCGCGACGGCGAAATTGTCGTCGCCCTGATCGATAATGAGGAAGCGACCCTCAAGACCTATCGCCGCGAAGGGCAGATGATCCGGCTCGACCCGGCCAACCGCTCCTACGAGCCGCAGCGCTATGACGAGAGCCGGGTGACCATCCAGGGCCGCCTTTCCGGCCTGATCCGCCGTTACTGACCCGGCCATGGCCAGGATCGATTATGTCGAACTTCCCAGCGTCACCGCGCATGAATTGACGCGCGGATTTTACGCCAAGGCGTTCGGCTGGACCTTCACCGATTACGGGCCGGACTATGCGGCAACCACCAGTGGCGACGTCGACCTTGGCCTCAATGGCCAGCCGAGCGAGGCGCTGGCCGCGCCGCTGCCGGTGATCCGCGTCGACGACCTCGAAGCCGCCTTCGATGCGGTAATGAAGTCCGGTGGGATCATCGCCAAGGCAATCTTTTCCTTCCCCGGCGGGCGCCGCTTCCACTTCATCGACCCGTCGGGCAGCGAATTGGCGGTGTGGCAGACCGCTGAATAGGGGATTTCCATGACAGGATCAGTGAAACGGTTAGGGCTGCTCCTGTCAGCTGCCCTCGGCATGGCTGTAACGGCCGTTCCTGCCAATGCTGTTCAAACCCCTGCACCCGCAACCGCGGCCCAGCGAGACGGCCAGCACGATTTCGACTGGGAGTTCGGCAGTTGGGCGACCCATGTTCGCGTGCTCCGCAATCCCTTGTCGGGTGCTGCGCCGGACTGGGCCGAGTTTCAGGGGACCAGCATCGTCAAACCGATCCTCGACGGGCGGGCCAACAGCGTCGAGCTATCGGTCAAGAATGCGAAGGGCGCGATCGAGGGTGTGTCGCTCCGTCTTTACAGCCCACAGTCGCGCCAATGGAGCCTCAACTATGCGACCGTTCGCGGTGGCGTGATGACCGCGCCGGTCTATGGCGGGTTCGACGGCAAGGGCCGCGGCACCTTTTATGGGCAGGACACGATTGACGGGCGAGTGGTGCTGGTGCGCTTCGTCATTACTAACGTGTCGGCCAATGAAGCCCGCTTCGAGCAGGGCTATTCGGCTGACGGCGGGGTCAGTTGGGAAACCAACTGGATCGCGGTCGACACCCGCATGCCGAACTAGCAGTCAGCCTGCCCAGGGATGGGCGGCGACGCGGCCGGCCACCGTCGCGACGCGCGGCCGCTCACCAAGATAAATTGCCATTCCGCCGGACCTCTCCAGTGCCTCGCGATCCAGCTTGAGCCAGCGAGGGGTGCATGCACGCGGCAGGCGCCGGTCGGCGACGACGATATCGGCGTCGGCGCAGGCACGGGTGAGGTCAGTCCAGTCGATCCGGTTGCGGCTGCGGATCGCGAGCAAGCGCCAGGCACGGCCTTTCTCGACCAGGTCGGCGACGCAGGCGTCGCGGCTGCAACGCGCGAAATGCTGCTCCTCGAGCGCCAGCGGGTCGCCGTCATAGGCCGATGCCTCGCTCATCAAGTCGCGGACGAAGTCGCCACTGCGGCTACGCAGCAGCACCGGCACGCCATCGTCGCGGACCAATGCCAGATGTTGGCCATCTCCGGTGACGAGCAGGCTGGGAACCGGCGCGGTCGCGGCGCCAAGCACGCCAGCAGCGAACAGCACAAGACCCCAGCGGCGGACGCGCCCGCTCCACAGGCATAGCCACAGGCCGCCGCAGATCATCAGGGCAAAGGCCCAGCGCGGCATGGTCGGCAACATCGCCACCGCGCCCTCGGCCTCGCCGACGCGATGAGCCAGGTGCAGCATCGCCTCGATCGACCAGCCGGCCGCCGTCCATAGCGGCGCTCCCAGCCCGACCAGGTCGAACATCAGCGCCAGCGCCTCCAGCGGCATGATGACGAAGGTGGTTAGCGGGATGGCGATGAGGTTGGCGGCAACGCCGTAAAGCCCGGCGCGATGGAAATGGTAGAGCGCGAACGGGATCAGCGCGATCTCGACGACGAGGCCGGTCAGCAACAGTCCGACAATGCCGCGCAACATGCGCGCCGCCCAGCTTTCCTCGCGCGGACCGAGCAGGCGCCGCACCGGCTCCCAATGATGCAGGGCGATGATCGAGGTGACCGCCGCGAAGCTCATCTGGAAGCTGGCGCCGGCAAGCGCCTCCGGACGGACCAGCAGCACCACGAGCGCCCCGACCGCGACCAGCCTCAGGCTGATCGCGTCGCGGCCCAGCGCAATTCCGCCCAGCACCAGCAGCGCGGCGATGCAGGAGCGCACGGTCGGCACCTGCATCCCGGTCAGCAGCGTATAGCCAACCCCGGCGAGCGCCCCCGCTCCCGCCGCCACCAGTACCAGGTTGAACCGCAGCGCCAGCCGCTCGCTCAGCGCCAGCAATTTGAGCGTCAGCAACATCGCCGCCCCGACCACGGCGGCGATGTGCAGGCCGCTGACCGATAGCAGATGGGCCAGGCCGGAGCGGCGCATCGCCCCGGCATCTTCCTCGCTGACCGCCGCCTGGTCGCCAGTCGCCAGCGCGGTGGCAATGCCGCCGGCACCTTCGGGCAATTGTTCGCGAATATGGCGGCCGAGCCGATCCCGCAGCGCATCGAGGCCGCCGCCCGGCGCCGGCTCGATGACCTCCACCCGGCCGACGCCGCCGATCCCGGCGAACCATAGGTCGCGCGCGAAATCATGACTTCCGGGCAGCGCCATCGGTGGCGGCGGCTGCAGCCGGGCCTTGAGTCGGACTTTGGCGCCGTCGCCGAGACCCGACGCGACATCCTCCTCCGGGACCGAAACCCGGACCAGCGGCGGCATGCCGGGCGCCTCGGGAACCAGCGTCAGCCGAACGTCCCCCTTGGCGGCGCGCGCCTCGACCTTGTCCACCCTCGCCTCAAACGCCACGACCTGCGGCCGGTCGAGCCGAGTTGCCGCAACTAATTCGCTCCGCCACCAGATCAGGCCGCACCCCGCCACCATGGCCAGACCGCCGAACAGCAGCGCCCGGCCGGTCCGACCGGCGCCCAGCGTCACGCCGCCGGCGGTCATCCCCAGGCCGAGCAAAATCGCCGCGCTCCAGCCAATGCGATCGGGCAGCCACAGCCAGGCGGCGATGCCGGTCGCGAACGCCGCCGTGAACCACAGCGGCAGCTGAGCCCGCTGTTCCTCAAGAAATGCTTCAATGCACTCGAAAACTGCCGAAAATGGCGCCAGGATTCTTGGGGACAAAAAGCGTCGATGCGCCGGTTCCAGCGGCGCGTCCTCTGTGATAGGGGCGCTCGTCCAGTCCATTCGGCCCCAGCAGACAAGAGGAAAGATCGGTTGAGCGCAAGCGGCAAAATCGAAGGCGTCGTCACTCGCTTTGCGCCCTCGCCCACCGGCTACCTGCACATTGGCGGCGCCCGTACCGCGCTGTTCAACTGGCTGTTCGCGCGCCACCATGGCGGAAAATATCTGCTGCGGATCGAGGATACCGATAAGGTTCGCTCGACCAAGGAAGCGATCGACGCCATCCTCGACGGGCTCGACTGGCTGGGGATCAGCGGCGACGGCGAACCCTATTTCCAGTCGCAGTTCGAAAAGCGTCACGCCGAGGTCGCGCACCAGCTGATCGACATGGGCGCGGCCTATCGCTGCTACATGACCCAGGACGAGCTGGCCGCGGCGCGCGAGAAGGCGCAGGCCGAACGCAAGCCGTTTCGCATCAACAGCCCGTGGCGCGAGCGCAGCGATTGGCCGGAAGGCCAGCCCTACGTCATTCGCATCAAGGCGCCGCAGGACGGTGAAACCGTCATCGACGATCTGGTCCAGGGACGTGTCACCGTCGCCAATGCCGAGATCGACGACTTTATCCTGCTGCGCTCCGACGGGACCCCGACCTACATGCTGGCCGTGGTCGTCGATGATTTCGATATGGGCGTTACACACGTCATCCGCGGCGACGATCACCTCAACAACGCCTTCCGGCAGCTGGCGATCATCAAGGCGATGGGCTGGCCGGTCCCGACCTATGCCCATGTGCCGCTGATTCACGGCTTCGACGGCGCCAAATTGAGCAAGCGCCACGGCGCGCTCGGAGTCGACGCCTATCGCGACGAGCTCGGCATTTTGCCCGAGGCGCTGTTCAATTATTTACTCCGCCTCGGCTGGGGCCATGGCGATGATGAGATCATCAGCCGCGACCAGGCAATCGAGTGGTTCGACGTCGACCATGTCGGCAAAAGCCCTTCGCGCTTCGACTTGAAGAAGCTCGAAAACCTCAACGGCCATTACCTGCGCGAAGCCGACGACACGCGGCTGGCGATGCTCATCTCGCGCAAGTTCGGCCTCGCCTATGAGGAACTTCCGCTGCTCGTCCGCGCTATGCCGGAATTGAAGGCCCGCGCACACAATCTGAACGAGCTGGCCGAAGGAGCCGAATTCCTGTTCGCGAAACGCCCGCTGCCGCTGGATGAAAAGGCCGCCGACCTTCTCACGGGCGAGGCGCGTACCCATCTCGCACTTGCACACGACGCCCTTGCTGCGGCGCCGAAGTGGGAGCACGATACGTTGGATGCTGCAGTGCGGGATGTTGCAGAGCAGAGCGGACTTAAGCTAGGCAAGCTCGCCCAGCCGCTCCGCGCGGCGCTGACGGGCAAGACGACCTCGCCGGGGATCTTCGACGTTCTTGTCCTGCTAGGCAAAGACGAGAGCCTCGCCCGCATCGCCGATCATATGCTGGAGCCGACCAAATGACCGCAAAGACCGTCAAACTCACCACCGAAGGCGGCGATTTTTCCTATCCGCTGATGGAAGGCTCGGTCGGTCCGGACGTGATCGATATCCGCAAGCTCTACGGCGAGACCGACAAGTTCACTTACGACCCCGGCTTCACCTCGACCGCCAGCTGCCAGAGCGCGATCACCTACATCGACGGCGACCAGGGGATTTTGCTCCATCGCGGCTATCCGATCGACCAGCTCGCCGAGCAGTCCAACTTCATGGAAGTGGCCTATCTGCTGCTCCACGGCGACCTGCCGAAGAAGAAGGAGCTGGAGGAATTCAGCTATACCATCAGCCGCCACACCATGCTGCACGAGCAGCTGGCGACCTTCTATCGCGGTTTCCGCCGCGACGCTCACCCGATGGCGATCATGTGCGGCGTGGTCGGCGCACTCAGCGCCTTCTACCATGACTCGACCGACATCACCGATCCGCAGCAGCGGCTGATCGCCTCCCACCGGCTGATCGCCAAGATGCCGACCATCGCCGCGATGGCCTTCAAATATTCGATCGGCCAGCCGTTCCTCTATCCGCAGAACAACCTCAGCTACACCGGCAACTTCCTGCGCATGACGTTCGGCGTCCCGGCCGAGCCCTATGAGGTCAACCCGATCATCGAAAAGGCGATGGACCGGATCTTCATCCTCCATGCCGATCACGAGCAGAATGCCTCGACCTCGACCGTCCGCCTGGCCGGCTCGTCGGGCGCCAACCCGTTTGCGTGCATCGCCGCCGGCATCGCCTGCCTGTGGGGCCCAGCGCATGGCGGCGCCAACGAGGCCGCGCTCAACATGCTGCGTGAAATCGGCGACGTAAAGCACATCAAGGAATATGTCGCCCGGGCCAAGGACAAGAACGACCCGTTCCGCCTGATGGGCTTCGGCCACCGCGTCTACAAGAATTACGACCCGCGGGCGAAGGTCATGCAGCAGACCGCCGAAGCGGTGCTGAAGGAATTGAAGGTCAGCGATCCGGTGCTCGATGTCGCCCGCGAGCTCGAGCATATTGCGCTCAACGACGATTATTTCATCGAAAAGAAGCTCTACCCGAATGTCGATTTCTACTCGGGCATCATCCTCAACGCGATCGGCTTCCCGACCGAAATGTTTACCGCCCTGTTCGCGCTGGCCCGCACCGTCGGCTGGGTGGCGCAGTGGAACGAGATGATTTCCGATCCCGAGCAGAAAATCGGCCGCCCGCGCCAGCTCTACGTCGGCGCGACCCAGCGCGACTATGTCGCCGTTTCGAAGCGCTAGGCTGACGGCAACAGGAGCGTGAACCGCGCGCCCTGGCCCAACGCGCTTTGCAGCATCACGTCGCCGCCCATCGAGCGGGCCAGACGTCGTGAAATGGCCAGACCCAAGCCGATACCGCCTGGCGCGTCGCCGATCCGCTCATATTTCTCGAAGATGCGCTCCTGGTCGGCCTGGTCGATGCCCGGGCCTTCATCGGCGACCGTAACCGTGACCTGATCGCCCTTTCGCTCGGCGATCACCGCGATGGTGCCCTTGTCGGGTGAGTGGCGCACGGCATTGCCAAGCAAATTGACCAGGATCTGCACTGCGCCTCGCTGTTCGCCCACAGCATTGAGCGGCTGGTCGGCGCCAACCAGCTCGATCTGGATCGAGCGCTCCTCCGCCCTCGCCTGGACCAGCTGGATCGCCTCCTCGGCGGCTTCGGCCATGTCGAGCTGGCTGGCGGCCTTGGCGGCTTCTTGGTCGGTCATGTTGCGGATTACGGACAGCAAATGACGGCCGGCTGCGGCGATGTCGCCAGCGTAGGCGGCATAATCGCTGCGCAGCGGCCCTTCGCTCCGGTCGGAAATGCGCTCCGCCGCGGCAATGATCCGGTCGAGCGGCGAGCGCAGCGCTTCGTCCAGCGCCGGATCGATCACCGTCGCCGCCGCAGGCGCATATTCGCCGGGCCGGTCCAATTCGATTTCATAGCCGTCGAACCGGTCCGCCGATGTGCGGCGAACCGTCCCCTTCAACGTGACAAGTGATTCATCGCCCTGTCCGCGGATGCGAGCCCGCTGGCCGGTGAAGTCCTCGCGGCCAGCCAGTGCGGTCAGCAGCGGCATCACCCCGTCGCCGTTGTCGGCCAGCAGGAAATGACGGGTCAGCGGCTGGCCAACAGCAGCCGACGCACTGGAACCAAGCAGATTGGCCAGTTCGTCATCGATCCGCTTGATCCGGAGCTCGGCATCGGTCGTCAGGCTGAGCGGCCTTGCTGCAGCTTCCTCCTCGCCGCCAAGCGGCTCGTTGGCGACCAGGGTCAGGCGTGGCGGGGCCGGAGGCTTGGCCTTCCAGCCGTCGATCGTCAGAGTGACGCCCTCGGCATCGGGCTCGGCCCGTACCCACAGGTCCAGATCGCGGTCGCTCGAAGCGGCGATGACCGAGCGCGACAGCGGAACGCCAAGCTTCATCGCCGATCGGGCGACAGCAGCAATTTGCGGCAGCGCCAGCGGCGCGCCGAGCGATGAGCCGGCCTCTTCCTGCAACCGCAGCAGTGCCGGGTCCGCGGCAACCAGCCGGCCGTCGCGGTCAACGCGGCCCGAAACCGGTCCGACATCGAATGGCGCGCTAGCCATTGGCCTGTTCCATGGCCCGGCGGGCGGTGCGGTAGTGCGGATCGAGCCGCAGCCAGCGGCGGCAGCGCTCGACCGCCGCATCGTCGATCGCAGCGAACCGGTCGATGATCCGCTCGGCAGCGTGGGCACCCGACATCGGCTCGAACGCCGCGAGCATTTGCGCGGCGGTGGTGCGATCACACCCGGCCAGGCGGGCGAGCATCATGGCCTCGCCACCGGTGAAGAAATTCCAGGCGTCGAGCTGGTCGATCCCGGCGCGGCGCGCCAGCAATCCAACCAGCAGCGCCGCATCGCCATCCTCGGCCAGCCGGTGGACGAGCGCGTCATCGGCGCGGTTCTGCGTATCAAGCACCCGGGCCAGTGCGGCCACCGCGGCGTCGAGCCGGCGGCCCTCGTCGTGCCGCGAAAGCAAAGCGCGAGACGCCGACCCAAGCGCTTCATCGGCTTCGTCGGACAGCGCGTCGCGCAGGCCCGCCGCGACGGCATGGACCAGTGCGACCGCATCCTCGGCGTCAAGATCGTCGAACTCGATGCTCATCCGGCCGAACCGGTCGCGGCGGCGCCCCCTGGCCAGCGCCAGGGCCATCGCCGCTTCCGCCACCGGGGCGCTGTCGTCGCTGACCAGCGAAGCCACGGTCGGATGATTGCGGTCGGCCCGCGCGGACAGCTGCTGCTCGTCGGCGCGGCGCAACAGCAATGAAACCAGGTTGGGCCGTTCCATCAGCCCGGAAGCGCGCAAGCGCCGGTACAGGCCGTCGCGGCCCCGATCGGCCTGCGCGGCCAGCAACCCGGGCAAGCCAGCGATCAGCTCATCGACGATATCGCCGACCAGCCCGCGCAGCATGGCGGCGATCAGCGCCCGTTCCTCGTCGGTCAGCCGCGAGCCATCGTCGAGGAAGAAATCGGCCATAGCGACGCCCAGCCGGTCGCGCCCCACACGCGGGCGCGCAGGATCGACCGGGCGGTCGGCTGCCGATGCAGCAAGCGGCCATTCCACGGGCATCATCCAGTTTTTATAGAACGGAACGGGTTAACGCGCGGTCAATTATGAGGCGCTGTTTCCACCGCATGGCGGAAGTGCTGGGCGGTGAAGAAACTGGTTGCCGCATAGAGGGCGACCAGCGTCAGATAGAGGTTCCACCAGCCGCCCACCGCAAAGGGCAGCGCGAGCCAGATCGCGTTGCGGCGCGCAAATTGCCATTCGATGGCCGGGATCGGGCGTCCATTGCGTTCGATGCGCCCGGCCTCGCCAAAGGCCGCCGCAGTGAGCGCCGCCATCATCGCGCCCCAGCCCGAGCCATGCCGGGCCTCGAACCACCCCAGCGCCAGCAAGGCCAGTCCCGCTGCCGGCCAAAGCAAGCGGCGCGACAGCATCGACGGGCTGAGCGGCCGCAGCCGGAGTGTTGCCAAGCGCTGCGCTACCAGGTCGAACGGCGTCGACAGAAACAGCAGGCCGAGCGCCGCCAAATGCCAGCCGCGGCTGAAGCAGAAGGCGCCGGCAATGGTCATGACCAATGCCGCCATGACCAGCCAGGACGGACGCACGCCCGTTTCCATCAGCTTTTCCGTCGCGACTTCCTCGACCACCGGCAGGAAGTAGCGAGCGACCGCATCCTCGCGCGCCGTCCGGGAGGCGACCAGCAACCGCCGTTCGAAGCCGGCCATTGCCCCCTCGTCGATGGTCAGGAACGGGCCGCGCCCGTCGCCGGGATTGGACGGGACCAGCCGCGCCCCGGCCTGGACCGCGCGGCGCAGCAGCGTCGACTGCAGGTCCCAGTCGCCGAGCATTGCCGCCGTCGCGCCGAGCATGTTGGAATCGACCCTGGCCAGGCCGGCCCAGCGATTGTGACCGTCGATCCGCTCAAACGCCTCATGGACTTCGTCGTCGGGGACGGTGACGATCGCGCCGTCGCTTTCTTCCAGCAGCAGCTCGAGGTCGCCCATGTCTGGCGCCACGCCGTCGGCCAGCAGGATCAGCTGGCTGCCCGCCTCGAACCGGCTGGCGGCCTCATTGCCATCGCTGACCGGCACTACGGCGATGCCCTCGCCCCGGAGCCGTTCGAATGCCTCGTTGAGCGCCGGCGGCACGCGCTCGACCAGCACGGTCAGCGGCGCGGCGCCTGCGGCGGCGAGGCAGCGCACCTGATATTCGATCAACGTGCGACCGGCGAGCGGAAGCAGGGCGCGCAAGGCCCCCGCATCATCCTCCTGATAGGCCCCGATCAAGGCGCCGAGCGCCATGGTCACCCTCGCGTTCCGGTAATTCCCCCCTGAAGCCACCATGCATAGGGCAGCGTGTGTCCCAATTTCCAGTGGCGACTGTGCCCTTTTGTCGCTTTCGCATGTCTACAAAGGTGGTAAACTCCCCGATCATGAGCACCAATCCATATCGCGCCCAGGGCAATCGCTATGCCGAGGACCAGGAAATTCCGATCCCGGTGATCGAAGGCGAAGAGATCCACTCGGAGCCAAGCTTCAGCCGCATGGATTGGGCCGAAATCCGCGACGTCCATGGCGTCGCCAGCGAAGGCGGCCGGATGGTGCTCGGTTGGGCCCTTGGCATCCTCGCCTTGCTATGGACCGGCTACACCGCCTGGTCGGCCGGCCGGGTCCTTGCCGAAGAGCCGCTGACCAGCCCAGCCGTTGCCCAATGGGTGGCGATCCTCGCCGGTCCGCTGGCGCTGATGGGGCTGGTGTGGCTGATGTTCGGCCGCACCCGCCGCAAGGAAGCCGAGAAATTCACCCGTTCGGTCATCGCGATGCGCAAGGAAGCGCGCTCGCTGCAGGACATATTGGCGGCGCTGTCGCACCAGATTAGCGAAAATCATCGCACGCTCGGCGTCATGGCAGGCGATCTGATGGGCCTGGGCGACCAGGCCGCGACCCGGCTGGGAGCGATCACCGCGGACCTCAATCGCGGGTCGCAGTCACTCGCCGAACATGGCGCAGCGCTGGACCGGGCAGCGGAATCGGCGCGGACCGATATTGGCGTGCTGCTCACCGACCTGCCCCAGGCCGAGGAAAGCACCCGGCGGATGGCCGAGACGCTGCGCACCGCGGGTCAAACAGCGATCGAACAGGCCGGCGGCTTCGGGACCCAGGTCTCCAGCCTGTCGGCGCACGCGCAGCAGGCCGATTCGATCGTTCGCGAAGCGTCGGAGCGGTTGCTCGCCAGCCTTGCCAATATCGAAGCCGCCGGAGCCGCCGCGAGCCTGCGCGTATCCGAAGCCCGTTCCGAGACCAGCGCCACGGTTGACGCATTGCTGGCCCGCTCGGCCGAAGCGCTGACCGAAATCCGCACCGGCATCGACGCCCAGGCCGCGGCCATTTCGGCGTTGGTCGCCCAGAGCCAGGCCAGCATTGGCCGCGCGGGCATGGATGCATCGGAGCTGCTCGGCGAGCGTCTGACCCATGCCGGCAGCGCGCTCGACAGTTTGACCACCCGGATTGCAGAGCAGGAACGCGCCTCGCAGCGCCTGGTCGCCGATCTCGACAGCGGGCTTGCCGCGCTCGACGAGCGGTTCCTCGACCTCGCCCGTTCTGGCGACGAGCGCGCCAGCCATGTCCAGGCCGCCCTGGGCCGCCTGCGGGGCGAGCTTGAGGGCCTCACCTCGGCGACAGCACTCCACGACAACAGCCTCGACAGCCTCGCCGACCGCTCCGAACGCCTCCGCGAAGGCCTCGACCGGCTTGGCGCGGTGCTGTCCGGCGAGATGACCACGACGCTAAGCGAGGCCGAAGCCGGCGCTGCCCGAATGCTGGCATCGGCCGAGGCCGCGCGGCCCCATGTCGAGCAGATGCGCGATGCCTCGATCGAGGCGCAGAGCCGGATCGAATCCGGCGCATCGATTGTCGAGCACCAGCAAGAGCGGTTGGCGACGCTGATGACGTCGGTCGACCTTGGCGTTCGCCAGGCCGAAGAACGGCTGGCCGAGCTGGGCGCCGCCATCGCCACCGCCAGCGACGAAGCCAGTCGCCTTTCGGGCGAGACCGGCCCGGCGCTGGTTGAGGCGCTGGTTCGGGTCAAGGAAACCGCCGCCCATGCCGCCGAACGCGCCCGCGAGGCGATCGGCAAGGTCATTCCGGAATGCGCCGGCGAACTCAGCGAGCAAACCCGCGCCGCCCTGGAAAAGGCCGTGCGCGACAGCGTCGAGTCCAAGCTTGCCGAGCTCGACCATGTCGCCACCCGGGCGGTCGAAACGGCGCGCGAGGCGTCGGGCCGGCTGACCGCGCAAATGCTGTCGATCGGCCAGAGCGCCGCCGCGCTGGAAGCCCATATCGAACGCAATCGCGAGGCCCAGCTGAAGGACAGCGGCGAGGACTTCGCCCGCCGCGTGTCGCTGCTGATCGACTCGATGCATTCGGCCTCGATCGACGTGCAGAAGATCCTCAGCGACGAGGTCGATGACAAGGCCTGGGCCCATTATCTGAAGGGCAACCGCGGCGTGTTCACGCGGCGCGCGGTCCGGCTGCTCGATGGATCGGAAGGCCGCGGCATTGCCGCCCATTATGAGTCCGATCCGGAGTTCCAGACGGCCGTCAATCACTATGTCCACGACTTTGAAGCAATGCTGCGGCGGGTGCTGGCGGAGCGCGACGGCGGAATGATCGCGGTCACCTTGATGTCGAGCGACATGGGCAAGCTCTACGCCGCGCTGGCGCAGGCGGTGGGGAAAGAGCGTTAAAATTCCTCCCCTGCATTTTGCTGGGGAGGGGAACCATCCGAAGGATGGTGGAGGGGTAAGTGAAGGCATGTCAACCGCCCCTCCACCAGCTACGCTGGTTCCCCTCCCCATCGCTGTGCGATAGGGAGGAAACTCAATTATAGAAGTCGAGATCGTCGACGGTGATCCAGCCGAACTGATAATTGGCGACGTACAGCGCCGTCAGCAGGCAGGCGAGCAGCGCCGCCTTGAGCAAATGCCTCGGCAAATCGAATTTGTGCGGCGCGCTGTCGGCCTGGCCGGGCACGCGCTCTACGCCGACTTCCTCATGCGTCCTCACACCAAACGGCAACAGCAGGAAGGCGGAAAAACAGAAGACCAGGAAGTAGATCGCCAGGACCGAAGTCCACTTCATCGCGCAACCTCGAGCAGCATGACCTCAACCACCGGCTTTTTGCCGGTCCACAGCGTGGCACAGCGGCGCACTGCCAGCCTGACCGCTTCGCGGACTTTCTCGGCGTCACGCGACGGCTCATAGGCGCGGGTCGCGGCGTCGGCGGCGTCGGCGATGAAATCGTCGCGATCTTCCTCGATCGGCACGCCGAACGGCCGCACCAGCACCTTGCCGGCCAGCCGGCCGTCACCACCCACCGGCAGCGCGACCGTGATCAGGCCATTGTAGCCGATTTTGCGGCGCTCGTTGATGGTCACACCGTCGGACGGCAGGATCACGTCGCCGTCGAGCACCAGCCGCCCGACCCTCTCCTCGCCGATCTTCTCCGGCCCGTCCGGCGCCAGGCGGATGAGGTCGCCGTTGCGCTGGACGACCGCGCTCGGAATGCCCTGCTCGAGGCCCAACCGCGCCTGCTCGCGCATGTGGCGGATCTCGCCATGGACCGGCACCAATATCTGCGGGCGGATCCAGCGGTACATTTCCGCCAGCTCGGGCCGGCCGGGGTGGCCGGAGACATGGACATGCGCCTGCCGGTCGGTGACGATCAGCGCGCCGAGGTCGCTGAGCGCGTTCATGATCCGGCCGATGGCAATCTCGTTGCCCGGGATCTGCTTGGACGAGAAGATCACCGTGTCGCCCTCGGCGAGTTTCAATTCGTGCTGGCCGAACGCAATCCGCCCCAGCGCCGCGCGCGGCTCGCCCTGGCCGCCGGTGGCGATGATCAGCAACTCCTGCTTGGGCAGCAGCATCGCCTCATCGAACCGCACCGGCTCGGGGAAATCCTTGAGGTAGCCGGTCGCCTTGGCAACCTTGAGGATGCGCTCGAGGCTGCGGCCGGCGACGCAGACGCGCCGCCCGGTCTCCAGTGCCACCCGGCCGATGGTCTCCAGCCGGGCGGCGTTGGACGCGAAGGTGGTGACCAGCACCCGGCCTTTGGCCTTGGTCACGGCCTCCAGCAGCCCGGCATGGACGCCGGATTCGCTGCCCGATGCCTTGTCCTGGAAGACATTGGTTGAATCGCACACCAGCGCCAGCACGCCGGCATCGCCGATCTCGGTCAGGGTTTCGGTGGAGCTGGGGTGGCCCAGCACCGGCGCTTCGTCGATTTTCCAGTCGCCGGTGTGGAAGATATTGCCGAACGGGGTTTCGATCAGCAGGCCATTCCCTTCGGGGATCGAATGGGCCAGCGGCACATAGGTGATGCGAAATGGGTCTAGATCGATCGACCCGCCGCGCTCGATGACCCGCAAGGCGACCTGCCCGGTCAGCCCCTCTTCCTCCAGCTTGCCGGCGATCAGGCCGGCCGTGAACGGCGTGGCGTAGAGCGGCACCTTTAAATCGGCGGCGAGGTAGGGAAGCGCGCCGATATGGTCCTCATGACCGTGGGTCAGGACGATCCCGACCAGATCGTCCATCCGCTGCTCGATAAATTCCAGATCCGGCAGCACCAGGTCGACGCCCGGATAATCGGAGTCGGCGAAGGTCAGCCCGAGGTCCGCCATCAGCCATTTGCCACGGCAGCCATAGAGGTTGACGTTCATGCCGATCTCGCCTGACCCGCCGAGGGCCAGGAACAGCAGTTCTTCTCCCGGGGTCATCGGCTCGCCCGCGCGGCCAGCAGCGCCAGTCCATGGATGGTGAGGTCGGGCTCGATCGCGTCAAACGCGTCCGTATGCTTGTCGAACAGGACGGCGAGGCCGCCGGTTGCGATGACCGTCACCGGCCGGCCGATCTCGGCCTTCATCCGCGCAACCAATCCTTCGATCATCGCCACATAGCCCCAATAGACGCCGATCAGCATCTGCGTTTCGGTGGTCCGCCCGATGACGCTCTCGTCCTCCGGCTCGGAAATGGCGACGCGCGGCAGCTTGGCTGCCGCCCCGACCAGCGCGTCGAGGCTGAGGTTGATGCCCGGCGCAATGATCCCGCCCTTGTAGGCGCCGGAAAAATCGATCGCGTCGAAGGTCGTCGCCGTGCCGAAATCGATCACGATCAGGTCGCCGGCATGCTTGGCATGGGCGGCGATGGTGTTGAGCGCACGGTCGGCGCCGACGCTTTGTGGCTCCTCGACATCGAGCGCGATCGGCCATTCGGCCCTGCCCTGCCCAGCGACCATCGGCTCAACGTTGAAATATTTCTTCGACAGCACTTCGAGGTTGTGCAGCGCACGCGGCACGACCGTGCCGATGATGACCTGGCTGACGTCGCCCCGGCCATAGCCCTCCAGCTCGAGCAGCTGGTGCAGCCAGACGGCATATTCGTCGCCGGTTCGCCGCGGGTCGGTGGCGATCCGCCAGCGCGTCTTGATCTCCTCCCCGTCGACCAGGGCGAAGACGCAGTTGGTGTTCCCGGCATCGATGGCGAGCAGCATGTCGTTCCTCAATCGACGATAAACAGTTTCGCGCCGCTGGCCGTGACCGAACGGTGCGCGGCGTCGCCAAAGTCCGATACCTGATAGCTCATGCCTGGCTTCAAAAGATATTGGCGGCCGTCGCGCAATTCCGTGGTCAATTCGCCTTCGACCACGAACAAGATGTGGCCGCGATCGCACCAGTGATCGGCGACGTAGCCCGGCGAATATTCCACCATCCGGATGCGGACATCGCCCAGCACCCTGGTCTGCCAATAGGCCATGCCGGTCTCGCCAGGATGCTCGGTCCTGGGCTCGCCTTTCCAGTCGACGGTTTCAAAAGGGCTTGAAGCGAATTTCAACGAGCGGCCTCCCGGGCCTGAATTAAGTGCATCACAGCGGCGAGCCGCATCGCGCCCTAGCCCGAAGCACGGCCAAATGTCACGCCAGCGTGACGTCGCCGGCGCGGATGATGTCGATCATCCCATCGCGCTTCAGCCGCATCGCTCCGTCCGGCTCGATCCCGTCGAAGGTGCCGGAGACGCGCTCGGATGGACTGCTATGAACCTCCAGCGGCGTTCCAATGGGATGCGCCCGGGCCATCCACGCCTGGGCGAACTGCGCCGGCTCGGAAGCCCGCCAGGCGGTCAGCAATTGGGCGAATTTGCCGGCCAGGAGCGGCGCGAAGGCCTGCGGCGAAAACTCCGTGCCCAGCGCGGCAGTCTTGCGGCCTTGTATTTCGGGCGCCCGCGCCAGATTGGCGCCAAAGCCGACGACGATCCGGTCGCCCGACCGTTCGAGCAGGATCCCGGCCAGCTTGGCCTCGGCCAGCATCAGATCGTTGGGCCATTTAAGCGAGGCTGCGATGGCGGGGGCGGCGACATCCACCGCCTCGATCAGCGCCAGCCCCGCGACCAGGGTCAGCGACGGAGCCGGCGGATCGGTTGGGCGCAGTTCGACCAGCGTCGAACCGGTGAAATTGCCATCAATCGATTGCCATGGGCGGCCCTGGCGGCCCTTGCCGCCTTCCTGCCTCAGCGCGACCAGCCAATCGCCTTCGACGGCCGCATCATCCGACAATAATGCGCTGTTGGTCGAACTCAGCCGCTCGACGATGCGGATGCGGCTCAGAACAAGCTTCCCGCGGCGTTGTTGGTCAGCGTCGCGATCGGGTCGATCAGGCCGTAGCCGAGGGGCGAGACGATCAGCGCCGCCAGCAGGATCAGCACGCCCTCAAGGTTGGCCCGCCCCTTGGCGTAGGCCGGACCGCTCGGCGCATCGAAATACATCACCTTGACGATGCGAAGGTAATAGTAGGCGCCAATCACCGTGCCGAGAATGCCGACCACCGCCAGCAGCGTGAAGCCCTCGTTCACTGCGGCCTGGAACACCAATAATTTTGGCCAGAAGCCGAAGAAGGGCGGCAGGCCGGCCAGGCTCCACATGAAGGTCGCCATTGCCGCGGCGAGGCCCGGGCGGGTCTGGGCGAGGCCCGACAGGCTGTCGATCGATTCGACATATTCGCCGTCCTCGTTCCGCATGCGCTGCACGCAGAGGAAGGCGCCGAGCGTCATCACGACATAGACCGCCATGTAGAACAGCACCGCGCTGGCGCCGGCAGTCCCGCCCGCGACCAGGCCGATCAGCGCGAAGCCGACATTGTTGATCGACGAATAGGCCAGCAGCCGCTTGATGTTGGTCTGGCCATAAGCGGCAACGGCGCCGAGGATGATCGAGGCCAGCGCGGCAAAGATCATGATCTGCCGCCATGCGTCGATTGCCGGGCCGAGCGCATCGAGGCAGACGCGGACGCCAAGCAAAACCGCCGCGACCTTGGGCGCCGAGGCGAAGAAGGCGGTAACCGGCGTCGGCGCGCCTTCATAGACGTCCGGCGTCCACATGTGGAACGGTACGGCGCTGATCTTGAACGCCAGGCCGGCGAGCAGGAACACCAGGCCGAATAGCAGGCCGATCGACTGGGTACCTTCGCGGGCGAAGGCCGCCGCCACGCCGTCAAACTGGGCGGTGCCGGTGAAGCCGTAGAGCAGCGAAATGCCGTAGAGCATGATGCCCGACGCCAGCGCGCCAAGGACGAAATATTTGAGGCCGGCCTCGGCCGATCGCTCGTCGGTGCGGCGATAGGAGGCCAGCACATAGGCGGCGAGGCTGTTCAGTTCGACGCCGACGTAGAGCGTGACGAGGCTGGTCGCCGAGACCATCACCGACATGCCGACCGCGGCCATCAGCACCAGCACCGGATATTCGGCGCCATGCTCGAAATCGCGCTCGAACCAGCTGTGGGCCATGACGATCGCCACCGCCGCGCACAGATAGATGATGAGCTTGCCGAGCGCGCCGAACCCGTCGGCGGCGAGCTGGCCGCCGAACAACATCCCGGCATGCTGCGGCGGACCGATCAGCGACACGCAGGCGGCGAGCAGCAGCGCGATCGAGGCCCAGCTGGTCAGCGCGCTGCCGCGCCGGCCGAGGAAGGCCGCGACCATCATCAGCGCGATCGAGCCGATCGTCAGGATAAGTTCGGGAAGGATCGCTGCGAGGTTCATCAATGCGCTTCCGCGTGGATCGGGGTGGCGGCGGGCTTGCCGGCGGTAAGGAGGGCGTCACCCGGTGGCCGGGCGCGCTCGACCCGCTCCAGCAGCCGGCCGACGTCGGCGCGGATCGGCCGCAGGAAGCTCTCCGGATAGACACCCATCCAGAACACCGCGGCGGCGATCGGGCCGAGCAGCCACAGCTCGCGCATGCTGAGGTCGGTCATCGCCGCGGCGTCGGCATGGACCAGCTTGCCGAAGCAGATCCGCCAGTAGAGGTAGAGCATGTAGACGGCGCCGAGGATGATACCGGTGGTCGCCGTGATGCCCGCCCAGCTCGACACCGCATAGGTGCCGACCATCGACAGGAATTCGCCGACGAAGCCGCTGGTGCCGGGAAGGCCGACGCTGGCCATGGTGAAGATCATGAACAGCAGCGCATATTTGGGCATATTGTCGCTAAGGCCGCCGTAGCGCGCGATCTCGCGGGTGTGCAGCCGGTCGTAGATCACGCCGACGCACAGGAACAGCGCGCCCGAGACGAGTCCGTGGCTCAGCATCACTAGCATCGCGCCCTCGATGCCCTGGCGGTTGAAGGTGAACAGGCCGAAGGTGACGAACGCCATGTGCGCCACCGACGAGTAGGCGATCAGCTTCTTCATGTCGGTCTGGGCGAGCGCAATCAGCGAGGTCACCACCAGCGCGATGCCGGAGAGCACATAGACGAACGGAATGAAGGCGTTCGACGCCTCCGGGAACATCGGCAGCGAGAAACGGATGAAGCCATAGCCGCCCATCTTCAGCAGCACGCCAGCCAGGATCACCGAACCCGCTGTCGGCGCCTGGACGTGCGCGTCGGGAAGCCAGGTGTGGACCGGCCACATCGGCATCTTGACCGCGAACGAGGCGAAGAAGGCGAGCCACAGCCACCATTGCAGCGACGGGTCGAAATCATGCGCCATCAGCACCGGGATCGAAGTCGTGCCGGCCTTGAAGATCATCACCAGCATGGCGATCAGCATCAGCACCGACCCGGCCAGCGTGTAGAGGAAGAATTTGTAAGACGCCTTGATCCGCTCGGCGCCGCCCCACACGCCGATGATCAAATACATCGGGATCAGGCCGGCCTCGAAAAAGATGTAGAACAGCAGCAGGTCCTGCGCGGTGAACACGCCGATCATCAGCGACTGCATGATCAGGAAGGCGGCCATATATTCGGGCACGCGCTTCTCGATCGCGCGCCAGCTGGCGCCGATGCAGATCGGCATCAGGAACAGGGTCAGCTCGATCAGCACTAGCGCGATGCCGTCGATGCCCATCGCCCATGAAACGCCGCCGCCGATCTTGTAATGCTCGACGAACTGCCACTGCGCCCCGTCCGGATCGAACGCGGTCCACAGCCACACGCCGATGGCGAGGCTGACCAGCGTGGTGATCAGCGCATTCCAGCGCGCACCATTGGCCGACTGGAACAGGGCGAGGATGCCCGCCACCATCGGCAGCAGGACCAGGATGGAAAGGACGGGCACGCTACTCATCGGATCCACCAAAAGGCCCAGGTGGCGGCGCCGATCAGGCCGAGCAGCATCACCAGGGCGTAGCTATAGACATATCCCGACTGGAACCGCGCGGTGATGCGGTTGCCGACGCCGACCGCATAGGCGGCGCCATGCGGGCCGAAGCGGTCGATGGTCTGCTCGTCGCCGCGTTTCCAGAAGAAACGGCCGAGGGCCATCGCCGGACGAACAAAGATGACGTCGTAGAGCTCGTCGAAATACCATTTGTGCATCAGGAAGCGGTGGAGGTGCGGGAACATGGCGACGAATGCCGCCGGCGCTTCCGGCTTCAATATGTAGTTGCGGTAGGCGATGGCGAGGCCGATCAGCATCACCGCGAACGGCGACCATTTCACCCAGGCCGGCACCTCGTGCATGGCATGCGCCAGATGCTCGCTGAAGGCGACGCTGCCGCGCCAGAACTCCGGCCCGCCCTCGGGCTGGATGAAGCTGTGGTTGAACAGGAAGCCGGAGAACACCGCGCCCACCGCCAGCAGGATCAGCGGGACCAGGATAACCCACGGGCTTTCGTGCGGATGATAGCCGGCGGTGCCTTCGAGCTTGGCGCAGCCATGGTCGTGCGCGCTGTCGGCGTCGGCCGGCATTTCGCCGGCATCCTCGTGAATGTGGTGGACGGCGTGCTGGATATGCTCGCTGCCCGCCCAGCGGGCTTTTCCGTAGAAGGTCAGGAAGATCAGCCGCCACGAGTAGAAGCTGGTCAGCAGCGCCGCGAACACGCCGAGGAAGAAGGCGACATGGCCATGGACCGTGCCGCTGGCGAAGGCGCTCTCGATGATCGCGTCCTTGCTGTGATATCCGGCGAATCCGACCCCGAACAGGCCGACGCCGGTGATCGCCAGCGTGCCGGCGATCATCGTCCAGAACGTCCACGGGATCTCCTTCCGGAGGCCGCCGTAATAACGCATGTCCTGCTCATGGTGCATGGCGTGGATCACGCTGCCCGCACCCAGGAACAGCAGCGCCTTGAAGAAGGCGTGGGTGAACAGGTGGAACATCGCCGCGCCATAGGCGCCGACGCCGGCGGCGAAGAACATGTAGCCGAGCTGCGAGCAGGTCGAATAGGCGATCACGCGCTTGATGTCGTTCTGCACCGTGCCGACGGTGGCAGCGAAGATCGCCGTGGCGGCACCGACATAGGTCACCACCATCGTCGCCGTATGGCTGGTCTCGAACATCGGCGACAGGCGGCAGACCATGAACACGCCGGCGGTGACCATGGTCGCGGCGTGGATCAGCGCGCTGACCGGGGTCGGGCCCTCCATCGCGTCCGGAAGCCAGGTGTGGAGGCCCAGCTGGGCCGACTTGCCGCAGGCGCCGACGAACAGCAGCAGGCACAGCAGGGTCATGGTGTCGACCCTGAGGCCGGCAAAGCCAATCGTCGATCCGGCCATGCCCGGCGCGGCGGCGAGGATCGCCGGGATGGAGACGGTGCCGAACACCAGGAAGGTGCCGAAAATGCCTAGCGAGAAGCCGAAATCGCCGACGCGGTTGACCACGAACGCCTTCAGCGCCGCCGCATTGGCCGAGGGCTTATGGTACCAGAATCCGATCAGCAGGTAGGAGGCGAGGCCGACGCCTTCCCAGCCGAAGAACATCTGCACCAGGCTGTCGGCGGTGACCAGCATCAGCATGGCGAAGCTGAACAGCGAGAGGTAGGCGAAGAAGCGAGGCTGGCTCGGATCTTCCTCCATATAGCCCCAGCTGTAGAGGTGGACGAGGCTCGACACGGTCGTCACCACCACCAGCATCACCGCGGTCAGCGTGTCGACGCGCAGCGCCCAGTCGACGTTCATCGCGCCGGAGCGGATCCATTCAAACACCGGCACGACCGCAGGCTCGCCATGACCGGCGACGTAGCTCAGGAAGATCGGCCAGCTCAGCACCGCACCGATCATCAGCGCGCCGGTGGTGACCACTTTCGATGCGGTCTTGCCGATGACGCGGCCGCCCAGCCCGGCGACGATCGCGGCGAGCAACGGCAGGAAAACGATGAAGATTACCGGATGCATCATGCCCGAACCTGTTCCCCGGCGAAGGCCGGGGTCCAGTCATCGCAACACCGGCTCAATGCCGGTGGCGGCGATTTCTTGTGCGCGGCCGCGCAAAATGGCCCTTCGGGCGTCTGGGCCCCGGCCTTCGCCGGGGAACTAAAAAGGAAAATCCGCATCAGCCGCGCATCCGGTTGACGTCGTCGACCGCGATCGAGCCGCGGCGACGGAAGAAAATGACAAGGATGGCGAGGCCGATGGCGGCCTCGGCAGCGGCGACGGTCAGCACGAACATGGCAAACACCTGGCCGGTCAAATCGCCGAGGAAGGCGCTGAACGCCACCAGGTTGATGTTCACCGCCAGCAGGATCAGCTCGATCGCCATCAGCATCAAGATGATGTTGCGGCGATTCAAAAAGATGCCGAGCACGCCCAATGTGAACAGGATCGCGGCGACGGCGAGATAATGGGTTAGGCCAATCACAGCTTCACCCCCCCGCCCACCGGCGGTTGCTCAAGCTTGATCGCCTCGTCCGGGCGGCGGTCGACCTGGCGCGCGACATTCTGCCCGCGAACATCGCCGCGGCTGCGGTGGGTCAGCACGATCGCGCCGATCATCGCCACCAGCAGGATCAGGCCGGCGATTTCGAACGGGAACAGGAAGCGGGTGTAGAGCAGCTCGCCGATCGCCTGGATATTGGGTTGGGTGGTGGCCGCGGGCTGGACACCACCGGTCACCGGGCCGGCCTTCCACGCGGATACGGCGACGACCATCTCGGCGAGAAGGACGAGCGCCACGAGGAGCCCGAACGGCAAATTCCTGGTGAAGCCCGACCGCAGTTGCGCGAAGTCGATGTTGAGCATCATGACGATGAACAGGAACAGCACCGCCACCGCGCCGACGTAGACGATTACCAGCAGCATCGCGATGAACTCGGCGCCGAGGATCAGCATCAGGCCGGCGGCGTTGAAGAAGGCCAGGATCAGCCACAGCACGCTGTGGACCGGGTTGCGCGCAAAAATCACCGCCACCGCCGAAGCGATGGTCAGCGTCGCGAACAGGTAAAAGGCAAGGACGGTGATCATTCCACGTCACTCCCGCGAAGCGGGAAATTATTGCTCACGCAGAGACGCAGAGACGCAGAGAGGAAAGGCGCGGCATCTCTGCGCCTCTGCGCCTCTGCGCGAAATATCTTTGATCCCAGCTTTCGCTGGGATGATGAAAATGGGGTCACCGATGGTCCCTGTTTGAACAAGTTCGCCGCCCCTATCTATACGCCGCATCGGCGGCAAGGTTGGCGGCGATCGCCTGCTCCCAGCGGTCGCCATTCTCGAGCAGCTTGGCCTTGTCGTAGAGCAATTCCTCGCGCGTTTCGGTGGCGAATTCCAGGTTCGGCCCCTCGACGATGGCGTCGACCGGGCAGGCCTCGGCGCACAGCCCGCAATAGATGCACTTCACCATGTCGATGTCGTAGCGGGTGGTGCGGCGGCTGCCGTCCTCGCGCGGCTCGGCCTCGATGGTGATCGCCTGCGCCGGGCAGATCGCTTCGCACAACTTGCAGGCGATGCAGCGCTCTTCGCCGTTCGGGTAGCGGCGCAGCGCATGCTCGCCGCGGAAGCGGGGCGACTGCGGCGTCTTTTCGAACGGATAGTTGATCGTCGCCTTGGGCTTGAAGAAATATTTGAGCGTCAGGGCGTGCGCCTTGACGAACTCCCACAGCGTGAAGGCCTTGATGGTGCGCGCAATCATGATCCTAAGCCCTCGGAAGAGTACCAGGAGGCACCGGATCGCAGGATCCGTAACCTATCAGCGTGTAGGTTTTGCCATTCCAAGTGGAAACTGAGACATCTTGCTGAATTCCCCCACCTGTCTCCTCTAGCCTGAGTCCAATTCCCACCTGATCTGCCGAATTCTTTGTTTGGGCAGAACCGTTCATTTGGAATACTCCACGGGCGCCCTTGAAGCCCTCTTTCCGGAGCGCCGCTGTGGTCTTGCCATTGAGTTCAAGGGGGCCAAAGTGCCACCGGTCCGATTGGGCCTCGCGCACCACAATCCTCAGTTTGTCATATGACCACCAAGTCACAGCTATCGGGAGATCAAACAGACCGCCATCAGGCCTGACCAGCGTACAATTGGCTACCCAACTCGCGTCAACTGGCTTCTTGTTTTCGCCAGCGAGACGCACCCACCAGAGACTGCCATGCTGCTCCAGTTCGACCTCGCTTGGCGGTGAAACCGTTACGGCCGACCGATCAGATACACAAACCCCTCGCAAAACCGTTTGTCGATATGGAAATGACCGGCCTAAATCCTTGATGATGCGGACTGTCCTAGGACGCTCTGCCCCTTCGAAGTTGCTTAACTCTACAAGTTGGTCGCCCGTTGGCGCCTTGACGCGCAAGCGAATATCTGACGGAAGCTTCAATCTTTCGAACACGCGCGGTTGGGCATCCGTTCCTGGGAGGCCCCGCGCATCGATTGCGTCGCCGGCGGCATTAACGACGATCGAGAACTTGATAGCAGTTCGGCCGTTATCGACCGCCGTGCAGTTCCAAAGCGGCGGCGCTGGAGGCAGTGCTGTCGCTGACAATAGGGTCATCAGCATGCTCATGCCGGCACTCCATAGCGGGTCCACATCAGCCAGCCGCTGATCAGCGCGACGAACAGCAGCGACAGCGGCAGGAAGATTTTCCAGCCGAGCCGCATCAGCTGGTCATAGCGGTACCTCGGAACGGTCGCTTTCACCCAGCCGAAGACGAAGAAGAAGAAGCACATCTTGCCCAGCAGCCAGAGGATGCCGGGAATGTAATAGAGCGGCGCCCAGTCGATCGGCGGCAGGAACCCGCCCCAGAACAGGATGGCGTTGAGCGCGCACATCAGGATGACGTTGGCATATTCGCCAAGCCAGAACAGCGCGAAGCTCATCGACGAATATTCGGTCTGGTGACCGGCGACGAGCTCGCTCTCCGCCTCGACCAGGTCGAACGGGGTGCGGAAGGTCTCGGCCATGGCGCTGATCAGGAACACGATCGCCATCGGGAATAGCAAGGGATTGAACCCGAATCCGTTGAGGATTCCCAGTACATTGCCCTTCTGCGCCATGACGATCCCGGTCAGGTTGAAGGTGCCGGCGTAGAGCACGACGCAGATCAGCACGAAGCCGATCGAGACTTCGTAGCTGACCATCTGCGCCGCGGCGCGGAGCGCGGAGAAGAATGGGTACTTCGAATTGGACGCCCAGCCGGCGATGATCACGCCGTAGACGCCGAGGCTGCTCGCCGCGAGGATGTAGAGCAGGCCGACATTGATGTCGGTCAGCACCACGCCGACGTCGAACGGCACCACGGCCCAGACGATCAGCGCGACGGTGAAGGTGATGATCGGCGCGATCAGGAACAGCCCCTTGTTGGCGCTCGACGGGATGATGGTTTCCTTCAGGAACACCTTGAGTCCGTCGGCGAAGCTTTGCAGCAGGCCCCACGGACCGACCACGTTCGGCCCGCGGCGGAGCGCGATCGCCGCCCAGATCTTGCGCTCGGCATAGATGATCATCGCCACCGCCAGCATCAGCGGCAGGGCGATGACGAGGATCAGGATCAGATTGGCGACGAACCAGCCGCCATCCGGCCCCAGCCAAGTCTGTTGGAACCAGGCCGTCATTGGGCGGTGCTCATGCGAATGACATCCACAACATCGCTATTGTCGTAGCAACGAGGATCAACATGATCACGGGCAAGAACGAATTGGGCCAGCGCCTTTGTGCAAAAATGCCAAGCGTCGCTACCGCCGCTGCAATCACTATGTTCCAAGGAATCTCCATAGGTCACTCCGCCGCCTCCGCATATTCATGGCCATGGACCAGCTCTTCGGAGCAGCGGCGCATGGTCGGGCTGGCGCGGCAGATCGCGTTGGTCAGGTAGAAATCCTTGATCGGATAGCCGATGGGGCCGCTGGCCTTGGCATCCAGCTTGGGCGGCGCCCATTTCATGTCGATGATGCCGTCGATACCGAGTTCGGGGACGTCGGCGATCATCGCGCTACGCAGCTGGTCGAAGCGGTCGAACGGCAGCGGCTTGCCGATCAGGTCGCTGAGCGCCCGCAGGATCGTCCAATCCTCGCGCGCGTCGCCCGGCGCGAATGCGGCGCGTTCGCTCCGCTGCACGCGGCCCTCGATGTTGACGTAGGTGCCATGCTTTTCGGCATAGGTCGCGCCCGGCAACACCAGGTCGGCATTGGCCGCGCCCTTGTCGCCGTGGTGGCCGATATAGACCTTGAAAGCGTTCTTGAACTTGTCGGCCGGCACTTCGTCCGCGCCCAAGAGGATCACCAGCTCGGGCTTGGCCTTCTCGATGTCGGCGAGGCCGCCCTTCTGCGCATAGCCGAGCAGCAGGCTCGCCATCCGCGCTGCCGCGATGTGCAGCACGTTGAAGCCGTTCCAGCCATCCTTGATGAAGGGCTTGGACGCCGCCAGCGCCGCGCCCAGCGCGCCCCTAGCGAGCGCGCCCGGACCGACGATCAGCACCGGCTTTGCCGCGCCCTTGATCGCGTCCGCCGTAGCCTTGGGCAGCTTGCCGATCAGCGCCAGATCGTCGCCCAGCCACTCGACCGGATAGGCCAGGTCGACCTCCGGCCCGATCGCGAACACCTTGGCGCCGCGCCGCACCGCCTTGCGGATGCGGGTGTTGACCAGCGGCGCTTCCCAGCGGGTGTTCGACCCGACCAGCAGCACGACATCGGCGTTCTCGATCTCGGCGATGGGCGTGTTGAACCGCACCGCGGCGAGGCTCGTCACATCATAGTCGAGCCCGGTCTGCCGCCCTTCGAGCAGGCTCGAGCCCGCGCCCGCCAGCAGCGCCTTGGCCGCATACATCGTCTCGGCGTCGAGCAGGTCGCCGGCGATCGCCGCGACCTTCTTGCCGGCCTTCTTGAACTGCTTGGCGAAGGTCTCGAGCGCGTCGCCCCAGCTCGCTTCCTTGAGCTTGCCCTTGCCGTCGCGCACCCACGGCCGGTCGAGCCGGTTCCGCACCAGCGCGTCCACATGGTGACGCGTCTTGTCGTGGGCCCATTCCTCGTTCACCGCATCGTTGATGCGCGGCAGGATGCGCATCACCTGGCGCTGGCGGACGTCCATGCGGATGTTGGTGCCGAGCGCGTCCATCACGTCGATGCCGGGGACCTTGCGCAGCTCCCACGGCCGCGCCTCGAAGCTGTAGGGCTTGCTGAGCAGCGCGCCGACCGGGCACAGGTCGACCAAATTGCCGGCCAGCTCCGACGTGAACGCCTTTTCCAGGTAGGTGGTGATCTGCGCGTCCTCGCCGCGGAACAGCATCCCGATTTCCGGCGTCCCCGCCACTTCCTCTGCGAAGCGGGCGCAGCGGGTGCACTGGATGCAGCGGGTCATCGAGGTCTTGACGATCGGCCCGAAATATTTGTCGTCGACCGCGCGCTTATTCTCGTCGTAGCGCGAATGGCCGCGGCCATATTGCATGGCCTGGTCCTGCAGGTCGCACTCGCCGCCCTGGTCGCAGATCGGGCAATCGAGCGGGTGGTTGATGAGCAGGAACTCCATCACCCCTTCGCGCGCCTTCTTGACCATCGGCGTGTCGGTCTTGATCGCCTGGCCTTCCTGCGCCGGCAGCGCGCAGCTCGCCTGCGGCTTGGGCGGCCCCGGCGCGACCTCGACCAGGCACATGCGGCAGTTGCCGGCGATGCTGAGCCGCTCGTGGTAGCAGAAGCGCGGGATTTCCTTGCCGGCCAGCTCGCACGCCTGCAGCACGGTCGCGCCCTGCGGGACCTCGATCTCAACGCCGTCGACGGTGACTTTAGGCATGCGGCATTCTCGTGATCATCATTTGAAGCATGCGGAAACGAAGGTTGGCATTGCCAGCGACAACATCGAATATCTTCGAGTTGCACGTGCCTGAACCTGTCCCAACCAAAGTCCGCAATTCATCCGTTGACTGAGCAGCTTTAGCGACGGCCTTTTCGCTACGCTTTCCGAGCGTCTCGATTTTCACTTTCGCTTCCGGGGTTAGATTGTTGAAAAGGCAGTCGGCAAGAAGGTTCATTCGCATTTCAGCAACGCGCATCCCCGCATCAATGGCCGCTTGTGGGTTGTTCGCGTACCCCCGATAAGGACCCTGGAAGCAAGGATGATCCAATTGGAAGCGGACGCTTCCCGGGCCGTCGTCTGCCATCATTGCAAAGAATATTTCGTCCGCCTTTGCCGGATCTTTCTGCACGATGCATTCTGCCAGGGACTGGTCCTTATTTCCCGCAGCCGTTTGTGCAGACGCGGGCAAGGAGGCTGAGGCTGTCGCAGTACACGCGATTAGGATGAGCAAAGCGCTTCTCACTCCGCTGCCTCCTGCACGCCTGCGTGGCGCTCGGCGATGCGGCGCTCGTTCGCCAAGGCGAAATAGCGATAGGCAAGCAAAGCGGCGGACAAGCCAACTCCAGTCCATCTGACAATTTGGTTTGAAGCGAGCCCGGCACGCCACGTTGCGACAGCAACTGCAGAAGGCACCGCTAGCAAGAAAACATTGGTCAGCAGGGGCTGTGAAATCTGGAAGTCCTTGATTTCCTTGGCGGTAAAATCGTTCAACAGCGAAGATGCACTAGCAACGCGCCTGCCCATTGAGCTACCCGCCAGAAAGCTGGCGCAATAATAAAGCAGGGCAACAGACAATTCCTTCGCCGCGACCAGCGCTGCGACAGCGCCCAACAGCTCGAACGGCAAGGAAATCAGGTTTTTGCGCAGCAAATAGCGCCGAACGGCAAGGTTAAGAGGCTGGCTCACTTCGCCGTTCCTTGTGCTGCAACCTGCGGCGACGCCGCCCGCGGCGCATGGGCCAGCCGATAGTAGTTCATGGCGATGGTGCCGCGCAGCGTTGACTTGTTGAACGACAAGTCCTGACCCGCGGCCAGGCAACCGTCAAAAGCCGGCATCAGCCCCTTGAGCGCTACGTCTTCCTTCGGCGTTTCTGCGTCGGACATCAGCAGGGCGTAGCTGTTCGCCGGGTCGGCGCGAACTACGCATTCCCCGAAGTGCGCCACATAGATGGTTGCAACCCGCTTTTGCCTATTTTCAGCCAGTTCTTTCAATTCAGACTGCTTGGCCTTGCGGCCGGGCCTTGGCGCATATTCAGATTCATCAAGCACCGGCTGAACAATAGGGCCGGCGTCCTTCAATGATGGCGACGCGCCGGCAAATTCCCGCCGAACCAGCGCGTCAGCAAGCGCGTAGCGCATTGTGTCCCCAGGGAAACGCATCTCCGAGCCAAAGCTCGCGGAAGCAGTCAGCAGACACCAACTGTCGCCGACTTTGGGCAAAATCCGACGCAAAGCCCCTGATTCAAACCACGGCGTGATAACAAACTCCCGCGCGGCCGCCGGCTGCTTTTTCACAACGCATTCGCCGTATTCCGCCTGAACCTTGCGCGTCTTGTCCGCGTCCCACACGTTGACAACCGCGCGCTTCGACAGACGCGACCCAGTTTCAAACTCTCGCCGAACCGGCTCGTCCGCATCAGGACCGCCGGCAACGCCAATCTCTCGCCGGACCGGCCCCCCCGGGGCGGGAATGCCGGTAGGAGCTTGAAGGAGCGCAAGACTGAGGGACAGCATCACTCCGCCGCCTCCTGCACGCCTGCGTGACGCTCGGCGATGCGGCGCTCGAGCTCGGGGCGATAATGGCGGATCAGGCCCTGGATCGGCCAGGCGGCGGCGTCGCCCAGCGCGCAGATGGTGTGGCCCTCGACCTGCTTGGTGACGTCGTACAGCCGGTCGATATCGCCGACATGGGCATCGCCCTCGCGTAGCCGCTCCATCGTCCGCCACATCCAGCCGGTGCCCTCGCGGCAGGGCGTGCACTGGCCGCAGCTCTCATGCTTGTAGAAATAGCTGATGCGGCTGATCGCGCGGACGATGTCGGTCGACTTGTCCATCACGATCACCGCCGCGGTGCCGAGGCCCGAGCCCAGTTCCTTGAGCCCGTCAAAATCCATCGGCGCGTCCATGATCTGCTCGGCCGGGACCAACGGCACCGACGATCCGCCGGGGATCACGGCAAGGAGATTGTCCCAGCCGCCGCGGATGCCGCCGGCATGCTTGTCGATCAGCTCGCGGAACGGGATCGACATGGCTTCCTCGACCACGCACGGGCAGTTCACATGGCCGCTGATCTGGAACAGCTTGGTGCCCTCGTTCTTGGGCCGCCCGAAGCTAGCGAACCAGGCCGCGCCGCGCCTGAGGATGGTCGGCACCACCGCGATGCTCTCGACATTGTTGACCGTGGTCGGGCAGCCGTAGAGGCCGGCGCCGGCCGGGAACGGCGGCTTCAGCCGCGGCTGGCCGGTCTTGCCCTCCAGGCTTTCCAGCATCGCCGTTTCTTCGCCGCAAATGTAGGCGCCGGCGCCGCGGTGGACGAACACGTCGAAGTCGTAGCCTGAACCGACCGCATTCTTGCCGAGCAGGCCGGCGTCATAGGCTTCGGCGACCGCTTTCCGGAGCGCCTCGGTTTCGACGATGAACTCGCCGCGGACATAGATGTAGGCGGCGCGGCAGCGCATGGCGAAACCGGCGATCAGCGCGCCCTCGACCAGCTTCTGCGGGTCGTGGCGCAAAATTTCGCGGTCCTTGCAACTGCCCGGCTCGGATTCGTCGGCGTTGATCACCAGGAAATTGGGGCGCCCGGCGGTCGGCTCCTTGGGCATGAAGCTCCACTTCATGCCGGTCGGGAAGCCCGCGCCGCCGCGGCCGCGCAGGCCTGATGCCTTGACGATCTCGATGATCGGATCCTGGCCGATCTTCATCAGGTCGGCGGTCTTGTCCCAGTCGCCGCGCTGCATCGCCGACTTCAGGTCCGCGCCCTGGAAGCCGTAGAGGTTGGTGAAGATCCGGTCCTTGTCGGTGAGGGAGGTGATCCCGCTCATTGCTTGGGCCCCTCAAGCAGCTTGACCCCGCCGTAGATGACGAGACCGGCGATCGCGACGCCGACCAGCAGGCCAAGAATGGCGCCGATGATCTTGATGGCGATCAGGATGATGACGATCGCCACGACGGCTTTGAGGATGTCCTTCATCTTCCCTCTCCCTCGTGGGGAGAGGGCAGGGTGAGGGGGTTCGACGGCCGAGAGTGCCCGCAGTCGCAGAGCCCCCTCACCTCAATCCTCTCCCCGCCGGGGAGAGGAGGCTTGGTTGCATCTCTCACCACCATCACCATTGCCCCCGATAGTCGTAATTGCGCTCGGCCATCTTCTTGAGCGTGGTCGGGCCGCTTGTCGGACAGCTGGTCTTGCGGTCGACCTGCGGGCCGATCTTGGGCTGCTGCCCATTGGCCAGCGCGTCGAGAATCGCCTTCATGCTGTCCTCGGTCAGGTCCTCATAATTGTCGTCGTTGATCTGGACCATCGGCGCATTGGCGCAGGCGCCGAGACATTCGACCTCGGTCAAAGTGAACAGCCCGTCGGCGGTGGTGTGGCCCTTCTTCAGGCCCCGCTTATAGCAAGCGGAAAGCACGTCGTCGGACCCGCGCAGCATGCAGGGCGTGGTGCCGCACACCTGGACGTGGAATTTGCCGACCGGCGCAAGATTGAACATGGTGTAGAAGCTGGCGACCTCCATCGCCCGGACTGGCGGCATATCCAGCTCGCGCGCGACAAATTCGATCACCGGGATCGGCAGCCAGCCCTGGGTGCCGGTCATCGCGCCGACCTGGCGCTGGGCAAGGTCGAGGAACGGGATCGACGCCGACATCTGCCGGCCCGCCGGGTAGCGGGCGACGATTTCCTTGGCCTGCTTGGCGTTGGCCTCGGTCCAGGCAAAGTCGCCCCACTCGGCGCGAAGCTCGAGCGTGTCGGGGGCGAAAGCGCGCTCAGCCATTGGCAACCTCGGAATTTTGAAGCCGAACGGTTCGGCGACGCAAAATGCGCGGGTTCATCCATCCCCACCACAAAGCGTTGAAGGCGCAACTGACGTAGACCGCAGGCTTGCCGGTCAGGATCGCCAGTTCGGGAAGCGTAATGAAACCCGCCCACGATGCGAAGCTGAGCCCGAGCCAGATCGCGCCCAGGATCGTAATCGGCCGGCGATAGCGCTCGGCGAATGAATCGACGGCGTCGATGGTGCGATCGATCAGGGAGCGCTCAGCCATTAGTTGCTGCCCTTCATTCGCGCGTAAGCGTCCATAGAAACGTAGCGATGGAAAGGAACCGACAGCGGCTCCATCGCATCAATGCCCTTGATCCTGCCATGATCAAACCAAACGGTGAGCGATAGCTCCGGGCTTTCCCGAAACTTCAGCAGCTGGGCCAGCGGAGCATCTTCATCGACACGGCATACCCAAGACAGCTGCGCCCAATCTGACCCTTCCTCTATGGAAAAGGGGCCCAAGCAGCTCTTCGTGGCAGCCTGAATGACTCCAGCTGTGAAAGGTGCCTTTTTCAGCTCATGATCAACGAAATAGATGAGATTCAACTCAGCCTTCGGCGTAAGGAAGCCCTTGAATCCCTGTCCATTCCCTTGGTTTGCAGCCGCAAATGCCTGCTTTACCTTTTGAAACAGGGGACCTCCTGACTCATCGAGTGCGCCAGCTTCAGCGACCGTAGCGACGATCTTCGGTCTATTGTTCGCCGGGCTGGATTGCACCTGAGCCGAAGCAACACCACCGAAGGCGACTGCTGACACGAATATCGTTGTGAATGTCCACCTCACCGGTCGACCTCCCCGAAGACGACGTCGATGGCGCTCAGCACCGCGGTGGTGTCGGCGAGCATGTGGCCTTTCATCATGAAATCCATGGCCTGGAGGTGCGAGAAGCCGGTCGGGCGGATCTTGCAGCGATAGGGTTTGTTGGTGCCGTCGGCGACCAAATAGACGCCAAACTCGCCCTTTGGGCTTTCGGTCGCGACATAAACCTCGCCGGCGGGGACGTGATAGCCCTCGGTGTAGAGCTTGAAGTGATGGATCAGCGCCTCCATCGACTGCTTCATCTCGGCGCGCTTGGGCGGGAACACCTTGCGGTCCATCGTGCCGATCGGACCCGACGGCATTTCCTTCAGGCACTGGCGCATGATCTTGGCCGACTGCCGCACTTCTTCGACCCGGACCATGAAGCGGTCGTAGCAGTCGCCGCGCGTGCCGACCGGAATGTCGAACTCCATCCGGTCATAGACATCATAAGGCTGTGACTTGCGCAGGTCCCAGGGGATGCCAGCGGCGCGGATCATCGGGCCGGAGAAGCCCCAGGCCAGCGAATCTTCCTTGCTGACGATGCCGATGTCGACGTTGCGCTGCTTGAAGATGCGGTTGTCGGCGACCAGCGAAATCGCGTCTTCGAAGATGTGCAGGCGCGTGTCGAGCCACTCGCTCATGTCGGCCAGCACGCTCTCCGGAATGTCCTGGTGAACCCCGCCGACGCGGAAATAATTGGCGTGCATCCGCGCGCCCGACACCCGCTCGTAGAATTGCAGCGTGTCTTCGCGCACTTCGAACAACCACAGGTTGGGCGTCATCGCGCCGACGTCCATGATGTGGCTGCCAAGGTTGAGCATATGGTTGGAGATGCGGGTCAGCTCGGCCATCAGCACGCGGATGTACTGCGCGCGAAGCGGCACCTCGAGGCCCATCAGCTTCTCGACGGCGAGGACGTACGAGTGCTCCATGCACATCGGCGAGCAGTAATCGAGCCGGTCGAAGTAGGGCAGCGCCTGGGCGTAGGTCCGATATTCGATCAGTTTCTCGGTGCCGCGGTGGAGCAGGCCGATGTGCGGATCGACCCGCTCGACGATCTCCCCGTCCAGCTCCATGATCAGCCTGAGCACGCCATGCGCGGCCGGATGCTGCGGGCCGAAATTGATCGTGTAATTGCTGATCGTCTCGTCGCCGGCGGTCGGCTTGGGACCGGTCTGCTGGCTGGGCGCGCCAACCATGATGTCGAGGGTTTCGCTCATAACCCGTTCTCCTGCGAAGGCAGGAGCCTAGACCGCTGCCGATAGGCAGCGCCTCCGGCGCTGGACTGGGTCCCTGCCTTCGCAGGGGAACAGGACAGAACGACGCTCACTTCTTCACCTTCTTGGCCGGAGCCTTTTTCCTGGGCGCAGCTTTCTTCGCCTCGACCTTGGGTGCGCTGGCTGGTGGCGGCGCCGCCGGCGGTGGCGGCGGAGCGACAGCCTTCTCATCGCCCGGCAGGCGATAGTCCGGCCCTTCCCAAGGCATCAGGAAGTCGAAATTGCGGAAGTCCTGCGGCAGCTCGACCGGCTCATACACGACCCGCTTTTCGGCCTCGGAATAGCGCAGCTCGACATAGCCGGTCTGCGGGAAATCCTTGCGCAGCGGATAGCCCTCAAACCCGTAGTCGGTGAGGATACGGCGGAGGTCGGCATTGCCGGCGAAAGTCACGCCGTAGAGGTCGAACACTTCGCGCTCGAGCCAGCCGGCCACCGGCCACAGCGAGGTAACGCTCGGCACCGGCGTATCCTCGTCGGTCGCGACCTTGATGCGGACGCGGTGGTTATGGGTCACCGACAGCAAATGATAATTGACCTCGAACCGCTCGGGCCGCTCGGGATAGTCGACCCCGGCGATCTCCATCAGCTGCTGGTAGCCGAACTTGTCGCGGGCGATGCGGCAGGCCTCGACCAGCCCATCGCGGGTGACGGTGACGGTCAGCTCCTCGACCGCGTCCTTGGCGGCGACAAACGCAGCGCCAATCGCCGCGCGATAGGCGTCTGCGAAGCCCTCGCGGGTCCGGATCACGGGGACGGTCATTCAACTAAGACCTTCACGGAGTCGCAGAATTGTTCTGCCAGCCTCAGGGCGTCAGCACGCTCAGGTGCCGGAATGGGGCTAGAATGGTCCTCCCCAGCAACTACCAGTACCGGGCCTCCGGAACCCAGATCAACTCCCACGACACAAACCATGAAATCGGGAGAGAATGTTACGGACCGGAAAGCAGGATGACCACTAACGGATATTTGTCTGACATCCTTGATCTCATTGTCATCTTGAGCGCTGGCCAGAAGATCAGCGTAAGTTGCTGCCCTTTGCTCATCGATGGGAGATGGGAAGCCGCGTGAGGCGGTAAATACCATTCCTCCATGACTGCAAATTAGGATCTGAGCGTTGCCCTTTTGCTTAGTCTCCACATCAGTGCAGGGGAATTCGGCTGAGAATGACCCATCAGGCGCAGTGACCGGCTTCGCCGCAAATGGCTCGTCAGCGAATGCTAGGCTGCTGCATACGACTGCACACACAAACAAGACGTGTAGAAGCTTCACCGGTCGATCGTCCCCTCGCGGCGGATTTTCCGCTGCAGCTGCATGATGCCGTAGAGCAAGGCCTCGGCGGTCGGCGGGCAGCCGGGAACATAGATGTCGACCGGCACGATGCGGTCGCAACCGCGCACCACCGAATAGCTATAGTGATAATAGCCACCGCCGTTGGCGCAGCTGCCCATCGAGATGACGTAGCGCGGCTCCGACATCTGGTCGTAAACCTTGCGCAGTGCAGTCGCCATCTTGTTGCACAGCGTCCCGGCGACAATCATCACGTCCGACTGCCGAGGCGAGGCGCGCGGTGCGGCGCCGAACCGTTCGAGGTCGTAGCGCGGCATGTTGACGTGGATCATCTCGACCGCGCAGCAGGCGAGGCCGAAGGTCATCCACCACAGCGAACCGGTCCGCGCCCAGGTGAACAAATCCTCGGTCGTGGTGACGAGGAAGCCCTTCTCGTCCAGCTGCTTGCGCATCTCGAGGAACTTGCTCTCCTCGACGCTGCCCGGAACGAGACCCGCCGCGCGGGCGACTTCTTCCTCGGTAATGTTGGGATTGTCGCGGGGACTGAGCATCACTCCCATTCGAGCGCTCCCTTGTTCCACGCATAGGCGAGGCCAAGCGCAAGCTCGGCGAGGAAGATCATCATCGCGATCCAGCCGGTCCAGCCGGTGCCCATCAGGCTGACCGCCCAGGGGTAGAGGAAGGCCGCTTCGAGATCGAATACGATGAACAGGATCGCGACCAGGTAGAAGCGCACGTCGAACTGGGCGCGGCTATCCTCGAAGGCGGGGAAGCCGCACTCATATTCGCTCAGTTTCTCCGCGTCGGGCTTGTGCGTGCCGGTCAGGCGGCTGACCAGCATCGGCAGCACGACGAACGCCGTCGACAGCGCCAGCGCGACGGCGAGAAACAGGAGGATCGGCAGATATCCGGCAGCAACGCTGGCCAAGAGAGGACTCCCGAAGGGGTTACTAGGTTGGCGGCGCTTTAGGACGCCGCCTTGCGTCGA
>NZ_JAHFPY010000115.1 GCF_023266535.1 Sphingomonas sp. | reverse complement strand
TGTCGCCCCCCCCCATGGCAGGTGCGAAGAGTGAACCGCCGTTTTGAGGTTAACAGACAATGGCCGAAAACTCCGCAATCGAATGGACCGACCACACGTTCAATCCGTGGTCCGGCTGCACAAAAGTCGCGCCCGGCTGCAAGAACTGCTATAACTGGAGGATTTGTGATGCTTTTCAATCTCCGCTGGCTGATCGTTCGAGTCGCGGCCCGCTGCGTGGGCCTCTCGCGCTTCCTGCCTTGCACCGAGGCGGTTACGCACGCCAAACAGGTTGAATTGGCGCTGCCGCCCGGCGTCGAGCTGGTGGCCATAATCGTGGCAACGAAGTGCATGTGCCCGAAATGCCGCATCGAGCGGGGCGAACCGGTGGCCATGCCGGGATTCGAAAAGAACGCGATGTGAGAACCAACAACCCCTAAACCCCTGGAGGACGCAAGCCGATGGCCACGAAATCAATCCCTTTGAAACTGATCGACATTCCGCCGGACAATCGCGACGAGATCCGCGAAGCCGAGCTGGAGGGCCTGGCCGCCACGATGATGGAGCGCGGCCAGCTCTCGCCGCTCCTGGTTCGCCCGCGCAAGAAAGGCCGCTTCGAGCTGATCGCCGGCGAGCGCCGCCTGCGCGCGGCCAAGATCCTGAAGTGGGACCAGATCGAGGTCAAGGAAATGGACCTCGACGATCGCCAGGCCGCCGAGGTCCACGCGATCGAGAACCTCCAGCGCGTCGATTTGACGCCCTGGGAAGAGGCCCGCAAGCTCGCCGACCTGGCCGGCAGCAACGGCAGCTCGGTCCGCGTCGAGGACCTGGCGGCAAGGCTCGGCCGCACGCCGCAGTGGGTCGCCGTCCGCCTGGCCGTGAGCAAGCTGATCCCCGAGCTGAGGCAGCTGGTGATCGACCAGGAATGGCCGCTGACGCATTTGCCGCTGCTGGCGCGGATCCCGAAAGACGTCCAGCCGATGATCCTGGAGGCGATCGTCGATAACCAGAAGATGGATTCGATGTGGGGATTCTTCGACGGCAAAAAACACATCGGCACCACCCCACCGCGTCACGAGCTGGTCGAGTTCCTGGAGGAGTTCACCCGCCTGTTGAGTCAGGCCGCCTGGAAGCTCGACGATCCGTTTCTCCTGCCTGACGCCGGCAGCTGCGATCAATGCCCGAAACGCAGCTCGGCGCAGGCGTTATTGTTCCCCGAGCTGGCTGACCAGAAAAAAGACCGCTGCCTCGACGAAGGCTGCTGGAAGGCCAAGCAGGCCGCGATCGTCGCCGTCAAGGTCAACGAACTGAACCAGAAAGGCACGAAGCCCATTCTGCTGAAATCCCTCGGCGAGGTTCCCAAGGAACTGACCGATGCCCTGGACCCGGCGACGTTCGAGCAGTCCTACGACTACAACGTCTGCAAAAAAACCGACAAGGACGCGCAGCCGGCCGTGTTCGTCACCGGCGAGGACGCCGGCACCGTGAAATATGTCAAGCCGGTCGCCTCGGGACGCGTCGGCAATAGCGGCCGCGAAACAAAGGTCGATCAGGAGACCGGCGAGGCCGAACCGCCTTCCAGCGAGGATCGACTCAAAACGCTGGAGCTGAAGCGCATGTGCCGCGCCGGCGAACTGTGGAGCGAGAAGCTCGAAACGTTCAAGCCGAAATGGACCGGCATGCTCGACGCCCTGGTGCTGCATTTCGGCTGCGATGAGAGGCATGATTACCGCGATGACGGCGCCTGGGAAGATTTCGCCAATCGCGACCACAAGGTCAAGCTGGAGCAGATCGCCTGGGAGCAGCTCCGTCCCATCTTCCAGAAGCGACTCTACCGCAACGGTCCGCAAACCCAGGGCGAGGCCATCTGGGAGGAATGCCTCGGCCAGGCCCGGGCGCTCGGGCTGCTCCTGGTGCTGCAGTATTGCTGGCATGACGCCACCGTCGATTGCCCGATGACGAAAGCGATGGTTGACGCCGGCGTCAAGGATCCGGGCAAGGCCTTCAAGGAGGCGATCAAGTGAAAATCTACGTCGCATCCAGTTGGCGGAATCTCTTGCAGCCGGCCGTCGTTTCCATGCTCCGGAATTGCGGCCATGAGGTTTACGACTTCCGCAGTCCTGTTCCAGGAAATGACGGTTTTCGCTGGACGGAAATCGACCCGAACTGGAAAAACTGGACCCCCGATCAATACCGCAAGGCCTTGGAGCACCCTATTGCCGAGCGAGGGTTCAGCTTCGACATGAACGCGATCAAGGCTTGCGACGCGTGCGTGCTCGTGCTCCCCTCCGGTCGATCAGCTTCGTTCGAGTTCGGCTGGGCGATCGGTGCCGGCAAGCAAGGCGCGGTCGTGATGTTCGAGCCATGCGAGCCGGATTTGATGTATCGCGGCAATCCTATTCTCACGACGCCCGACGAGTTGTTCGACTGGGCTGGTTTCAAGTAATGAACGCGGCCTCCATCGACTAAAGCAGGTCGCCGTTATCGCGAGAAACGCAAGATGCGCATTGTGCGGATCGCGACGTAAAACCAAATCGGAAATGCTGGTTCGAATCCAGCTGGAGGCTTTTGAATATGCGTGACGAAGCCAGCAAGCCAACCGAAAAGCAGATCGCCGCGAAGACCCTGGAAGCGTTTGGCCTGGTGCAGCTCGTCAAGCCGCTGCTCAACCGTGGCGGCAAGCTGACGGCGGCCGAGCAAGAGCTAATGATGGACGCCATCGGCAAAGCGAGCCGTCTGCTGCATGAAGCGTGCGCGGCCTATTACGACGACTTGCGAAAACCGGACACGACGCGGGCGCTGCGGCCTGCGTGAATCAACTGTTTCGGAAAATGAATCAATTGTTTCGCCCGTTCTTTTCACGGAGGTCTGCACCATGAAGAAGCTCTTTGTCATGGCCCTGATCGCTGGCGCCTGCTGGCTGGCGATCGCATCCGAAAGCGAGGCCGGCTGCCGACGGGGAGGCCGCGGCGGTCTGCTGTCGAGGTTGTTCCATCGTGGCGGAGGCGGCGGCTGCGCCTCATGCCACCGCTGAGATTCTGATGGGTGGGCACGCCGGCCCCTGTGGCGATAACAGGGGCCGGCTTTTGATTCACGCGAAAGCCAGGGTTATCCCGGCGTGTCGCTGGGAGCGGCCGGTCCTCGTTGTAAGTCCGGGGGCCGGCCTTTAAGGAGTCAGATCATGTGGCAAATCAAAGACTCAGGCGGAGGCCGTGTGATCGATCCCTACAAAATCTTGCACGTCAACCGCTCGGCCGGCCTGGACGAAATCCAGGCGGCCTATCGCAAGCTCGCGAAGCGCTGGCATCCGGATCGCAATCCCGGCAATCCCAGGGCCGAGGCCAAATTCAAGGACGTGCAGACCGCCTGGGAGATCCTTGGCGACGCCGAGCGCCGGGCCCGCTTCGACGCCACCGGCGATACCCACGAGAACATCAAGCAAACCGGCCGCATCGACGCCATGCTGTCGAACACG
>NZ_JAHFPY010000073.1 GCF_023266535.1 Sphingomonas sp. | reverse complement strand
GGGCTGTGCGAGCCACGGCCCCTGGCGCTGCTGGCCCGGCTGGCGGGCCGGATCGAGCGGCCGGTGACACCCGGCGACCGGCTGCGCATCACTGCCTGGGAGCTCAGTCGCGAGGGGCGCAAGCATCACAGCGCGACGGTGATCCACGACAATGCCGGCGAGATCGTCGCTCTCGCCAAAGCGCTGTGGATCGAGGTCGACAAGGTTCCCGGGTGACGCGCAAACGCTCGTTTCGACCCAGGTCCCTCGCCACGACCAACTGTTCCGGTTAAGTAACGGCTTGTTGTTGTTCGCAGCCTGTCGGGGAGAGAGTTCGCTTAGCCAAGGGAGGGGCAATCATGAAGCATTACGCGTTGGCCGTGCTCGGCTTTGTGGCGGTTGCAGCAGTGGCCCAAACCGGAAAGGGCGTCTTTGCCGACATTGCCATCCAGATGCAGGAACCGCTCAAGAAGCTCAAAGCGCTGGACGAGGATGACAAGAAACTTCGAACATCCGAGCAGGCGCAGATATTCGCCAACGAGGCGGTGCAAAAACAGCGCGCGGATATTCAGTCTGAGATGAATGACCTGCAGGTCGTCGCCAACGGAGCCGACCGGATGCGCCAGGATATTGTTTCCCGTGGATGTCCCGAAAATGGCGGCGTCACCTCGAAAGAGCTCGCGGACATGTGCAATCCCTTGATCGAGACCCACGCCAATATGGCGGCAAGAATCATGGACCGCGTCAACAAGGTCAAGGAGCGGCAGGCGATGGTCGACCAGCTGGAGGCCAACATATCTGTCACGGTCCTTGCCAATGTGCAGGAACGCAAGCGGATCGATGGCGAGAGGTCGGACCTGATGGTGCAGCGGAACGCGCTCCAGGATAAGGCCATTGGCGAGGTGCTCTTGCACAACAAGTTGGCGGCCGCCGCCGCCTGCAAATCGGCCTGCTGTCACAGCGTCATTTATGATGGGGCCAACCCGGGCCAGTGCGGGACGGGTGTCATCTGCGAGACATTTCAATCGGCCGGCCTGTTCGGAGCCAAGAACAGGATTTGCGTCGCCGGGCAGTCCTCGGCTCCCTGAGCGGCCTGCCTGACGCGCGAAGTTAGGCCAGCAACTCGCGGCCGATGTCGCTAACCCGGGGGCAACCGGTCAGCGCCATGGCGACGCGCATCTCGGCCTCGACCAGCTGCAGCATATGCGCGACTCCGCGCTCGCCATCGGCGGCCAGCGCATAGGCCCAGGCGCGGCCGAGCAGGACGAAGTCGGCGCCCAGTGCCAGCATCCTGACCACGTCGAGACCCGAGCGGACTCCGCCATCGACCAGTACCGGAATGCGGCCGCCGACGGCATCGGCGATCGCGGGAAGCGCCCCAGCGCTCGACATTGCTCCGTCGAGCTGCCGCCCGCCATGGTTGGAGACGACCAGCCCGTCGGCGCCATGCTCGACCGCGGCGCGGGCATCGTCCGGATCGAGGATGCCCTTGATGACGACCGGGCCGGGCCACTGGTCGCGCACCCAGGCGAGATCGGTCCACGTGATCGTCGGATCGAAATTGGCGGCGATCCAGCCGAAATAATCCTCCAGGCCGGTGTTGGTCCCCAATACCGGCTCGAGATTGCCGAGGCCGTGCGGGCGGCCGCGGATGCCTACGTCCCAGGCCCATGCGGGCCGCAGCACCGACTGGCAGAAGCGGCGGAAGGACGCGCGGGCGCTGGCCGGCACCGACAGGCCCGAACGCATATCGCGGTAGCGGCTGCCCGATACCGGCAGGTCGACGGTCAACAGCAGGGCCGAGCAGCCGGCCTCGCGGCCGATGGCGAGCATCTCCTTCAGGAACGCCCGGTCCCTGATCATGTAAAGCTGCAGCCAGAAGGGCGCGTTCAGGCCTGCCGCGATTTCACGGACCGGGCAGACGCTGAGCGTCGACAGCGAGAAGGGGACGCCCGCCGCCTTCGCCGCCCGCGCTGCCTGAACCTCGCCGCGGCGGGCATACATGCCCGACATGCCAACCGGGCCGAGACCGACGGGGAGTGAATATCGGGCGCCGAACAGGCTGGTCGACAAGTCGATCGCGGAGACGTCGCGCATGACTCGCTGGCGCAGCGTGACGGCCTGCAAATCCTCGACGTTCCGCCGTAACGTCACCTCGTCGTAGGAACCGCCGTCGATATATTCGAACAGAAAGTGGGGCAGGCGCGCTCTGGCCAGCGCACGAAAGTCGCCGATGCTTGCCGCCGCCTTCGCCAACCTAGGTCGCGAAGCTGGGATCGAGCCGGTAGGCCTTGCGCTTCAAGGCCGGCCAGGCGAGCAGATTGGCCGCCATCGTGAGGCCGACTGCGCCCTGTTCGGCCGCCTGCTCGGCGGCGCCCTGCGGCGGCCGGTTGATGTGTTCGCCGGCCGACAGCGCCATGATCTGCGCCTGGCAGGCGCGCTCGAGGAAATAGAGCTTCACAAAGCATTCCCCGACATTGGCACCGACCGCCAAGGTGCCATGATTGCGGAGCAGCATCGCTCCCTTGGTGCCGAGGTCGGCAACGATCCGCTCGCGCTCGTCGAGGTCGACCGCCACCCCTTCATAATCGTGGAAGGCGAGGTCGCCGCGCACCAGCATCGCCGTCTGGGTCAGCGGCAGCAGTCCTTCCTCATGGGCGCTGACCGCCTGTCCGGCGGGCGTGTGGAGGTGCATCACGGCATGGGCGTCCTCGCGCGCCATATGGACCGCCGAATGGATGGTGAAGCCGGCCGGATTGGTGATGAACGGGGTCGGCTCGACCGGATTGCCATGGACGTCGACCTTGACCAGCGAACTCGCGGTCACTTCCTCGAACATCAGCTGATAGGGATTGAGCAGGAAATGATGCTCGGGGCCGGGGATCCGCGCCGACAAATGGGTGAAGATGAGGTCGTCCCAGCCGAAATGGGCGACGAGGCGATAGGCGGCGGCAAGATCGACCCGGATCGCCCATTCCTCGTCGCTGACCTTGCCCTTCATGTCGGGGATCTCGACCTCGGCCAGGGCGTGGACATCGCCCATGCCGCGGTTGATGTTTTCAACCCTATTCATGTCTATGCTCCTGTCGATCAGGGTGGGCGGCGGCAAAGGCCGCGTGCGCGCTGGCGGTTTCGTCGGCTCGGCGCAAGGTTGGATACGGAGTCAACGGCACCGAAAAGCGCCGGGCGTTGTAGAGCTGGGGGACGAGGCAGACGTCGGCGATGGTCGGCGCGTCGCCGAACAGGAACGCCCCAGCATACGGCTTGGCCATTTCCTCTAGCGCCGCAAGGCCCTCCTCAATCCAGTGGCGGTACCAGAGATCCTTGGCCGCATCGTCAACGCCGAAGGTGCCTTGGAGATATTTGAGAACTCGCAGATTGTTGAGCGGATGGATGTCACACGCCACTGCCAATGCCAGCGTCAGGACGTGGGCGCGCTCGGCGGCATCGGCCGGCATGAACGGCGGATCCGGGACGATCGAGTCCAGATAGTTGCAGATGGCAAGGCTCTGCGTCAGGCGATGGCCGTCAATCTCCAGCATCGGTACCAGGCCCTGGGGGTTGAGCGCGCGATAAGCATCGTCCCTCTGCGCGCCCTCGGCGAGATTGATCTGCCGCTGCTCATAGTCGACGCCCTTGAGGTTGAGCGCGATGCGCACGCGGTAAGCCGCCGAAGAGCGGAAATAGTCATAGAGCACCGCGCGGGCCATAAACGGAGCCTGCGCCTGCAGCACATCATTCGTCAATAAATGGCGCAATGACCTCGGGCGGAACGCGGATCGGCCGGCCGCTGGCCTTGTCGATGATCGCCCATTGAGTGACGGCGCGGACCCGGACCTTGCCGTCTTCGCCGACGAATTCCATGTGCCGGTCGAAGCGGGCGCCCTTCGGCGCTTCGCCAACCCAGGTCCGCCCGGTCAGCTGTTCGCCTTCGAACGCGGCGCGGAGATAGTCGATCTCGTGCCGCACCACGACCCAGATATAATCGTCCTGATGCCGGGGATCGGCGACGCTGTACCAATGGGCCAGCGCCACCTCCTGGATCCACTGCACCCAGACCGCATTGTTGACATGGCCGAGCTCGTCGATCGCGACGGCGGGGGCAATGATGCGATGCTCGAAGACGGGACGGCTCATGGTAGGGGCCTAACAGGCGGAGGCGAAAGCCTCCACGGATTTCAGAGGCTTGGGGTTAAGCTGTCGTAATATCGTCATTTTCCAGTCATTTGCATGACCACGCCATATATTATGACAATCGTCATGACGATCATTGCGACCATATTCGTGGCGTGCGCGGCCTTGAGCTGGATGGCCCTACGCCGCTGTCCGCTGGCGCGCGCCGTCGGCCTGCAGATTTCACAAATATCGGCGGACTAACACCGAGTTGGCGTACGCCCAGTGCCCCACACTGGGCTAACACCAACTCCTTTTTGAACCGATGTAGCGGTGGGCCAGGTCCTCTTGCATCAGCTCCCCGCCGATCGACTTGTCGCCGCGCCGAATGACCATCAGGTCGCGGCCATGCCGGTCCTGCCGCTGCAGCCGGTGCGCCACCATGTCGAACGGGCCCTCGTTGAGCAGGGCAAGCAACCGGTCCGCGGACTTGCGCGCCAATGCCGCTTCGGCCGGACATTTGGGCGAGGCCAGTTCGGGCGCGTCGATACCGGTGATGCGGACAGTGCGATCACCGAGCTTGAACGTGTCGCCATCGATCACACAGGCCGAACCGCTTCCCGGCCCGCATGGAGTGAAGGTCGCGGCCACTCGCTCGGTGGCGGCAAGCGGGCCGAAAGGCTGGATCAACGAGGGATCGAGCAACGCCCCGCCGAGCAAGAGGAGTGGCGCGAGCCACAGGAGTTGGCGCACGTCCCGCTGCTTCGGCTTGAACGATGGCGGACGCCTCTTCGGCTTGAAGCGTTTGTTCTTGTTCATCGGGGCGGACTTTGGCGCAGAACTTGGTTCTGCGCCAGTCCGCAACCGTAATGATTATTGATCCTGTTCCTCTTCGAAGGTCACGGCGACGTCGGCATTGGCCGACAAGCGGACCTTGTCGCCCTCGACGTCCGCGACCAGGCCGCGCGAGATGAAATGATGGTGGCCTTCATGGGCGCCGTGGCTGTCAGACTTGGTCAGCTTGATGCGGTCGCCCTCGATCTTGTCGACGGTGCCGACATGGACGCCGTCGGCGCCGATCACTTCCATGTCTTCCCTGATGTCCTCAAACCCGCTCATCGCTGTCCTCCTTCAAGAGATAAAACGCCCAACGAACCAAATTGAATCCGGATGCGTCAGGGCCGCGCAGCCAAGTCGCTTTTGGTAATATGCCAGCGGCGCTGCTCCTCGGTCGATCCAGGCACGTCGTTGACCCGCCTTACCGTCACCGTCCCTACCATGTTGAATGGGTCGCCGCTTGTCGTTTTGCCGTACAATCGGATGGGCACGTCGATGTGGATCGACCCGGCGGCGCCCTCGCTGTCGCCCGGTCGCCCGACTTCCGAATGAATCTCGGAATATTTGGCGTAAGCCGCGATGAACTGCGCTTCGGTCATGCCGCTAGAACGGCCATTATCCGACCACAGCCTATACGCATCGGCGAATTTGCGCTGCTCGAGCAAGCCGCCGAACAATTGCACGACCTGGCCGGCACCTTCCGCGCTCTTCGGGTCGATCGGGCCCTTCGGCTCTTCCAACGGCGTGCGGTCGTCGGGCAGGCCGCCGGGCTCGCCCGGCTTGATTGATTCCGGATTGATCGGCGCGGGTTGCGGCGCATTTCCTTCCGTGCTGGCCGGTGGTTGCACCGCATTATCAGAATGGGTCTTGCCGCAGGCGGCGCAAGCGGCACTAATGGCCAGGATCAGGGCGGTACGCTTCACGATTTGCTCCCTCGGCTAAGCGCCTAAAGCGCATGGCAGGCGGCATCGTTCCGCGGGGGGCTTGATGGGAACCGGTCGGGAAAGCAATCGTTCGTTTCGCAATGAAAATGGATTTCAGGGAGTAACAAGATGGCCGACGACAATGACTCCAGGGAACATGTGACCATCGTTGAAACCGATGGCGGCGGCGGTGGCGGCGTGCTCGCCGTTGTGTTGCTGGTGATCGTCGTGCTGGTGCTGTTGTTCCTGTTCCGCGACCAGCTCGGCTTCGGCGGAAGCAAGACCGAGATCAACATTCCCGACAAGATCGAAGTCAACGTCAACTAGGCTACAATATGGGCCGGGTTTCCGGCAGGAGGTTGCCCGGCCCAATTCCCCTAAAGGCGGTTTGAATTATTCGACGCGGCGGCGTAACGCGGCGGCCCATGAGCCATCCCTTCACCCTGAACCGCATCCACCATGCCGCCTACCGCTGCAAGGACGCGGGTGAGACCGTCGCCTGGTACAGCCAAGTGCTCGGCATGCGCTACACTAACGCGTTCGCCGAGGATCATGTCCCGTCGACCGGCGCCTACGACCCCTACATGCATGTGTTTCTCGACTGCGGCGGGGGCAATGTCATCGCCTTCTTCGAGCTACCCAACCAGCCCGAGATGTCGCGCGACCCCAATACGCCCGAATGGGTGCAGCACATCGCATTCGAAGTCGCCGACCTTGACGCATTGCTGGCCGCCAAGGCTCACATCGAGGCGCAAGGAATCGACGTGCTCGGGCCGACCTTTCACGGCATTTTCCGCTCAATCTATTTCTTCGATCCGAACGGCCACCGGCTCGAGCTTGCCTGCAATATCGGCACGGCCGAGCAATATGCCGAACTCGAACGCGTGGCGCCGTTGATGCTGGAGGAATGGAGCCAGACCAAGAAAGCGCCGAAGCACGCCCAATGGCTGCACATCGATCCGGGCTCTTTGGCTGAATGAGCCAGATCGACGAGACCCACGATCCGGCGCGGACCAGCTGGGTCGAAAGCGCCAACGGCCATCCCGATTTCCCGATCCAGAATTTGCCGCTCGGCGTGTTCTCGGCCGGCACCAGGGAGCCGCGGATCGGAGTCGCCATCGGCGACATGATTCTCGATTTGAAAGGCGCTTCGGGGGCCGGCCTGCTCGACGACCATTGGAAGCTGGCGCTGGGCCTGTCGACGCTGAACGCCTGGTTCACCCATGGGCCGGACGATGCCCGCGAGCTGCGCAGGAAATTGTCGACGCTCCTGAGCGATGCGCGTTTCCGCGCCTCGGTCGAGCCGCACCTGGTTCGCGCCGCCAATGCCGAAAGGCACCTGCCGTGCGACATTGGCGATTACACCGACTTCTACGTCGGCATCCATCACGCGACCAATGTCGGCCGGCAGTTCCGGCCCGACAATCCGCTGTTGCCCAACTATAAATATGTGCCGATCGGCTATCATGGCCGGGCGAGCTCGGTGCGGGTATCGGGCCAGCCCGTGGTGCGGCCCAAGGGCCAGCGCAAACCCCCCGACGCCGAAGCCCCCGACTACGGGCCCAGTCGCCGGCTCGATTATGAGCTGGAGCTCGGCATCTTCATCCGCCGTGGCAATGACCTCGGTCACACCATCCCGATCGGCGAGGCGGCGAACCATATCGCCGGCTATTGCCTCCTGAACGACTGGTCAGCACGCGACCTGCAGGCGTGGGAATATCAGCCGCTGGGCCCGTTCCTGGCCAAGAATTTCCTGACCAGCATTTCGGCCTGGGTGGTGACCGCCGAGGCGCTGGCGCCGTTCCGGAAATCCATGCCGCCGCGGCCGGACGGCGATCCGGCGCCCTTGCCCTATCTCCTCGACCGAGCCGACCAGCACAGCGGCGGGCTGGGCATCGAGCTGGCTGTGACCCTGCAGACCGCGCAAATGCGCGAGACCGGCTTGAAACCGCATGTGCTGAGCCAAGGGCAAGCGGCCGCGGCGATGTATTGGTCGGCGGCGCAGATCGTCACCCATCATGCGTCGAACGGCTGCAACCTGCAGCCCGGCGACCTGATCGGCACCGGCACGCTGTCGACCGCGGAAGACACCGGCCTCGGCTCGCTGCTGGAAATCAGCCAGGGCGGAAAGGCGCCGATCATCCTGCCCGGGGGCGAGACCCGCAGTTTCCTCGAGGACGGCGACGAGCTGACCCTGTTCGCCCGCTGCACGGCCGAAGGCGCCGTGCCGATCGGCTTCGGCGGCTGCACGGGCCGGATCCTGCCCGCCAACTAACCGATACTGGTGGTACTCAGACGCCCGACTTGGCGGCTCGCCAGCCGATCCAGGCCATCAGCAGCAAAGCACCGACCTGCGCCACCAGGAAGGGCGGCTCGCTGCCGCCCGGTGCCAGGCCGTGCAGGAACGGGACCTTCTGGAAGGCCTGGGTGACCAGGACGAAGACGTTTAGCCACTGCGCGATCGCCGCGGTAATCGCATAGGTCGTCCGGGCCATTGCCTGGCGGCCAAGGCCGAACTGCGCGAATAGCGCGACGGCGAGCACCACCAGCGAAATCGCGCCGACGATATGCGGCGGGCCGAACGCCTTCGAATGGAACATGAAGCCGGTGACGCTGGTCAGGATCGTGAAGATCAGGAAAAGATTGTTCCACGCGCTGTGGAAGCGCCCCGCCATCATCCCGCATAGCAGGACGAAGCCGGCAATGATGCCGATCAGGCTGATCGCGACGTGAATGTTGGTGAACAGCGGCACTGACAGCCCGAAGATCGTTTCCATGTTTGCCCCCTTGCGCGCCTTGGCAGAGCAAAACGGTACATCGCTGAACTGGCCGGTCAAGCCGTTCGGCCACTGGTCGACACCGCCCGCCGCTTCGGCGTGAAGCCGCCGCACCCGCCGAAATCTTCCCGCAACTTCATCGAAGCGGCCGTGCAACCGGCCGGGACTAACGGCATCTGCGGGTCACCTCTTCGTGACCATGCTGAAGGGAGAAATGGAGATGCTTACCCGCTTAGTTGCCACTGCCGTTCTGTCAGGGGTCACGGCATCTCTACTGTTTGGAGTTCCCGCAATTGCCGCCAGCCAGGATAATCCGGTGGTGGTCAAGGCCGAGCCGCTGGAGGGGCTGCGCACCGAGCGCGTTCCCTATGGCGACCTGAATCTCGCCGAACGGAAGGACGTGTATCGCCTGCGGCAGCGCGTCGGGGTTGCGGTGCAGCGCGTCTGCCTGTTCGAGGATGGCCGTTCTGCCCTGCTCGACACGGGCTATGCGCGCTGCTCGGATGAAGCCTGGAATGATGCCAATCCGCAGATCGCCCTGGCGGTCACGCGGGCCAAGGAGATCGCGCTCAACGGCTATAGCGCGATTCCGGCGAACCCGATCGCGATCCGCGTCGCGGCGAAATAGGAAGAGGAAGCACTGATCTCCATGCGCGGATTGCCCCTGGCAATCCTGTGCGTGGAGATGGTGCCGCTTGCGTGACTCGAACACGCGACCCCATCATTACGAATGATGTGCTCTACCAGCTGAGCTAAAGCGGCTTTAGCCGGAACGGCCTCGCGGATGCGCCACTACACGCGCCGTTGCAACCGGGCAACCCTGTCTTGGGCGGCCGGCCGCGCCCCATTAACCTTAACCGTTTAGCAACCAGTTTTGGTGAAAGTGGCACCGAAACGGGGATTACACGGGAATAAGAGCGCGTGGACAGCTATTCCGATCATCCGGGTGAGTTCGATGCGGTTCCGGCCCATGCCGCGCCGCCGCAGGAGGATGTTGCCTCCGCGATCGGCGCCGACGAGCGCCGGATGCACGTCCGGGCCTATAATTATTGGTGCTCGCTGCTCGAAGGCCGCGACTATCCGTCGATCGAGGATCTGGAGCCGGACAGCATCCAGGATTTTGGTCCCCATTCGGTGCTGCTCGACTTCACCGAGGGCAGCGACAATCCCGCCACGCCCTATATCGGCACCGCGATCCGCGAAGAATGCGGCATCGGCGACGACATCAAGTCGATCAGCGATGTCCCTGGCCGTTCGCTGCTGTCGCGGCTGACCGACCATTATCTGCAAATCATCGCCAACCGCGCGCCGGTTGGCTTCGAGGCGGAATTCGTCAACCAGCGCAGTCACTCGATCGGCTATCGCGGTATCCTGATGCCGTTCAGCTCGGATGGCGACACGATCGATTTCATCTACGGCGTGATCAACTGGAAGGACCTTGGCGAAGCCGCTGAAGTGCCGCAGGTGATCCGCGCCGCACTGCCGCCGCTGGAGGCGGAAACGGACGAAGCGGACGAGAGCGAGGACGATGAGGACACGCTCGAGCTCACAGATGCCCTGCCCGTCGAGGACGAGCCCGGGTTCGTGCCGTTCGACCTCGATTCCGAGCCGGAAGAGCCGGCCGCGCCGCCCCATCTGACCTGGGAAGACGGCCCGCTGGCGGATCCCGAGCCGGTGTTTGTGGAGGCCGAAACCGAGGCGCAGGAAGAGGAAGAGCCAGCGATCGAGCTCGACGCCGACGCCGGCCTCGCCGACCGGCTGTGGGCCGCCCGCGAAAGCGCCGAGGTCTGCAAGCAGCAGGATGGCCGCAGCCGCGCCGCCCTCTATCGCGCCCTCGCCATGGCCTATGATTTCGCGGTCGCCGCAAAGCGGGTGCCCGACGACTATGCCGAGATCCTCGACGATGCCGGGGTCAAGGCCCAGGCCCGCGCGCCGATGACCCCGATCGTCAAGCTGGTGTTCGGTGTCGAATATGACAAAACCCGCCTGACCGAGTTCGCCGCAGCGCTGAGCAACGCCGAGCGCGAGAGTGTCGATTTCGGCGGCTTCCAGGACTTTGTCGAGCAGGCCGAAGGCGGCCTCAAGGGGCTGGTCGCGGCCGAGCGCAAGGCGCGCCGTCCGGGCGAGCCGGCCGAGGACAAGCTCGAACTGGGCAAGGCTGCGATGCGCAGCGCACCGCCGCTGTCGCTGGCCCAGCTGCAGACCAACCAGGAATTCGCGCTGGTGCTGACCCGCCGCAACGCCGACGGGGTTCATGAAGTGGTCGAGCTGGTCGCCGACAGCGCGATGCTCGACCGCGCCCTGCGCCGCGCCGCACGCTAGCATTTCCCCTTCCCACTGTTGCCTTCACAGGCGCGTAGGACTAGGCCGCGCCGCATCGCGAGAGATGCGGAGCAAAAGCGGACATGACGGTTATCACGCGCGCCGAAGGGCAGACGGTCGACGCCCTTGAGCAAGCCCTGGTCGGCAACGCACTGGCCGGAGAATTGGACGGGTTCAGCGCTGAAGATCGGGAAGAAGCGGCGCGGTTCATCGCTGAGGTCGCCCACAAGCGCCGCAAGGGCAATGTCTCGATTCGCCTGGAATCGACCGGTGGCGAGGCCGGCCGCCGGCGGATGCGGCTCGGCATCATCAACGACGACATGCCGTTCCTGGTCGACTCGGTCGCCAATGCGATTGCCGGCCGTTCGCTGACCGTTCACCGCCTGCTTCACCCGGTGGTCTGCGTCGATCGCGACGACAGTGGCGTGCTGCAGGCGCTCGAGCCGCTGTGCGACGACAAGAGCCGCCGCGAATCGATGATGTACATCGAACTGGACCGCGCCGACGCGCGCGGCCGCCGCGAGCTGGTCGAGGATTTGCAAGCCGTGCTGGGCGACGTCCGCGCCGCGGTGCGCGACTGGCCGCAGATGCAGGCGCAGATGCGCGCCGATGCGGCCACGGTCGATGACCCCGAAGGCTCGGCACTGCTCAACTGGTTCGCCGACGGCGCGCTGACCCTGCTCGGTTATGAGGTCGAACGCCCGGGCGAGGATTCGTCGGGCTGTCTCGGCATTTTTTCGATCCCCGGCGCGCCGACCGACAAGGGCGGCTCGGTCGGGGCGATCCGCTATTTCGAGCAGGGCGGCTCGGTGCCGCTGATGGCCAAGGCGGAGCGCAAGTCGACCGTCCATCGCCGCGTCCCGCTCGACCTGATCGTCGTGCCGATCCGCGAGGGCGGCAAGATTGCCGGCATTGGCGTCCACGCCGGCCTGTGGACCAGCCAGGCGCTGATCCAGCCGACCGAGGACGTGCCGGTGCTGCGCCGCCGTCTCCAGGAGCTGGACGAGGAGTTCGGCTTCGATCCCCATGGCCACAGCGGCAAGGCGCTGCGCCACGCGGTGTCGTCGGTGCCGCGCGACCTGCTGGTCAATTTGAGCGAGGAATGCAGCCGCGACCTGGTGACCATGGCAATGTCGCTGGCCGATCGGCCGCGGCCCGCCATCCTGATGGTCCGCAGCATCCTCAAGGGACATTTGTTCGCCTTCGTCTGGCTGCCGCGCGACGAGCTCAATACGGAGCGGCGGCTGGCGATCGCCGAGCTGCTCGAGCAATCGACCGGCCGGCCGATGACCAGCTGGTCGGTCGAGCTCGGCGAGGGCGATCTGGCTCTGATCCGCTACACGCTCGATATCGAAGCGAGCGACCCGACGCCGGACGCCGCGGAATTGAACCGGCGGCTTGATGCGATGGTTCGCGGATGGGAGCCGAGCGTCGAAGAAGCGCTGGTCGAGCGGGTCGGGTCCGGCCGGGCGACCCGCCTGATGTTGAGCTACGCCAGCAGCTTCCCCGAAATCTACAAGAATTTGACGCTGCCCGAGCATGCGGCGGAAGACATCCTGCGCCTGAGCAAGCTCGACGATGAAGCCCAGCGCGATGCCCGTTTTTATCGCGAATTGGTCGATGGTGAAGAGCGGCTGCGGCTGAAAATCTATCGCCGCGGCGGCCTCATTCCGCTGTCCGAGGCGGTTCCGGTGCTGGAGAATTTCGGCTTCCGGGTGCTGGCCGAAATCCCGATCGAGCTCGAGGGCGAATCCCAGGCGCATATCCATGACTGCCTGCTCGACCTGGCCGGCGGCACGGCGATCGACGAAGTGATGGCACGCGCCGGGGTGATCGAGCGCGCCATTGCCGACGTGCTGGCCGGCAAGGCCGAGAATGACGCCTTCAACCAGCTGGTGCTGTTCGCCGGCCTCGACCCCCGGCCGGTCGTGTGGCTGCGCGCCTGGTTCCGCTACATGCGCCAGACCGGCGTGGCGTTCAGCCTGGCGACCGTGGTCGACGCGTTGCGCCGCGCGCCCAAGGCGACCGACGCCCTGGTTCATTATTTCACTGCCGCGCACGACCCCAAGGGTGCGAGCGGCCGCGACGGCATTGTCAAGCAGGCGTCGGCCGATTTCGACGACGCGCTGAATGACGTGCGAGGGATCGATGACGACCGCATTTTGCGGCAGATGCGAGCCGTGGTCGGCGCGACGCTCAGGACCAACGCCTTTGCCGCCCAGGCGGCCGAAGCGCTGGCCTTCAAGATCGACAGCAAGCAGGTGCCTGGCCTGCCGGCGCCGGTCCCCTACCGCGAAATCTGGGTCTACAGCCCGCGCGTCGAGGGCATCCATTTGCGCGGCGGCCCGATTGCCCGCGGCGGCCTGCGCTGGTCCGACCGGCGCGACGACTTCCGCACGGAAATCCTCGGCCTGATGAAGGCGCAGCTGGTCAAGAACGCGGTGATCGTTCCGACCGGCGCCAAGGGCGGCTTTTATCCCAAGCAGCTGCCGAGCCCGGCGGTCGACCGCGAAGGCTGGCTGGCCGAAGGAACCGAGAGCTACCGGATCTTCATCCGGACATTGCTGTCGGTCACCGACAATATCGTCGACGACAAGGTTACCCATCCCGCCGACGTGGTGATCCGTGACGGCGAGGACCCCTATTTCGTAGTCGCGGCCGACAAGGGCACCGCGACCTTCTCCGACGTTGCCAATGCC
>NZ_JAHFPY010000004.1 GCF_023266535.1 Sphingomonas sp. | reverse complement strand
GAAGCGCAGCCGGTCGCGCGCGCTATCGTCCAGCCCCTCAATTTCCTCGACCGTGCCGAGCAACTTGTCGCTGATCGCCAGATAACTTTGCCGGACCGTGTCGAAGATCGGGTTGTCGCGCCATTCGGGCGAGGCGAAGCGGCGATCCTTCTGCTCGCCGGCCGCCGAATATTGGCCGAGCATCTGGCTCCAGGCCTCCATCCCTTTCGACCAGGCGTCCGCGCCGGCCGTCATCCACGCCATCGGATCTTTGTTGGCGTGCGATACCGGCAGGCCGAAGCCGGGCATCGACTTGCCCTGCGCCAGATTGTCGGCCCAGGCCTCCATGATCATCTGGTTGGCCCGCGCCATGACCAGCGCCCAATGCTGCCAGTCCTCGAGGCCCGGAACGGTGGTGGTCGTATCGTCGGTCATGAGGACACAATAGCCGTTCGTGCTGAGCCTGTCGAAGCATCGTCCTTCTTTTCGGTTCAAGGGAAGTGCGGCCCTTCGACAAGCTCAGGGCGAACCGTTAGGGGAGCGCAATGAAGCCGCCGATGCTCCTCCCCGATGCGCTGGTGATGCTCGACTATGTCGGCATCGCAGTGTTCGCCGTGTCGGGCGCGTTGCTGGCGGCGGAAAAGAAGCAGACGCTGGTCACCTTTATCTTCTTCGCGGTGGTCACCGGCGTCGGTGGCGGCACCGTCCGCGACCTGCTGATCGGAGCCCCGGTGTTCTGGGTGCACACCAACGCCACGCTGCTAATCTGCATCGGTGCGGCGCTCGGCGTGTGGTTCCTGTCGCGGCGGGTGATCGCTGAAAGGGCCTTGCTGTGGTTCGACGCCGTCGGCCTGGCGGCCTACGCAACCTACGGCGCGTCGAAAGCGCTGCGCTACGGCGTCGCCCCGGTCCCGGCCTTCGCCATGGGCGTCATCACCGCCTGCGTCGGCGGCATCATCCGTGACGTGCTGGCCAATGAACCGTCGATCCTGATGCGTCCGGAGCTATACGTCACCGCAGCCGCCCTCGCCTCTGGGTTATTCGTGATCCTGGCGCTGTTCGGAGCGCCACCGGCGCTGGCTGCGCTGGTAGCCGGACTAGCTGCCTTTAGCCTCCGCGGCGCGGCGATTGCCCGCGGCCTGTCGCTTCCGGCTTACAACAGATAGGCTTGCCGCACTGCAGCATTATCGGCCATGTTGCTGCGATGTCCGACGAATTCTACCGCATCCAGCGCCTGCCGCCCTACGTCTTCGCCGAAGTCAATGCGATGAAGGCCGCGGCGCGAGCACGGGGCGAGGACATCGTCGACCTCGGCATGGGCAATCCCGATGGCGCGCCGCCGAAACATGTCATCGACAAGCTGGCCGAGGTGGCGGCCAAGCCGACCGCGCACCGCTATTCGGCGTCGAAAGGTATTCCCGGCCTGAGGAGAGCCCAGGCGGCCTATTATCAGCGCCGCTTCGGGGTCGAGCTCGACCCGGACCGTGAAGTGATCGTCACGCTGGGATCCAAGGAAGGGCTGGCCAACCTCGCCCAGGCCATCACCGCGCCGGGCGACGTCGTGCTGACCCCCAACCCCAGCTACCCGATCCATCATTTCGGCTTCATCATCGCCGGCGCATCGATCCGGTCGATCCCGGCGGTCCCCGGCCCCGACTTTTTCGAGCGGCTGGAACGGGCCATGCGCTACACCGTGCCCCGGCCCAAGGTGCTGGTGATCGGCTATCCCAGCAATCCGACGGCGCAGGTGGTCGATCTCGATTTCTACCGGCAGCTGGTCGAGTTCGCCCGCGCCGAGGGCCTGTGGCTGATCTCCGATCTGGCCTATGCTGAAATCTACTTCGGGGACACGCCGACGCCGTCGATCCTCCAGGTGCCTGGGGCGAAGGAGGTAGCGGTTGAATTCACCTCGATGTCCAAGACCTATTCGATGGCCGGCTGGCGGATGGGATTCGCGGTCGGCAACGAGAAGCTGGTCGGCGCGCTGACTCGGGTGAAAAGCTACCTCGATTATGGCGCCTTCACCCCGATTCAGGCCGCGGCGGTCGCCGCCCTCAATGGCCCGCAGGACTGCGTCGAGGCCAATCGCCAGCTCTACAGGAAGCGCCGCGACGTGATGGTCGAGTGCTTCGGCCGGGCCGGCTGGGACATCCCGGTGCCAATGGCCAGCATGTTCGCCTGGGCGCCGATCCCGGAAGCTTTCCGGCACCTGGGCAGCGTCGAATTCTCCAAGCAGCTGCTGACCGAGGCCCATGTCGCGGTCGCGCCGGGCGTCGGCTTCGGCGAGGAAGGCGAAGGCTTTGTCCGCCTTGCGCTGGTCGAGAATGAGCAGCGCCTCCGCCAGGCGGCGCGCGGCGTGAAGAAGATGTTGTCTGGGGCCTAGCCGACGCCCATGATTTGCCGCGCGGTGGCGTGCCACCATGGCGTGTCCCACGCCGTATGCACGAAGATCGCGAACGACAGGTTCACCGCCAGCCAGATCCAGTAGGCCTCATGAATGCGGCGGTTGCGGATCACGTCCCACAGCAACATCGGCGTAATCATCAGGAATGTGTAGAGATCCGGGGTCAGCGCGCTGGCCGGCATGGTGGTCGGTAGCCAGGTGATGCGATCGACGCTGGCCGGGATGGCCATCACCGTCGCCAGGATCATCATCCGCTTGTGCATCCCGGCGTTGGTCCCGCGCGCCTTGAGCCCGATCGCCAGGAACAGCGGGAACAGGATGCCGATGCGCATTTGCAGCAGCAGGATGTCGTCAAGCACCGGGACCCGCGCCTGCAACTGTTCGCGGATGCCCGGCGGGGCGTGCAGTGAGCCTTCCCACACCTGGTGATACATGGTCGGCGCGAGAATGAAGCCGACAATCACCAGCAGCGGGGCCAGCACCATGCCGAGGGCGCCAAGCCGCATATGCTGCGCACGGCGGCCGGTCGCCATCAGCCAGGTCTGGGTGAACAGCAGCAGCAGGAACGAGCCCATCAGCACGGCGTGCATGTGCAGCACGATCGGGAACGGCGGCCGCTGCCCGGCCTGCACCGCCGCGATCTTGCCCAGCGAATCCGGAATGAATCCGGCCAGCGTGACGACAATGAAGCTCGCCGCCGTGAAGACGTAAATCCACCGGTCGATGGCGTGAGCCCGCGGCGTGCCCGAAAGGACATCCACTTCCCGCCCGGTACCGCCGAAATTCTCTGCAACCGTCGCCATCGCTATCCCCTGCAAGTCGACGACCGGACCGTAGCACAGGCGGGAATGAAGTCGAACGGTTAACCAAAGTGAGGGTTATCGGCGAGGCGAGCGGATGGAACGTTCGACCGCCCTTATCGGTTAACCGCCCCAACTTGTGCTTGGCGCTATGCTCATGCACTTGATTGGCAACAGATTTTACAGGCGGAAGCAGGGAATGATCAAAATTCGTACGCTTATTGTGGCCAGCGCGCTGGCGCTGTTGGCCGGCTGTTCGGTCACTCCGCCGCCGACCCAGCCCCGGATCGTGGAACCTGTGTTCGCTCCGCCGCAGACGAATTACCGCTGGACCAACGGTTTCTCCGCGTCCGGTTTCGAGGCGATGCACAAGATGCTCGGCCGCACGTCGCTGCGGCCGGCCGAATTTCACTGGGCGCCCAATTTCCCCGCCGACGGCGATGTCGCCATCACCATCGATACTGCCAACCAGGTCGCTTTCGTGTTCAAGGGCTCGCAGCTGATCGGCGTGACCAACATCTCGACCGGCAAGCAGGGGCACCCGACGCCGCTCGGCTTCTGGACGATCAACTGGAAGCGGCCGATGTACCGGTCGAAAAAATATGACAACGCGCCGATGCCGTTCATGCAGAATATCGACGACAAGGGCATTGCCCTCCATGGCGGCGTGACGCCGGGTTACCCTGCGAGCCACGGCTGCATTCGCCTGCCAATGGCCTTCGCCAAGCAGCTTTATGAGCTGACCAAGCCTGGCAACAAGGTCGTCATCGAGGGCTAGTGCCAAGCGTCCTCCGGTAGGGCATAGAGGCGCGCATGACAGCGGCCTCCCTCATTCCCCACACGCCCGGCCTTACCCAACTGGCCCAGATCATCCAGTTGGCGGTGGCGCCGGTGTTCCTGCTGGCCGGGCTCGGCGCGTTCCTCAACGTCTGCGCCGGCCGCCTGGCGCGGATCGTCGATCGCATCCGCAAGCTCGAGCCGCGCATCCTCGACAGTCGCGGCGAGGAGCATGAACGCATGCTGCGCGAGGTCAGGCTGCTCGACCGCCGCAGCCGCATCGTCAGCAGCGCCATCTTCACCACCGTGCTCGCCGCGCTGCTGATTTCGGCGGTGGTGATCCTGCTGTTCCTGGCGTTCCTGACCGGTTACCGCTTCGGCACCGCGATCGCCTTGCTGTTCATCGCCGCGATGGCCTGCACCGGCCTCGGCTTCGCCATCTTCCTCCACGAAACCAGGCTCGGTATTCGCGCCATCCAGGTCCGCGCGCACATTCTCGACCATCAGGCCGACGACGGCGATTGAAGCTCGCAGCCTAGCGGCGCGCCATCCCGGAGCTAAGGAAGCGAGAAGCCGAGCCGCCGAACAGGCCGCCAACCAGGCCGGTTATCGCGGCCGTGCTGGCAACTTCAGCGATCGGCCCATTGATGCCGAGCAAAGCCCACAGGATTGCCGCGACAATCGCGCCCGCAGGATAAGGACAAGGCTTGCACCCCGTCGGCGGATATTTCTCCGGGTCATAGGCCATGATGGCGCCGCCACCCCAACCAGCCAAAGCCGCAACCAAATATGCAAGTGAGCCCGCATCCATCATGGCACTCTCCCTCAAATGGAAGACGCACTGGATTCGGCGACGCCCTTTCTAGCAGTCTTGCCTCTATTACGCGCGACATTTCTGCGTGGAGGCGCGCCTCGACACATTCGCTGGCGCAGCTTATCGGCAGCGCCAACGATTCTTGCCGGGAAGCAGCTTAGTTATGGTCAGTGCCAGCCACGTTCTCGATCGCGTCCTCGTCCTCGAAATGGTCCGGGTGACCGAGGCGGCGGCAATTGCCGCTTCGAAATGGATCGGCCGCGGCGATAATGACGCCGCCGACGCCGCCGCGGTCGAGGCCATGCGCCATGCGCTCAACGAGCTGCCGATGGACGGCACGGTGGTCATCGGCGAAGGCGAGCGCGACGAAGCGCCGATGCTCTACATCGGCGAAAAGGTGGGCAGCGCGCAGGGCGACGGGCCGGCGATCGACATTGCGCTCGACCCGCTCGAGGGAACCACCCTCACCGCCAACGCCGGGCCCAATGCGCTGGCGGTACTTGCCATCGCCGAGCAGGGCTGCCTCCTCAACGCGCCCGACGTCTACATGGAGAAGATCGCGATCGGCCCGGGTTGCCCGGCCGGCACGATCAGCCTGGCAAAGTCCGTCACCGAAAACGTTCGCGCCCTGGCGGCGGCCAAGAATGTGGCGCCGAACGAGATTGTCGCCTGCGTTCTCGATCGCCCGCGCCACCAGGCGATCATCGATGAGCTGCGGGCGCTCGGCTGCGGCATCAAGCTGATCCCCGACGGCGACGTCGCCGGTGTGATCGCCACCACCGATCCCGACACCGGCATCGACATTTACCTCGGCACCGGCGGCGCGCCGGAAGGCGTGCTGGCGGCGGCGGCGCTGCGCTGCGTCGGCGGGCAGATGGAAGGACGCCTGCTGTTCCGCAACGACGATGAGCGCGGCCGCGCCCACCGCTGGGGCATCGACGACCTCGACCGCATTTATTCGATGGAAGACATGGCCAAGGGCGACTGCATCTTTGCCGCCAGCGGCGTGACCGATGGTTCGCTGCTGAGCGGCGTCAAGCGCACCAAGGGCGGCAGCATCACCACCGAAAGCATCGTCATGCGGGCCAGCACCGGGACCGTGCGCCGCGTTTCGACGGAATATCACAAGCCCTTGTGAGCCATCTGGCGCCCTGTATCATCGGCGCATGACAGCTCTCGCCATTCCCGCCGACCTCCAGCCGGTCGAACCTGCCTATCGCCAGGCATTGCAAATGAAGGCGGCGGTATTCTGGGTGCCGATGTTCCTCGTCGCGCTGGCTGTTGACCGCATCGCCCTGGTGGAGACGCCCGTCCCTCCCCTGCTGCTGCCGCTGCTGGTTGCGTTGATTGCATTTCTTGCAATCGTCATTGCCCCCAATCGTGTCTATCGCCGGCTCGGCTATGCCATTGACGGGCGGCTGCTGAGGACCGTGCGCGGCTGGTTGTTCCACACCGACACCATCGTTCCATTCGTCCGGGTCCAGCATATCGACGTGACCCGCGGGCCGATCGACAAGCTGTTCGGCACGGCCAGCCTGGTCGTCCACACCGCCGGGACGCACAACAGCCTGGTCGTCCTGCCCGGCCTGGCGCCCGACCGCGCCGCCGAGATCCGCGAGGCGATCCGCTCCGAAATCCGCGCTGACGCGGAATGAGTGAGGCGATCGCGCTTGGCGGATTGCAGGACGACCTCGGCCCGCCCGAGCGGCTCCATCCGCTCTATTTGCTGACCGGGCTGAGCCAGACGCTGAAGGGCATTTGGGGCTTGGTCGCGGGCGGCGCCTATTTCGCCGCCCAAGGCCAATGGTGGATTGCGGCGCTGATGGTTGCCGGCTTCGCGCTTTTCTCGTTCGTCCAGCTGTTCATCCGCTGGAGCAAGCTCGAATATCGCGTCGGTGCGCACGAGATCCGCATCGACAGCGGGTTCCTTCACCGCACCAGCCGCGCAATCCCGTTCGACCGGGTGACCGATGTCGACATCGAGCAGGGGCCGGTCCAGCGCCTGCTTGGCCTCGCCAAGGTCAAGCTCGAGACCGGCGCGTCGGCCGGCAGCAAGGAAGAGGAAGGCGTCCTCCACACCATCGCGCTGGCCCGCGCCGAAGCGCTGCGCGAGCATATCCGTGCCCGCAAGGGATTTGCGGCCGTGCCCACGCAAGTAACCGCCGAGGCCAAGCCGGATCGGCCCGCCCTCTACGCAATGGACACGCGCCGGGTGCTGACGGGCGGCCTGTTCAACTTCTCACTGGCAGTGATCGCCGGCCTGTTCGGCGCGACCCAGACGATCGGCCAGCCGCTCGGAATCGATCCGTTCGATCAGCGATTCTGGATCGACCTCCTCGCCCGGTCCGGACCGTTGCAGGCGCTGGTGCTGGCGCACCAGATTGCCACGGTTCTGGCCGGTTCCCTGCTCCTCATCCTGATCGGAATCGGCACTGGCCTGATCCGTACCATGTTGCGCGAACATGGCTTCCGGCTCGACCGGACCGAGACCGGATTTCGCCGCCGGCGCGGACTGCTGACCCTGACCGATGTGACCATTCCGGCCAAGCGGGCGCAGGCAGCAATCCTGGCTACCGGCCCGATCCGTCATCATTTTGGCTGGTGGGAGCTGAAGCTGCAAAGCCTGTCGCAGGACGGCGGCAAGGGTGACCATGTGGTCGCACCGCTGGCGCGCCCCGAAGAGGCGGCGGCAATATTGACGTCGCTGGGCTGGCGAATCGCGCCTACCGATGCGGCATGGCGTCCCGTCTCCATGGCCTATGTGACGATCCACCTGATATCACTGGTGCCGGTCGCCATCGCGACCGTCGCGGCGTCGATTACGCTGGGACCGATCGGATTGCTCGGACTTGCCTTCGGTGCGGCCATGATCGGGCTGCGCTGGGCAAGCTGGCGGCACACAAGATACGCGCTCGAGGACGGCTCGCTGTTTGTCGAAACCGGATGGTGGCGTCAGCACCGCAACGTCATCCCAATCCGCAAGATCCAGAGCATCGACCTCAGCGAGAGCTGGTGGACGAGGCTGTTCGGTATCTGCTCGCTCCGGCTCGGCGTAGCCGGCGGCACCGGTTTTTCAAACCATCAGGTCCCGGCACTCACTCGGCCCGCCGCCGAGACGCTGCGCGCGGAGTTGCTGTCATGACCTCCACCTTCGCCTGCGGAGTCGAGCGGAGCCTGACCGGGCAGCCGTGGCGCTGGCGCCGGGCCGGCGGGGACGAGCTTGGCCGCGACCTCACCGATCAGCTGCTGCTGGCACGCGGGGTTGAGGAGGCCGACCTGGCGCGCCACCGCACGCCGACCATCCGCGATTTCCTGCCCGACCCATCCGAGTTCAAGGATATGGACAAGGCCGCCGCTAGGCTGGCGGATGCGGTCGAGAGTGGCGAGAGTATCGCCATCTTCGGCGACTATGACGTCGATGGCGCGACCTCGGCCGCGCTGCTGACCTTGCTGCTCCGCCGGCTCGGCGTGGAGCCGATGGTCTACATCCCCGACCGGCTGATGGAGGGTTATGGCCCGTCGGGCGCGGCCCTGGTCGAGCTGAAGCGGCGCGGCGCCACTTTGGCCATCACCGTCGATTGCGGGGCGCAGGCGTTCGACGCGCTCAAGGAAGCGGCCGATGCTGGCCTCGAGGTGATCGTCTGCGACCATCATCAGTGCGCGAGCCTGCTGCCCGTCACCTTCGCCCTGATCAATCCCAACCGGCTCGACGAAGGTGAAATTGGCGCCGCGCATGGCCATGTCGCCGCGGTCGGCATGGCCTTCCTGCTGGGCGTCGCGCTGCTGCGCGAGCTGAGGCAACGCGGCCGCTTTGACGACCAGCCGGAGCCCAAGCTTATCGACCTGCTCGATATTGTGGCGCTTGGAACGGTGGCCGATGTCGCGCGGCTCAAGACGCTCAATCGCGCCTTTGTCACCCAAGGCCTCAAGGTGATGTCCGAGCGCCGCAATATCGGCCTCAATGCGCTGGCCGAGGCGGCGCGGCTGGTAAAACCGCCGACCGCACGCGATCTCGGCTTCGCCCTCGGCCCCCGGATCAACGCCGGCGGGCGGGTCGGCAAGTCCGATCTTGGCGTCAGGCTGCTGACCTCGACCGACCCGGAAGAAGCGCGGACTATCGCCGCGGAGCTCGACCGCTTGAACGAGGAGCGGCGGGCAATCGAGATGCTGGTCACCGAACAGGCCGGCGAGGCTGCCAATGCCCAGGCCGGCGGCTCGCTGATCATGGTCTCGGGCCGCGGCTGGCATCCCGGCGTGATCGGGATTGTCGCCAGCCGGCTGAAGGAGCGGTTCGGCCGTCCGGCGATCGTCATCGCCGAGGAGGAGGACGGCACCGGCAAGGGCTCCGGACGATCGATCTCGGGTGTCGACCTCGGCGCCGCCGTGCTGGCCGCCAAGGATAGCGGATTGCTGGTCGCCGGTGGCGGCCATGCCATGGCCGCGGGGCTGACGGTCGCACCCGGCGGCATCGAAGCGCTGCGAGCCTTCCTGCATGACAGGATGGCCGCCGACGTCGAGGCAGCGCTTGGGGGCCGTGCGCTGCTGCTGGACGCACTGCTGGCCCCTGGCGGCGTCACCGCCAGCCTGTGCGACGCGCTCGATGCCGCGGGTCCCTATGGCGCCGGCTGGCCCGCGCCGCGGGTGGCTGCCGGCCCGGCGAGGCTGATGCGCCCCGGCATCGTCGGCAACGGGCATGTCCGGGCGATTGCCTGCGGCGACGACGGTAAATCGTTCAAGCTGATCGCCTTCCGCGCTGTTGAAACCGAGCTGGGCCAGGCGCTGCTCTCATCGCCCGCCGACAAGCGCTGGTGGCTGGCCGGGACGATCAAGCGCGACGAATGGAACGGCGGCAATGCGGCGGAAATGCACGTCGAGGATGCCGCTCCGGCTTGACCGAATCTGGAGCATCGCCTAGGCGCGCCACGCACCACGGCATGTGGCCCCTTCGTCTAGCGGTTAGGACGCGGCCCTTTCACGGCTGAAACACGGGTTCGATTCCCGTAGGGGTCACCAAAATCCAGGACTTTCCGGGGGAAAGCCTGGTTTCGGTGGCATCGACTCCCCTCGCACATCGAAATGATACGCGACCGGTATTGGAACCCGGGCAGTCGTCCATGGGAAAAGGCATCGTCGAACTGAAAGGAGTTCGCGATGGACCGGAAATCATCAATTCAAATGCTGAGCGAGATGAAGCTGTTCGCGAGCTTCACCGCAGCAGAGCAACGCTTTATTCGCAGGTCGCTGGACGTCGGCATGAACCGCGGCGATGCCAATTCATGGGCGCGCGGACCCGAAGAACTGCAGGCCATCGAATCGCAAGGGCGTCGCTACCGCTCCCTCGACCTCATCCGCGATTGCATCCCGGACGACATCGACCCGGATGGTACGGAATGCTTCATCGCGCCCCTCATCAACATTGCCGCCTCGGATCTGGCCGAAGGCAAGCTCGGCGATTTCGAGGCCTTCCAGTTTCTCTATGAGCGACTGCTAGGATCGGGCGTGCGCCCCTGGCTCATCAGCGTCTTTTGCGCGGCCGCCGCGTTGCCCTGTGTGCATCCCGAGCAGCGCAAGCAGCTGCTCCAGTCGATCCCGGTGCAAAGCGTCGTCGCGACCGGCTGGTCGATCCGCGCCCCGATCTTCATCCCGGAATGGGTCGAGAAGGTCCCCGAAGCGGTCAGCTAAGCTGTTCCGGCGCCCACGCCGGCGAAATCTAGACTGACCGGGTGATGCCGCCATCTATGCGGATGTTCTGGCCCGTGATGTAGCCTGCTCCGTCCGAAACAAGAAAAGCCACCGTCGCGGCAATTTCCTCACTGGTGCCGTAGCGCTTCATGGGAATTGTGTCGGTCTGGTCCTCGTCCACCGGAAGGCTGTCGATCCAGCCTGGCAGCAGGTTGTTCATGCGCACATTGTCGGCAGCATATTGGTCGGCGAACAGCTTTGTGTAGGCCGCCAGGCCCGCGCGTGCCACCGCCGACGTCGGCCACCTTGCGCTCGGTTCCATGACCCAAGCCGAGGAGATGTTGACGATCGCTCCGCCCTTCTGGGCGATCATGATGGGCGCAACCAGCCGGACTGCCCGAGCGACATTCAAGAAATAGGTATCGAGGCCCGCGTGCCACTCTTCGTCGCTGATCTGCAGCAGCGGTCCGCGAGGGCCATGACCGGCGCTGTTGACCAATGCGTCGATGCGGCCCCACTTCTCCATCGTTTCGTCAACCAGCCGCTTGAGGTCCTCGTTGGACCGGTTGGATCCAGTTACGCCAATGCCGCCAAGCTCCCTGGCGAGCGCCTCGCCCTTGCCCGAGGAAGACAATATGGCGACGTGGTAACCGTCGCGGGCCAGCCGCCGCGCGGCGGCCGCACCCATGCCCGACCCGGCCGCCGTGACTATTGCTACCTTCTTATCTTTCGTCATGCTTCTCTACCTTTTCCAATCGCTTTGAGAGCTCGGCTATCGACCGACTGAGGCCATTGATAATGCGACGCTGCCTGGCGTTTTCGATCTCGCGCTCGGCGACGAGAACCAAGGCTCGCTGCAACGGACGCACAATTTCGGCCAGCGCATCCAGATCATCCTTGCCGTAGAAGCTGCCATCGGGCCGCGGGCCGAGCAGCAGCCAGGCCCTGATCCGTCCGAGCGGACAGCGCATAGCCATCCGCAACGGGAATAGCGCACCATCATCGCGGTCAAACGGATCGGCCACGGTTGGCTCGTCCCATTGCTCGATCCAACGTTGGGCGGCGATTTTGGTGACGCCGCGGGCGCCAACCAGCCTGCCGTCGACCACCAAGGCGCTTCGCTCGGCGTGGACAGCGCCTTCGATCAGCGGGAGGACGGCCGCGCTCAGCTTGCTCACCGACGCGCTCAAGGATGGAGCGTCCAGCAAGTCAGGCAATGCGCTTTTCAAGCCGATCAAGTCGCGCTGGAAATATTGCTCGGCCCAGCCGCTGATCCGGCCATGTAGAGGCGTCAGCAACACGGCGGCGATGGCGGCGGCGATGCCGCCCGACAAATCGCCGATGCCTGATCCGAAATAACGTTGACCAACCGTTTGAATGATCGTCTCGCTTGCCGAGAAGGTCCCCACCAGCGCCAGGGTCAAGCCGGCATAGGCAGCCGAGCGGCTGATTGCCGTTTCCGCATCGTAGAGCCGGTAACGCAGCAAGGAGGTAAGAAAGCCCAGCGCGATGATCACAACGCCAAGTTGGAACATCGCCTCCAGCAGGATGTTTTGCGCCATCGACTTCGGCCCGCCCGGAAACAGCGCCGCGCCTGCCCGCGCCGACAGGATCAGCCCGATCCCCGTAACCAGGCCGAGGGCAATCCATTTAAACTGTTGCTGCTGTGTCAGGTCCAGCGAGCGGTAGCGATTGAGCAGGGACGCAAGAGCGGCGAGCACGCAAGCAACCGCAAGCGGCAGATAGGCTTGCGTCGCCAACAAGCCGGTCGCCTCGGCAACGCCAATGAAGAATATGGTGAAGATTGCGCCCGCGATCGGCGCCGTTCTCCGCATCTGCCATCGACCGTCCGGGAAGAACAGCAATCCAGTGGCGAATGGCAGGAAGCGCAAGCGATCGACCAGCAACCTCCAGTCAAACTGATTTGAAGGCGTGAAATCGCCGCTGCTGCTGATTGTCCACAGCAGGAAAGAAATGCCGAACAGTGCGGCCACGGGGTCGCGCGGCCGGCGCCTAAGCAGGATCCAGGCGACCGCGATCAGCACCGCCGACTTGGCCAGGCGGAGCGCGATGATCAGGCCGTTCGTGTTTGCATCCAGGGCGGAAGAACCAACGGCCAGGACTGCGGCCGCCAGCAGCAGCCACCATGTCAGCCGATAGGCAACGAAAAGCCTCCCGCCGAGAGGCGGGAGGCTATGCGTGCCGGCGGGGAGCGAGGCCGGCATCGGTGAACTATTGCATGCGGGAAGCGGCAGCGAGCTTCTGCAACGCGCATTCAACTTGCTTGGCCTGCTCCCACGCCGATTTGGAGTTGAACTCCTTGCGGTTGAGGTAGGGCAGGATGGCGACCAGGTCGCGGCGGTGAAGCACCGGCTTGCTGCCGATCGGGATGCTGAGGCTGATCATGGCTGTTTCCTTGTCGAGGAGGCGATCGAGGCGGCGACGTCGGTCGCCATGGCGATCTGCGCGTCGCGGTCGGTCAGCTGATAGCGATTGGCGACGAAGCGGAAGTCGGTCCAGCTAACCCAGATCGAACCGTCCTGGTCCTCGGTCACCAGCATGCGCACCGGCCAGTCGAGCCCGGCGAGCGGATTGGACTGGAGGAACTGGACGCCGAGCGGCGGATTGCCGAACAGCAACAGGGTCGAGCGGCCGATCGGCAAATTGGCGCCGGCGCCGAGCTTCTGCTGGTCAATCTCGTCAAAAAAGCGAATGCCCTTGGCGGCGATATCCGCCTTGATCCGGACGATGGTCTCGTCGAACGCATAGTCGCTGCGCTGCTTGATCACGCCGTCGGCCGGCGCGGTGGCTACCGGCGTTGCGGCTCTGGCCGGCAGCGCGGCAACTCCGGTCAGCGATCCGGCCGCCAGGACAATGGCGAAGATCGGTGCCAAATTCTTCTTCTTACGGCTCATCTCAACTCTCCTTTGGGACGGCTGAGATTGTGACGGTTTCAGGCGCTTCCGAAAAATCGCGAATGCCTATGGTTTCGATGCGTCGGCCGCATGTCGACGCCGCGCGACGAGCTTGATTTCAACCAGTCCGCGGTCGGGAACCAGCCGGTCGACGTCGATCGCGGTCCAGGCCGGAAATGGTCCGCGAATGTAGCGATGCTTGACCTTCTTGAACGCCTCGATCTGCGCCGGCAGATCAGTGTGAAAAGTGGTGATCTCCACCACGCCGTCGAAGCTCGATCCGGCACGTTTCAGCACATCCTCGAGTCGCTTGAAGGCGCGGTCATAAGCCGCTTCCTGGTCGGCCATCGTCTCATCGGGCCGCAGGCCCGCGACGACACCCGACAGCCAGACGCGGTCACCATCGATGACCGCGTCGGCATAGCCCCATTCGTCCAGCACCTGCTGGTTCTCCGCCTGGACGGGCACCACGACATTTTGAGGCAGGCGGGCGTATGGGGGTTCAGCTGCAGCGAGCGCGGCGATCATCATGAGCATTGGGCAGGCCCTTTTTTGAAGACAAAGACCTAAGACCTAATAGGGTGAGCCGCTCGCTCGCGCATCCTTGAGCGCATTGGCGTACCACAGGAACTCGTCGAGAAAGCGGTTGGCCGAGCGGTCGACGATCGGCTCGATCGCGACGCCATTCTCGTCGATCGCCTGGCCGATGCGCGGGATAGGAAGGATGCTCGGCACGCTCGACATGCCCAATTCGGCCAGGGTCATGCGTAGCTGCATTGCGGCGCGAACCCCGCCGAAGCCGCCGGCCGAATAGCAGACGATGCCCGACGGCCGCCAGAAATACTCCTCGAGGAAATGGTCGAGGAGGTTCTTGAGCGCCGGAGGAATGCCATGATTATATTCGCCGCTGACCACCAGGAAGCCGTCGGCCTTGCGGTAAATATCCGCAAGCATTTCGAGCGGTTCCGGCGCTTCGCCCTTGGGATGCTCCTTGTACATCCGGTCGAGCAGCGGCAGCTGCAGCTCCAGCGGGTCGACCAGGTCGACATGGTGGCCGCGCCGTTCGAGTTCACGGACAACGAGCGTGGCGGCGCGGCCTCCTACCCGGTCGCGCCGCACCGATCCCAGCAGGACGGCAACCCTGAGGCTGCTCATCGCCCGCCTGCGGCTGGCGTTTCGACCATCTGGCCGCCCTTGGCCTCATGCAGGATGAAGCCTTCAAGCTCGTCGACCGGCTTGCGCCAGGGTGCCTTGTCAAGCGTTTCCATCGTGTCGCGATAACCGGCCTCGCGGCGGCGGCGGATCCCTTCCGCGCTGAAGTCGATGTCCTTGCTATGGTCCTCATGGTCGAGCGCCGGGGCGAGCAGCCGGACGACATGCATCCGGGTCAGGCAGCCATAACTTTTGAGGTCCGCAAACAGATTGTTCTTGCGTTGGTCCTCCGGGACCAGCTTCGACAATTCGGCGATGATGTGGCGCATCCGGTGGAGCTGGCGCTGCCGCTGGATGTGCGACACCGCGCGGCTCGAATATTGCACGTCCTTCTGGCGGTTCATCACCTCCCAGATGGTCTCAGGCTCCTCGCCGTGCGGGTTCCAGATATGGACCGCAAACACCAGGCTGTCGCGGCGCGGATTGTCATCGAACACAACCTCAACCGGGGTGTTCGACAGGATGCCGCCATCCCAATAAAGCTCGCCATCGATCCGCACCGGCGGGAAACCGGGCGGAAGCGCACCCGATGCCAGCACATGGTCGATCGCCAGCGGCATGTCGCGGCTATCGAAGTAGCGCATCTCCGCCGTACGGACACAGGAAGCGCCGACCGTAATCCGCGTCCCGCCATGGTTGAGCTGCTCGAGGTCAACCAGTTCCTCGAGCGTGCGGCGAAGCGGATCGACCGAATAATAGCCCGCTGCTTCCGCACCGAGCTGCTGGTGTGGGCTTAGGAACGCCAGCGGATTGGGGCTGAAGAAGCTCGGCACGCCAGTCGTGATCGACATCAGGTTGCGGGTGGCCGATTCCATCCACGACGGCATGCCGAACGGTACAAACGCATCATTTTCGACGCGCGACCAGAAGTCGCACATCTTTTCGATGCGCTCGCTCGGCTTGCTGCCGGCGATCAGCGCGGCGTTGATCGCCCCGATCGAGGTGCCGATCACCCAGTCGGGCGCGACCCCTGCCTCGTGCAGCGCCTCATAGACGCCGACTTGGTAGGCCCCGAGCGCGCCGCCGCCCTGGAGGACGAGGACGGTCTGGCCAAGCGCCGAGACTTCCTTTTCGAGAGATTTCGTCATGATGGTCCCTTTCACGCCGCTTGGCGGCTTATGGATTCAGATTTTGATTTCACCGCCTCGCCGGTGATCAGGCGGGCACTTCGTTGGTAGGTGAGGTAGTTCCACAGCCAGTTGACGCCGACGGCGATGCGGCTGCGAAATCCGATCAGGAACCAGATGTGAGCGAAGGACCAGATGAGCCAGGCAATGAAGCCGCTCTGCTGGTGACGGCCCCAATCGATCACGGCCTTGCTGCGCCCGATGGTCGCGAGATTGCCAAAACTGCGGTACGTGAATGGGGTCGAACAGCGTCCAAGGATCTGGTCGGCTACGCAGCGGCCCTGTTGCTTGGCGACCGGAGCGATTGCCGGTAGCGCCTTGCCGTCCATGCCGGGCACATTCGCCGTGTCGCCAATGGCGAAGATCCGTTCGTGGTGCGGAACGCGAAGGTCCCGCTCGACGAAAATGCGCCCCTGCTTGTCATGTTCGGCGCCAAGCCATCGCGCCGCCGGGGAAGCCTGAACACCGGCTGCCCAAACCACGGTGTCGGCCGCGATGCGCTCTTGACCGGCGATCACCAGATCATCTTCGATTTCGCTGACCGGCGTGTTGACGAGGATTTCGACACCCAGGTCGCGAAGGGCCTGCTCCGCCGCCGCGGAGAGCTGCGGCGGGAAACCGGGCAGAACCCGGTCCCCGGCCTCAACCAGCACAACGCGTGAGCAGCGCGGCGTAATGCTGCGGAAGTCGCGTGAAACGGAGCGGCGCGCCAGCTCGGCGATTGCTCCGGCCATTTCCACGCCGGTCGGCCCGCCGCCGATGACGACAAAGGTCAGCAGCTGACGCCGGCGCCAGACGTTGGATTCGGTTTCAGCCAATTCCAGCGCCATCAGGACGCGACGGCGAATTTCCAGCGCGTCCTCGATGCTCTTGAGGCCGGGCGCATGCTTGGCCCAATGATCGTGGCCGAAGTAGCTGTGGCGCGCGCCGGTTGAGAGGATCAACCAATCGAAGTCGAGCGGCCCCGTCCGATCCAGCAAGATCTGATGGGAGCCCGCATCGATGCCGGTTACCTCATCGAGCAAGACCCGCACATTTGGCGCATCTGCGAAAATCGAGCGGATCGGGGCGGCGATGTCCGCCGGCGACAGTGCGGCCGTTGCTACTTGATAGAGCAACGGCTGGAACAGGTGGTGGTTGCGCCGGTCGACCAGAGTCACATCGACAGCCTTGCCGGCCAGCCGCTTGGCAGCGGCCAGCCCGCCGAAGCCGGCGCCTACAATGACGACTTTTGGCACCCTCTCGTTCATGTCAATGTGCCGTCCAGCCCCCGTCGACCGGGAGCGCGGTCCCGGTGATCGACGCGGCGCCGGGCCCGCACAGGAATACCGTTAGTGCGCCCATTTCTTCGACGGTGGCGAAGCGCTTGTTGGGTTGGGCGGCAAGCAGCACGTCGCGGATCACTTCGTCGCGACTAATTCCGCGCGCCTTGGCGGTATCGTCAATCTGGTTCTCGACCAGCGGCGTCCAGACATAGCCGGGGCAGATGGCGTTGCAGGTGATCCCATGCTCGGCGCCTTCCAGCGCGACGGTCTTGGTCAAGCCGACAACGCCATGCTTGGCGGCGACATAGGCACTCTTGAATGGCGATGCGACCAGGCCATGGGCCGACGCAACGTTTATGATCCGGCCAAAACCCTGCGCTTTCATCGACGCGAACGCGGCCCGAGTCGTGTGCCAGGCGGAGGAGAGATTCAACGCGATGATCGCGTCATACTTCTCGACCGGGAAATCCTCGATCGGGCTGACGTGCTGGATGCCGGCGTTGTTGACGAGGATGTCGACGCGGCCGAAATCGGCGATCGTCTTTTCGACCAACCGGCGCGCGTCGGCGCCGTCCATCAGGTTGGCGCCATTATATTCGACGCGGCCGAACAGGGCGCCGCTCTCGAGCTCGGCGCGAACACGCTCGATTTCCTGGGGATCACCGAGTCCGTTGATGACCACGTCCGAGCCCGCCTGGGCCAAAGCGCGTGCAATTCCGAGGCCGATTCCGCTGGTCGATCCGGTGACGATCGCCACCTTCCCGGCCAGGGGTCGGATATGGTCGCTGTGGTCCATGGTTTGCGGCTGCATCGTGCGTCTCCATTAAAAGGCAGGCGCTAAGGATGCCGGTCGCGGCGCACAGATGAAAATTCACTTTGTGCATCGACTCCATGCCTCCTCTCAATTTCACGGGCGGCTTCGCTTCATGCATTTTGAAAGTGCGTCGGGGGCTGGGCTCAACCGATGACGGCCGGGAACGACATAATGATCCTGCCCATCCAACGCCCGCCCACGGCGCCCATTTCGAATTCAAGGAGACGGCAATGTTGAATCTTACCAAGACGACCGTTGCGGCCGGCATCATTGCCATCGCGACCTTCAGCGCTACCCCGGCCTTTGCCGGACAGTGCCAGACCGCGGGCGTCAATCCGCTCGCCAATGCCCCGACCATGCCCAAGGACGTCACCGACACCGTGATCGGATCGGTCGACCTCAGCAAGGAAATCGGCGTCGACGGCCGTCTGCTGCGCACCCGCCGGCTGGTCGTTCAGCCGGGCGGCATCGTTCCGCTGCACAGCCATAAGGATCGCCCGGCCCTGATCGTCACGGTCAGCGGTTCGATCACCGAGTACCGCTCGGATTGCTCGACCCCGATCGAACATCACGCCGGCGACATCAGCCGCGAGGCTGACAGCATTTCGCACTATTGGATCAACCACGGCACCGAGCCGGCAGTTCTCCTGTCGTCGGACGTGTTCCACTCCATGTAATCGTTCCCCGCGCCGGCCGCCGCCCCCCCCTAACGGCCGGCACATCTGGCGTCCCGCCCTGCCCTCGGCGGGACGCCACTTTGTCTAGGGAAGCCCATGCAAACCGCACATAGCCAAGCAATCGCCTCGCCAATTCCCAGTCTGACCCCTGCCCGCTCGCTGTTGATCGGCGTGATCGGCTTCCTGACGCTGGTGGATTTGTTCGCAACCCAGGCGATCCTGCCCAGCCTTGCCGTCGAATATGGCGTGAAGCCGTCGGAGATCGGCGTGGCCGCGAACTCGACCACGCTTGGCATGGCGATTGCCGGGCTGCTGGTTGGTGCGATCAGCGCCAATCTCGAGCGCAAGCGGGCCATTACCCTTAGCTTGCTGGTCCTTTCCGTTCCGACCGCGCTGCTGGCCTTTGCACCCAACTTGACCATTTTCTCCCTGCTGCGCGTAACCCAGGGCCTGTTCATGGCCGCGGCCTTCACGCTGACGCTGACCCATCTTGCCGAACGCTGCCAGTACCGCACCGCATCGGCGCTCGCCGCCTATGTGACCGGTGTCGTCGCCAGCAATTTGATCGGCCGGTTGACCGCTGCACTGGTCGCTGGCGCAGTGGGCGCGTCGTCGAGCTTCCTGTTCTTCGCGGTACTGAATGTCGCCGGTGCCTTGTTGGCAGCCGTTTCGCTCACCCGCAACGAGCCCGAACCAATGTCCCGCAGCAGCCGATTTTGGTCTGCCTGGGCAAGCCACCTTGCCGACCCCGCCCTCCGGCGTACCTTCGCCATCGGCTTCCTGATCCTGTTCGGCTTCATCGGCGTCTTCACTTACGTCGGCTTCGTGCTGATGCGTCCGCCGCATGCTTTGTCGATGGGCGCACTGGGCCTGGTTTTCCTGGTGTTCGCGCCATCGATGCTGACCACGCCGACGGCAGGTCGGATCACCGAACGTTTTGGGCCGGGCCTGACCGTGCCCGTCAGCCTGGCGATCGCGCTGCTGGGGCTGGTCATGCTTCTGGTGCCCAGCCTGGTCGCCGTCCTTGCCGGCATGACGCTGGTTGGAATCGGGACCTTCTTCGCCCAGGCGGTCGCGACCGGTCATGTCGGCCGCATCGCCCAAGGCGACCGGGCCGCTGCCAGCGGCCTCTATCTGTCGTCCTATTATTGCGGCGGGCTGTTTGGGGCCGCGGCCATTGGCCAATTGTTCGACCGATTTGGATGGGTCGCGGCGGTGGCAGGGGTCTTCGCTTCACTTGCATTAGCGGCATTTCTGGGGGCCGGTTTGGTTCTGAAGGAAGTAAAATGAGTGAACGTTATCGTCGAGGGATCGACATTGCTGAGCGGATTGCTGCCAACAAAGTCGCCCACTTTGTCGAGAGTGGTGTCGCCGAGGTGGCGCCGGATTTTGCACGAATGACCATCGAGTTTGCGTTCGGCGACTTGTACGCGCGGGAAGGGTTGGACCTCAGAAGTCGCGAGTTGATCGCGATTGCGGTTTTGGCCGCAAGCGGCAAGGCCGGTCCGCAATTGCGGATCCATGTCGACGCCGCCGCGAGCAACGGCATCTCCAAAACGGAAATCGTGGAAACGCTGATGCAGACCGCGATTTACGCCGGCTTTCCGGCAGCTCTCAATGCGCTAGCCGACTGCCATGACCTGCTCGCCGACGACAATTGTTTCGGAGACCGGTGCCGGTAAGCGACTGGTTGGCCAAGGGAAACGGCGCGCTTCCTGGACGAATGCGCCAACGGCGGGGGAATGAGGGCGTCCGCGCACGGTCGCGAGATAGACGGTCCGATAGAAAGTCGGCTCAACCAGCGGGCGCACAACCAGGTCCGGATATGTCACGCTGAATTCCGGGAAGAACCCCAGCCCAAGCCCAGCCTGGATCATGCCCTGCACCCAGTCGTCGCGCGGCGAGCTGAATACCTGGCGCAGGAATATCCCGCGGCTGTTGAGCTCTTTGCGGACCGGGGCGAACACCTCGCAGTTGGACCGGCTGACATAGGGCTCCTTGTCGAGCTCGGCGGCCTTGACCTCCTCGTGTGCGACCAGCCGGTGGTTGGGTGGCAGCAGGATGACGAACCGCTCCTGGAAGACCGGCAGCTGGTGAAGCGTGTCTGGCAGCTCGCCGGGAACCCCAACAATCGCGACCTCAAGCTCGCCCTTTTCGAGCATCTCGATCATCCGTGGCGCGCCGGCATCCACTACGCGAACCTCGACATCGGGGTGCGCGGCCTGGAACCGGATCATCAAGCTTGTAACCAGCTGCGGCCCGATCGTGCACATTGTGCCGATGGTCAGCGTGGCCTTTTCCAGTTTCTTGACGGCCTTGGCCTGTTGCTTGGCGGCCTGGCACTGTTCCTCGACACCCTGCAAATAAGGCAGCATCATCCGGCCAAGTTCGGACAGGTGCGTATTGCCGCGTTCCCGATGGAACAGCGGCCCGCCAAGCTCATGCTCGAGTTGTTGGATGGCGCGCGTCAACGCCGGCTGGCTGACGTTGCACTTTTCAGCCGCCCGCGTGAAATTCAACGTATCTGCAAGCGCAACGAAGTAGCGCACCTGCTGCATTTCCATCGGAACGGTCCCTTTCCGAAAGTCATGACCTTCTTACACTGGCCCATCCAATCCGCGCCATACAGATATACTATAAAAGCTATGCGCGATGTCCGGGGCGCCCGGTTACCACCGCAGTAGTCGTGGTCCGATAATGGCCCCGACCAAAGCCGGGATCAGGATCCCTGGCGTGTAGGAGACGAGCAGGAAGGAAGCCGTGGTTTCCGGGCAATAGAGCGCATATCCGACCGATCCCGCCGCGCCGGAACTCAGGCCCGCAACGAACCCGGCGACTGCCGTGCGCGTCGGCGCCATCACCCGAAAAGCCCAGACGACGGCCACGAAGATCGGCAGGCTGGCGAGCGCGATCGCTGCCATGCAAGTGCCGGATGTCGAGCCCAGGATCAGGCCGCTCCAGCCTGCGGGGGGCGTCGCCGCCAACTCAAGGCCGGCCGCGACCGCAATGATTGCGACTGGCAGGGCAATCAGCGCCGACGCTGGACCCAGTCGGCGGCCGGGCTTTCCTGCCGCCAGGGCCACAGCCGCGCTGAGCAAGGTCAGCGCAATCGTATATCCCAACTTAAGCGCGAATGGCGTCGTACCTGTCTCGCTTACCGCGCTGAGCGGCATGCCGAGCATCATGACAAGCCCGACGAGCGACACGAGCCAACCGACGATCATGGCAAATGCCAGGCGTAGCGCCGGATTCGTTGCCGGCCAGGGGCGAGCCGCAAAATCGGCGATCAAGTCTTCGGTTCGCATCATTCGTCACCCTTGATGGCGGCCATCAGGCGACCGAGTCCGCGGTGGACGTTGACCTTGACGGCAGGCTCGCTCTGCTCCGTCATCGTCGCAGCCTCTCGCACCGAATATCCCTCAATTCGCGTAAGCCGGATTGCGGCGGCCTGTTTCGGAGTCAATGTCGCAAGCATCGCACTGACATCGATTTCGGCTAACACCGCGTCGACCCGTCCCGCGTCGATCGGTTCGAATTCTTCGTCGGCGGCAAGTGACACCGTGCGACGGTCCCGCCGCAGGAAATCGATCAGCCGATAGCGCGCGATGCCATGCAGCCACGCGGTGAACGGCAACGACGGATCATAGGTCGCCCGCTTCCGGTGAATCGCAATCAGCGTTTCCTGCACTAGGTCCTCCACATCTGCATCGCGACCGATCAGACGCCGCCGAAAATAGGAGCGCAGCCGTTCGGCGCAGAGGCGAAGCAAGGCATGATAAGCCTGGGCATGGCCGTTCATCGCCGCAACCATCAGCGCCTGCAGCTTCGCTTCAAACAGGTCCATACCTTCGGTCATACGCAGTTCCAGTTGCGGAAGTTACAGCCGGGGCAAGTCACCCAGTTCGCGTTCGCCTGTAACCGATCCTCGCGGCGCGTCGAATGGTAATTCGTGGCCGCATCATGGCCACGCAAATCGGTCGAATGCATCGAGATAATGCGAAAGAGGCATTTTATCTTCGCTCGCCTGGAACCGATCATTCGCTCGCCTGAACGACCGTTCAAGCCAAGGAGATTGTCATGAAGTTCACCAACATCGTAGTTGCCGGCGCGCTCACTGCTGTTGCTGCCACCGCCGCGATGGCCGGACCGGCCAAGCCGCAGCCAAACGCCGACAAATGCTATGGCGTCTCGCTCGCCGGCAAGAACGACTGCGCCGCCGGACCGGGCACCAGCTGTGCCGGAACGTCCAAGCGCAACTATGCCGGCAACGCCTGGAAATACGTCGCCAAGGGCACCTGCACTGCGATCAAGACCCCCAAGGGCCTTGGCTCGCTGACCCCGAAGGCAGCTTAAGCACCATGAACCCGACCGCCGGACTGAGCTTCAAGCCCGTCCATTACGAGCAGGCCATGGCCTGTCCGGCGGCCGGACTTTGGTTCGAAGTCCATGCCGAGAATTACATGGTCGACGGCGGACCCCGCCTCGCCATGCTCGAAGCACTGCGGGAGCGCTTCCCGCTGTCCTTTCATGGCGTCGGCCTTTCCTTGGCCGGCGTCGACGAACCGGATCGCGATCACCTTGCCCGCTTCAAGCGCCTGATCGATCGATTCAAGCCGTTCCTGGTCTCCGAACATCTGGCCTGGTCGCGGTTCGAGCAATCCAGCTTCCCCGATCTGTTGCCCTTCCCGCGTACCGATGAGGCGCTGGATATCATCACCCGCAACATCGACATCACCCAGTCTGTGCTCGGCCAGAAGATCCTGATCGAGAATCCTTCGCTCTATATGAAGCTTGAGGGGCACGAGTGGCCAGAAAGCCTGTTCCTCGCCGAATTGGTGAGACGCACCGGTTGCGGCCTGCTGATCGACGTCAACAATGTCTTCGTCAGCGCCAATAATCTTGGATTCAATCCTGCTTCCTACCTCGATGCGTTGCCCAGCCATGCCATTGGCGAAATTCATCTGGCAGGGCATTCCGAAGATCCGCTGCTCGGCCGATCGCTGCTGATCGACAGCCATGACGCGCCAATTTCGGAAGAAGTCTGGCGGCTCTACGACTGGCTGCTGGCACGTTGCGGCGCCGATCACCCGCCGACGCTGATCGAGCGCGATGACTCAATTCCCGAATTCGACCTGCTTCTCGCCGAGCGCGACAAGGCAGCCGGGATGATGGCCGGAACGCGTCAGGTTGTTCATGTCTGATCTCGCCAACTTCCAACGCGATTTCGCTGCGGCATTGATGGCTGATGGCCAGTCCGAGCCCTCGTTCCGGTCGCAAGCGTTCGCCGTATACCGCAACACGGCGGCGCGAGGCGTAGTAGAGGCATTGCGCGCCTCCTTTCCGACGGTGGACATGCTGGTCGGTGAGGAGATGTTTACCCAGGTGGCGCTCGATTATCGGCGGGAAAGACCGCCGGCGGGCCCGGTTCTGTCGGACTACGGCCATGACTTTGCTGCCTTCCTCGGCCACCAGCCATGGACATCCGAGCTCCCTTATATCGCCGACGTCGCGCTCCTCGATTGGCTATGGCTCGAGTCTTTCCTCGCGGCAGATGCAACAGCGACGCCATTTCAACCCAATGCCGGTGCCAGAATTGCACTTCACCCAACGGCACGATTCGCCTGGATGGAGAGTCCCGCCATGACCACCTGGATGGCGCATCGCGATCCATGGGCAATGGCCGAATTGGAGCCCGAATGGGTCGAAGAGGGCGCGCTGTTCACCCGGCCCGGAAAATGCGTTCGTGCCGAGCCGATTGATGCCGCATTTCACCGGCTGCTGCTGGCGTGCACCATCCCGACGTCGGTTGCCGATGTCGTGACAAAGGTCGCGGCAATATTTCCGACGGCCGACATTCCCGAACTTCTGCGCCGCGGCGTCGCGTCCGGCGCGATCATCATTCTGTGACCTAAAGGAAAGGACCATCCCATGGCCACCATTACCGAAGATGTGCCCAAGTCGGCTTACCAGCACCTGACCGTCCTTGCCGAACGGGCACTGTCGCCTTCCCTGCTGCTGCTTGTCCAGCGGCTCGGCATTGCTGCGGTCTTCTTCCAATCCGGCAGAACCAAGGTCGAAGGGATCTTCACCATTCCCGACACGACCATCGAGCTGTTCCGCAGCGAATATGCGCTGCCGCTCCTGCCTCCCGAGCTCGCCGCCTATATGGCGGCGGGGGCCGAGCACCTATTCCCGGTCCTACTGGTGCTCGGCCTTTTTACCCGTATGTCGGCCCTCGCGCTGCTCGGCATGACGCTGGTCATCCAGACCTTCGTCTACCCCGACGCATGGCCGACGCACCTCAGCTGGGCTGGGCTGATGCTGCCCCTCATTGCCTTCGGCGGCGGCCGCTTGTCGCTCGACCGGCTGCTCAAAATCGCCTGACCAACCCCAAGCTGGAGAATGATATGCGTTTCGTTGCTTTGCGTTTGATCCCGCTCGCTATGCTGGTTGCGGTCCCTGCCGCGGTGCCAGCGGCAAGCACGCCCGCACCCGAAATCAGCGTCGAGGCCGACCATCTTGCCGCACGAGGCTACGACGTCACGGCCTATTTCCTGCAGGGAAAGCCAGCGCGCGGCAGCAAGGCCCACCAGTTGCAATATAAGGGCGCGACCTGGCTGTTCGCGTCAGCCGACGCTTTGGCCAAGTTCAAGGCGGACCCCGCGGCATTCGAGCCCCAGTTCGGTGGCTATTGTGCTTGGGCGGTAAGCCAGGGCTATGTCGCGCCCGGCGATCCGGAACAATGGAAGATCGTCGACGGCAAGCTTTACCTGAACTTTAACGCCCGCGCGAAGGAACTGTGGGAAGCCGACCAGGCCGCCGCCATCGAGCGCGGCAAGGCCAACTGGCCGACGGTCCTGACCAAAAACCAGGACAATCCTTGATCAAAGCCTGAACCACCCGACGACCAGGCTCGCCGCCAGCGCGGCCGTGCTCGCACCGAGGGCCAGTGCCGCCGGCCTGCCCTTGGTTCGCGCATAGGCCAGCGTCACGCCGATCTTGACCGCCATGTTGGCGATGATCGTTCCGCCCAGCGCCAGCGCGGCCAGCGCGGCGGTGATCGACTCCGGGGGCAGCCCGCCGGCGGTGACGATCGCGGCGTCAACGTCCATCGAGCCCATGATCAGCAGCAATATGGCAATGCCTTGCTCGCCAAACTGTCCTTGCGCCCAGCGGGCGACTACCGCGGCCACTGCAATGAAAAGGAGGAAGCCGAGCGCCGGTCCCAGGGCAATAGGGTTGCCGGGCGGGCTTGGCCCCTCGCAGCTGCTGGCCTTGCGATAAAGCCACCAGCCGACCGCCCAGGCGACCAGCAAAGCCGGCAAGATGACCAGCACAAACGGCGGCAGGATTCGCGGTGCGATGATCGCTACCAGCAAGACCACGCGCAGAAACATGACCGCGCTGGCCAGCGCGATGCCGGCGGCCTCGGCGCCGCCGGCTTCCTTCGAGCCCAGCCGCTGGGCAAGCGACTGCGTCACCGCCGTCGAGCTATAGGCGCCGCCGATCAAGGCGGTGGCGATGGTCCCTCGCCGGGCGCCAAAGATACGGTTGGCGACATAGGCCATAAACGAGAAGCCGGTGACCAGCACCACCACCCACCACAGCTTCCACGGGTTCCAGGCGTCGTAGGGCCCCATTGCCCGGTTGGGCAGGAAGGGCAGGACACCCAGCGCGATGATCCCAAAGCGCGCCAGCGCCTTGACGTCGGCTTCGTCGAGCCGGTCGACAAAGCCGTGCAACTCTTCGCGCATGGCAAGGATCAGGACGACGACGGCTGCCGCGGCAATCGCCAGGCCAATGCTGCCCAGTCCGGCGAGCAAGCCGATGGTCAACGTCACAAACGCGGCGATGGCCGTGGTCGCATCGTGCCGCTCCCGGAGCGAACCGGCATAGCCGATCACCAGCACCGCGCAGGCGGCAATGGCAATGGCACCGGCAATCAGCGGCTGCCCTTTCGCTCCGAGCAAGGAGGCCAGGCCTCCGGTCAGTCCAAGCAGCGAAAACGTCCGGATCCCGGCAACGCGGGAACCTTCTTCCCGGCCCCGCTGGTGCCAGCCCCGCTCGATACCGATCAGCACTCCGGCGGCCAGGGCGGTGCCGCCACGTAGCGCCTCGTCCGCCCAGCCGATCATCCGGTTAACCGTTCCGCGTGCCAGCGGACATGGTCGGCCATGAAGCTCGAGATGAAATAATAGCTATGGTCATAGCCCGGCTGGCGGCGCAGGGTCAGCGGGATGCCGGCGCTGGCGCAGGCCTGATCCAGCAGCTCGGGCTTGAGCTCGCGCTCGAAGAAGGGGTCGGTCTCGCCGATATCGACCAGCAACTCTTCGAGCCGCGCGCCATCCTCGATCAGCGCGACGGCATCATGCGCGCGCCACGCCAGCCGATCCTCGCCGAGATAATATCCGAGCGCTTTCTCGCCCCACGGCACCTGGCTCGGCGCCACGATCGGCGCGAAGGCCGAAACCGACTTGAACCAGCCCGGATGGCGTAGCGCGACCGTCAATGCGCCATGGCCGCCCATCGAATGGCCGGTGATGCCCTGGCGATCCATGTCGACCGGGAAATGTTCGGCGATCAGGCCGGGGAGTTCCGAGGTGACATAGCTCCACATACGGTAATTGGCCGCCCACGGCTCCTCGGTCGCATCGACATAGAAGCCGGCGCCAAGCCCGAAATCCCAGGCACCCTCGCTGTCGTCGGGAACGCCTTCGCCGCGCGGGCTGGTGTCCGGCGCGATAAAGACGATACCCGACTCTGCGCAAGCGGCGCGAAACTCGCCCTTTTCGGTGACGTTTGCATGGGTGCAGGTCAGGCCGGACAGATACCAGAGCACCGGCAGCTTCGCGCCCGGCTTATGCTCGGGCACGAACACGCTGAACACCATGTCCGTGCCGGTGCTCGACGAGGCGTGGCGATAGACGCCCTGCACCCCGCCGTGGCTCTTGACCTCGCTGACCGCTTCAATCGTCATTGCTGCGGGCGGTACAGTCCGCACAGCTTGTTGCCGTCGGGATCGCGCAGATAGGCGAGATAGAGCTTGCCGAATGCATTCTCGCGATAGCCGGGCGGGTCTTCGCACGACTTGCCGCCATTGGCGCAGCCGGCCGCGTGCCAGGCATCGACTTCAGCGGGGCTGTCGAAGGTAAAGCCGATGGTACCGCCATTGGAATGGGTCGCGGGCTCGCCGTTGATCGGATTGGACACCATCAACACCGCGCCGCGCCGGCCGTAGCTCAGCCGGCCCTTGTCGTCGGCCCGGCCTTCCTTGCCGAACAACGCGTCATAGAAATGTTTCGATCGTTGCAGGTCATTCGACCCGACCATCACATGACTGAACATCCGTCCTTCTCCCCTCAGATTTCGACGGCGACCGTGGCGGTGGCCGGATCGCCGGTATTGGGCATGTCCCTGGGATCGATCAGCATCAGTTGGACCTCGCCGTTACGCGCGCACGGCCGATGTTCGGTTCCCTTTGGTACGACAATCAGCTCGCCGGGGCCGAGCGTCACCGTCCGGTCGCGGAATTCCATGTCGAGGGTGCCGTCGAGGATCAGGAACAGTTCGTCGGTGTCGTCATGTTGGTGCCAGATGAACTCGCCCTCGACCTTCACCAGTCGTACCTCATGGTCGTTGTAGCGCGCGACGATGCGCGGCGCCCAATGGTCGGAGAAACTGCCCAGCTTCTCATCGAGGTTGACCCTGTCGCTCATCAGTAGACCACCACGCTCCTGATGCTCTCGCCGGCATGCATCAGGTCGAAGCCCTTGTTGATCTCTTCCAGGGTCAGGACATGGGTGATCATCGGGTCGATCGCGATCTTCCCGTCCATATACATATCAACGATCTTCGGTACGTCGGTGCGGCCCTTGGCGCCGCCGAACGCGGTGCCGCGCCAGTTGCGGCCGGTGACCAGCTGAAACGGCCTGGTGGCGATTTCCTTGCCGGCTTCGGCGACACCGATGATGATGCTGGTGCCCCAGCCGCGATGGCAACATTCCAGCGCGGTGCGCATCACTTCGGTATTGCCGGTCGCGTCGAACGAGTAGTCGGCGCCGCCATCGGTGATCTCGACGATCCTGGCGACGATCTCGTCGCGGGTCATGCCCTTGGTGTTGAGGAAATCGGTCATGCCGAATTGGCGGCCCCATCCCTCGCGGTCGGGGTTGATGTCGATGCCGACAATCTTGTTCGCGCCGGCCAGCCTGGCACCCTGGATGACGTTGAGGCCGATGCCGCCGAGCCCGAACACGACGACATTGTCGCCCGGCTGGACCTTGGCGGTGTTGGTCACCGCGCCGACCCCGGTGGTGACGCCGCAGCCGATGTAGCAGCTGGTCTTGAACGGCGCGTCTTCGCGGATCTTGGCGACCGCGATCTCGGGCAGCACGGTGAAGTTCGAAAAGGTCGAGCAGCCCATATAATGGTAGATGGTTTGTCCATTGTAGCTGAACCGGCTGGTGCCGTCAGGCATCAGCCCCTTGCCCTGCGTGGCGCGGATCGCGGTGCACAGGTTCGACTTGCCGCTGAGGCAGGTCTTACACTTGCCGCACTCGGGCGTGTAGAGCGGGATGACATGGTCGCCCGGCTTCACGCTGGTCACGCCCGCGCCGACCTCGCGGACCACGCCGGCGCCTTCATGACCGAGGACCGAGGGAAAAATGCCCTCGCTGTCGAACCCGTCGAGCGTATAGGCATCGGTGTGGCAGATGCCGGTCGCCATGATTTCGACCAGCACCTCGCCGGCCTTGGGACCTTCGAGATCGAGCTCGACAATCTCGAGCGGCTGCTTGGCTTCGAAGGCAACGGCGGCGCGGGTCTTCATTGGGCAATCTCCTCGCCACGCGCTTGGCACGGCCATCGCTGCTCGCCAAGCCCGGCGGCACTCGGTCAGCGTGAAAACACGGCCCCATGAGGTTTGCCGTCGCCGGTCCAACCGTGCGGCCAGGTCTTGCCGGCCATGTTGAAACCCGCCTTGCCGTCGGCATCGCGGAACGTCTCGTCAATCGTCAGCTGCCCGGTCTTGGCGTCGAGCTTGAGGATATAAAGCCGGTCCCCCGCCTTGCCCGACGTCACCACCAGCCGCCCGGTCGTGGGATCCCAGGCGGTCCAGTGCGATGCATAGCCGGGATCGATCGTCAGCCGCGACACTTCGACCGGCTTGGTGCCGTCGGCAATGTCGAGCACGACGAACCCGCCGATGCTTCCGACCGACTGGACCAGATAATGTCCCGCGATAGTCGGCACGCCGCAGAAGGTGCCGGGAAACTGGTGAACCATAAACGCTTTGGGGTGAGTGCCGTCCATTCCGGTCACCCGCTGTAATCCGCAGCTCAAGGTCTGGATATAGACCGCGCCATCGGGGCCGACACGCGCCTCTTCGGGGTCGATGTGGCCGCTGAGCGATGGCCCGGGGTCCAATTGGTAGGTACCCAACAATTTGAGGTCCGACAGGCGGAAGATCTGGTAGGTCACGCTCTGCAGAAAATATTCATCCTGCATCGGAGCATTGGTCACCAGCACCCGGTCTATGCCCGGCATGGGGATCAGCGAATAAGGCAGCAGCGGCCAGTCGGGATGGGCCGGATCGGCGTTGCTGACGGCCCGGACCACTTGGCCGCGATCGTCGATCTCGACCACCCCGCCGGTCAGTTCCTTGCCGCTCATCCCCGCCATGTCATGCTCGCCATGCATGTCGTGCGCTCCGTCGGCGCTGCGGCGTTGCTGGAAGGTCGCCAGGACATTGCCGTTGGGCAAGCGCAGGAAGCTGTGCGGCATGGCAAAGCCGGCCAGGTCGCGGAACGAGGTCACGACCTTGGGATGCAGCGGATCGGTGAGGTTGAAAATGAAGCTGCGGTTGGCGTTGTGATCGTTGGCGAACAGCATCCCGCTCGCCGGCATTTCATATTCGGTATGGTGGGGACGGACGCTGACCTGGTCGGTCGCCACGGACGTCAGCAGCTTGCCATAGCCCGGCGAGGCCGGATCGGCGTCGATCACCGCCAGGAAATCATTGCCCTTGGCCGCCTGGTCGCCCGTGAAAACGAACAGGTAATCCCCCGGCTTCGCTGCCGCGCCGGACGGCGATGACACCAGGTAAAGCGATGCCGAGATCGCCAGCAAGGTTCGAAACATTATCGCTCCCCCTATGCCCCGCCGTGTCCTTGCCACGTCGCGGCTGTTCGGCCAAGCAGGGAAAGAGAGGAACGCAATGGCCGAGAATGATTGGCTTCAGGGGCGCCACGCCCTGATCACCGGCGGCGGCACCGGCATCGGTGCGGCGGCCGCAACCCATCTTCATGCCGCCGGCGCCAAAATCTCGCTGCTCGGCCGCCGGCTGGAGCCGCTCGAACGGACGGCGGCATTAGTCGACGGCAAGGCGATTGCCTGCGACGTCACCGACCGGGACGCAATCGCCCGCGCCTTCGACGAGGCTCGCGCCGCCAACGGCCCGATCAGCTTCCTGATCGTCAATGCCGGAATCGGCGACAGCGCGCCGTTCGGCCGGACCTCGCGCGAAGCCTGGGACCGGATCATCGCTACCAATCTCAGCGCCGCCTTCGATTGCGCCCAGCTCGGCCTTCCCGACCTACTGGCACAGGAAGACAGCCGGATGGTGTTCATTGCCTCGGTCGCCGGCTTGAAGGGCGCCGCCTATGCAGCGCCGTACGCCGCCTCGAAGCATGGCCTGATCGGGCTGATGCGCAGCCTCGCGGTCGAGTTCGCCACGTCGAACATGACCGTCAACGCCATCTGCCCGGCTTTCGTCGACACGCCGATGGTCGATGACAGTGCCGCGCGCATTTCCAAAGTCTCCAAGCGCAGCGAAGATGAAGCCCGCCAATCGCTGGCGGCGATGAACCGACACGGCAAGCTGATCCACCCCGATGGGGTGGCGACGATGATCCTTTCGATCTGCCTGCCGCAAAGCCGCGATGTGAATGGCGCTGCGCTGACCATCGATGGTGGCACCACCGCATGAGCATCGATCCCAACAACCTCGAGCCCAGCCATTTCCTTTGGGACTTCGACGGCGATGTCGCGACCATCACGCTCAACCGGCCGGACAAGAAGAACCCGCTGACCTTCGACAGCTATGCCGAGCTGCGCGACCTGTTCTTCGAGCTGGAGCATACGCCGGCGGTCAAATGCGTGGTCATCGCCGGCGCGGGCGGCAATTTCTGCTCGGGCGGCGACGTCCACGAAATCATCGGCCCGCTAACCCGGATGGATGACAGCGGCCTGATCAACTTCACCCGCATGACCGGCGATTTGGTGCGGGCGATGCGCAATTGCCCGCAGCCGATCGTCGCCGCGGTCGAGGGGATTTGCGCGGGAGCGGGCGCGATCATCGCCATGGCTAGCGACCTCCGCCTCGCCGCGCCGAGCGCCAAGACCGCTTTCCTGTTCACCCGCGTCGGCCTCTCCGGCGCCGACATGGGCGCCTGTGCCATCTTGCCGCGGATCATCGGCCATGGCCGTGCGGCCGAACTGCTGTTCACCGGCCGCTCGATGAGCGCCGAGGAGGGCGAGCGGTGGGGCTTCTTCAGCCGCATCGTCGACGATGTGCAGGCCGAGGCGCTGGCGCTGGCGCGCAGCCTCGCCGGCGGGCCGGTCCAGGCCCATTATATGACCAAGAAGCAGCTCGACGCCGAATGGCATGTGTCGATCGAGACAGCGATCGACATGGAGGCCGAAGCCCAGGCCGAGTGCATGAAGACCAACGATTTCCGCCGCGCCTACGAAGCCTTCGCGGCCAAGAAGAAGCCGGAGTTCCAGGGTGACTGACTGGCTCGACTGGCCGTTCTTTGAGCCGCGCCATCGCGAGTTGGCGAAGCGGATCGAGCAATGGTCTCATGATACCATCGATGACGCACATGCCGCCGATCCCGACGAGGCCTGCCGGGCGCTGGTAGGAGAACTGGGCAAGGCCGGTTTCCTACAGCTGTGCGTGGCGCAGGACGGCAAGGCGCCCGACGTCCGCAGCCTGGCGATCGCCCGGGCGACGCTGGCGCGGGTCCATGGCCTGGCTGATTTCGCCTTCGCCATGCAAGGCCTGGGATCGGGCGCGATCAGCCTGTTCGGCAGCGCAGCGCAGAAGGGCGCGTGGCTGCCCAAGGTCGGCGGAGGGGAGGCAATCGCCGCCTATGCCCTGACCGAGCCAGAGACCGGGTCCGACGCGGCTAATATCGCCATGCGCGCGGCACGCGATAGCGACGGGTGGGTGCTGACCGGCGAGAAAAGCTACATCAGCAACGGCACCATCGCCGATGTGCTGACGGTGTTCGCGCGGACCGGCAGCGCCGAAGACGGCGCGCGCGGCATTTCGGCCTTCATCGTCCGCGGCGACGACCCAGGCCTCACGGTCGCAGAGCGGATCGAGGTGATCGCGCCGCACCCGCTGGCCCGGCTCAAATTCGACGGCGTGCGCGGTGAATTGCTGGGCAGCGAGGGCGACGGCTTCAAGGTCGCGATGCAGACTTTGAACCTGTTCCGCGTGACGGTCGGCGCGGCGGCGCTGGGCTTCGCCCGCCGCGCGCTCGACGAGGCGTTGAGGTTCGCGACGAGCCGCAAGCTTGGCGACGGCACGCTCGCCGACAATGCTGTGACCCAGGATCGCCTGGCCCAGATGGCGACGAGCATCGACGCCTCGGCCTTGCTGATCGCCCGCGCCGCCTGGCAACAGGATCAGGGAGTCGCCGACAACCGCCTCGCCGCGGCGATGGCCAAGCTCCACGCCACCGACGAAGCACAGAAAGTGATCGACGCCGCGGTGCAGATGCATGGCGGACTGGGTGTCACGGTCGGCGCCAAGGTCGAGGAGCTATACCGCGAAATCCGCGCCCTGCGCATCTATGAAGGCGCCAGCGAAGTGCAGCGGATGATCATCGGCCGCGACGTGGTAAAGGGCTATTCGCGATGAAGAGCCTGCTTCCTCCCGGTTGGCCACGGCCCAAGGGCTATTCCAACGCCATGGCCGCGCACGGCCGTGTGATCGTTACCGCTGGAGTGGTCGGCTGGGACGAGCAGGAGCATTTCGTCTCCAACACGCTCGCCGGCCAGTTCGCCCAGGTGCTGCGCAACATCCTCGCCATCCTCGCCTGCGACGGCGCCGGTCCGGCGAATATCGCCAAACTAACCTGCTACGTCACCTCGATCGACGAATATCTCGCCAGTTTGAAGGAGATCGGCGAGGCCTGGAAGGAAATCATGGGGCCGCACTATCCGGCGATGGCGCTGGTCGAGGTGGTGCGCCTGGTCGAACCCGCCGCCAAGGTCGAGATTGAGGCGACGGCCGTGGTGCCGGAGTGAATTTCCCCCAACCCGTCACCCCCGCGAAAGCGGGGGCCCCGCTTCCTTCCGGCGCAATAAAAGAAGCGGGATTCCCGCTTGCGCGGGAATGACGAATGAGTGGGTATGATTCCTTCGTCCGTGACCGGCTGCCGCCCGCCGACCAGCAGCCCGAATTCCTCCTGCTCGACTTTCCCGAACGATTGAACGCCGCCGCCGAGCTGTTGAAGCGCGGCAAGCCGGGCAACCTCGCCGTGGTCAACGACCATGGCCGCTGGACCTATGCCGAGCTGGACGATTTCTCCGGCCGCATCGCCCGGCTGCTGGTCGAGGCCCAGGGACTGATCCCCGGCAACCGCGTGCTGCTGCGCGGACCCAACGGCTATACCTTGTTCGCCGCCTGGCTCGGCGTGTTGAAGGCCGGCGGGGTGGCGGTGACGACCATGCCGCTACTCCGCCCCGGCGAGATCGCGACGGTAATCGACAGCGCCGAGATCAGCCATGCGATCGTCGACAGCCGCTACATCGGCGACTTCCGCGGGGCGATGAGCCAGACGCGCTTCATCAAGCATCTCGTCAAATATGACGGCGACTATGGCCAGGGCGAGCTGGAGACGCGCTGCGCTGGGCTGGAGCCGCTGCCGCCGGTCGACACGCACAGCGACGATCCCGCCCTGGTGGCGTTCACCAGCGGCACCACCGGCATCCCCAAGGGCTGCATCCAGTATCACCGCGACATAATGGCGCCATGCGCGACCTTCGCCATGGCGCATTTCCTGATGGCGCCGGGCGACATCATCATGTGCAGCGCGCCGATCGCCTTCACCTTCGGGCTGGGCGCGACCATGCTGTTCCCGCTCTATTTCGGCGCTGCCACCGCGACGATCGAGCAGCCCTCGGCGCCGGCCATGCTGGAGGCGATGGCCAAGCATGGCGTCAGCCATCTCGCCACCGCGCCGACCGCCTACAAAGCGATGCTGTCGCAGCCCGGACTGGAAGAGGCGCTGGTGACGCTGCGCGGCTGCCTTTCGGCCGGCGAACACCTCCCCAGCGCGACCTGGGCGGCGTGGAAGGCGCATAGCGGGATCAGCATCGTCGACGGCATCGGCTCGACCGAGATGATGCACATCTTCATTTCCGAGAGCGGCGACGCGATCCGCCCCGGCTCCACCGGCCGCGCGGTGCCCGGCTATCAAGCGACCGTGCTCGACGAAGCCGGCTGGCCGATGGACGAGGGCGAGGGCCGGCTGGCGGTCAAGGGGCCGACCGGCTGCCGCTACCTCGATGACCCGCGGCAGAGGAGCTACGTCGAGAACGGCTGGAACCTCACCGGCGATACCTACCGCAAGGACCGGGAGGGTTATTTCTGGTACCTGGCGCGGAGCGACGACATGATCGTCTCCAGCGGCTACAATATCGGCGCGCCGGAGGTCGAGAACGCGCTGCTCGGCCACCCCGCCGTCGCCGAATGCGCGGTGATCGGCGTGCCGTGCCCCGAGCGCGGCCAGAAGGTGAAGGCCTATATCGTCCTGGGGGCCAATGTGCCGCCCAGCGAGGCGTTGATTTCCGAACTCAAGAATTTCGTCAAAGAAACGATTGCGCCATACAAATATCCGCGCGAAATCGAGTTCGTCGAGGCTTTGCCCAAGACGGCTACGGGGAAACTGAGAAGGGTGGAGTTGAGGAATCAGTGATTATCTTCGCCGGCCGGTGACAGTCAGCACTTTGACGCAGACGCCTTTTTCGGAACAGGTCTCGATAACCTGCTCCATGTCGGTTGGCGACTTCAGCACGAAGCGCTCACGCATGGAGCGCAGCTCGGCCGGCGCTGTCGGGTCGGGAATGATCACAAGCTCGCCGTTATCTGCGGCAACGTGCAGGTTCATGCAGCCTTGGCCGTCCTGGCACCATACGCCACGCCACTTGCCGCCATCGCCCTTCCAGATCGCTGCCGAGCCGAGCGTACGGTCATTGCCGGAACCGGCATCGTAATGTTCGAAGTAAATCTGGCCGGCGACGCCGACGGACCAGCGTTCTAGACCTTGCACATCCTTCCCATCGCCATGCTCGACGATCGCCCACTCGCCCGCCAGTGAGTTCAGCAAATTCGTTACGGGATCGGCGTCAGCCGGCGCGATAATCATCAGTGCGGCAAGCCACGCGCTCATTCAAACTCCACGACAACCTGATCGACCGCCACCACTTGTTCCCCGGCGAAGGCCGGGGCCCAGGCCGGCGAGAGCCGGATCATGTCAATGTCGGATAGAGATCTTCCCATTCGAGATTGCTCTCCTCGATCAGCCGAATTTTCCAGGCTCGCTTCCATTCCTTGATCTGCAACTCACGCAATCGGGCGTCCTGGAGGTCGTCGTGAACTTCAAACCACACCAGCAATCTGCAGCCATGCCGCTTCGTAAATCCAGAAATCAATCCCTCACGATGCTGATAGACACGACCGATGAGGTCACTGGTGACGCCAGTGTAGATCGTCCCATTCTTCCGGTTCGCCATGATGTAGACGAAGCCGGCTTTCATTGACCCTCCATCAAATCCTTCGGATCCTGGGCCCCGGCCTTCGCCGGGGAACTATTCAAACTCCACGATGATTTGATCGACCGCCAGGCTGTCGCCGGCCTTGGCCGCGGTGGCCTTGACCGTCGCGCCCTTCTCGGCGCGGAGGATATTCTCCATCTTCATCGCCTCGACCACCGCGAGCGGCTGGCCGGCCTCGACCTTGTCGCCGGCGGCGACCTCCAGCCGGGTCAGCAGCCCCGGCATCGGCGCCAGCAGGAAGCGCGACATGTCGGGCGGCACTTTCTCGATCATGTGCCCGGCCAGCCCGGCGATATGTCGCGGCATCACCAGCACCGGATGCGCCGCGCCGCGCGTGGTGAGCAGCCAGCTGCGTCCCCTTTTCGCCACCTGGACGATGCGCGAGCGCCCGTCCATGTCCGCGACCATCAGCCTGTTCCCCGGCGCCCAGTCGCCGACCACGTCGACCGCCTCGCCGCCGTCGACGATCGCGAGGTTGCCGCCGTCATAGGGCGCAATCGCAACGGTGAAGTCGCGCTTGCCAATGCGCACTACCTGTACCGCCTCGGGAAATTGCGGCTGGCCGAGCTGACCGTCGATCAGCGCGGCGCGCGTTTCGTAGGTCAGCTCGACGATCGCGGCCAGCGCCGCCAAATCGGCCAGCAATTGCTCGTCGGCCGGCGCGCCGTGGAAGCCCTCGGGATATTCCTCGGCGATGAAGCCGGTGGTGAGGTTGCCTGCGCGGAAGCGTGGATGCTGCAGCAGCGCGGAGAGGAAATCGACATTGTCCGAGATGCCGTCGAGCTGGAACGCGTCGAGCGCCGCCACGGCCTCGTCGATCGCCGCCTCGCGCGTCGGCGCCCAGCTGATCAGCTTGGCGATCATCGGGTCGTAGAACATCGAAATCTCACCGCCCTCGGCGACGCCGTCATCCACTCTTATTCGTGGCTCACCGCCCCCGCGCGAGCGGGGAATATTTTGTTCGCGCAGAGACGCGGAGTGCGCAGAGACGTTGGAGTCAGTCTCGACCCCTCTGCGTCTCTGCGTCTCTGCGCGATCCAATAGAACGGAGCCGAACTGCGCCGGTGGACGATAGATCGTCAGACGCCCCGTGCTCGGCAGGAAGCCGCGATACGGATCCTCGGCATAGACTCGCGCCTCGATCGACCAGCCATTGAGCGGCACGTCTTCCTGCTTGAGCTTGAGCTTCTCGCCATAGGCGACGCGGATCATCTGCTCGACCAGGTCGATGCCGGTGGTTTCCTCGGTCACCGGATGCTCGACCTGCAGCCGCGTGTTCATTTCCAGGAAGTAGAAGCTCTTGCCGCTGGGGTCGGCGCCGTTGACGATCAGCTCGACCGTGCCGGCGCTGTAGTAGCCGACGGCGCGGGCCAGTGCGACGCATTGCTCGCCCATCGCCTTGCGCATTTCGGGCGTGACGAAGGGCGACGGCGCTTCCTCGATCACCTTCTGGTTGCGGCGCTGGATCGAGCATTCGCGCTCGTTCAAATAGAGGATGTTGCCATGCTTGTCGCCGAGCACCTGGATCTCGATGTGGCGCGGGTCCTCGATGAATTTCTCGATAAACACCCGGTCGTCGCCGAAGCTGCTGAGCCCCTCGCGCTTGGTCGCCTCGAAGCCTTCGCGGACGTCCTTTTCGTTGTAAGCGAGGCGCATGCCCTTGCCGCCGCCGCCGGCACTGGCCTTCATCATCACCGGAAAGCCGATGCCATGCGCGATCTTGACCGCCTCGTCGGTGGTGGCGATATCGCCGAGATAGCCAGGGACGACATTGACCCCGGCCTTGGACGCCAGCTTCTTGGATTCGATCTTGTCGCCCATCGCGGCGATGGCCTTGGGCGGCGGGCCGATGAAGGCGATGCCGGCCTTGTCGAGCGCCTTGGCGAAGCTGGTCCGCTCGGAAAGGAAGCCATAGCCCGGGTGCACCGCCTCGGCGCCGGTCGCCTTGCAGGCGTCGATGATCAGCTCGGCCTTCAAATAGCTTTCCGCCGCCGGCGCCGGGCCGAGCCGGACGCTTTCGTCGGCCATGCGGACATGGGGGCTGCGGGCGTCGGCGTCGGAATAGACCGCGACCGTCTTGATCCCCATGCGCTTCGCGGTGCGGATCACTCGGCAGGCGATTTCCCCGCGATTGGCGATCAGGATTTTTTTGAACATTCAGCGCTTCCGAAACCAGAGATAGACCGCAACAATCAGTAGCTCGATCGCTGCGCCCCGCCATAGGACCAAACGCGGCTCGTAAAACATGAAAGCGCGGCAAGCATCGGTCGGCGTGTAGCTACAGTCGTTCGCGTCGACGAGCATATACTGAACAGCAACGACGGCAGCACAAATCATGCTGCCGATGACCAGCAGAATTTCGTGCCATCCAAGTCTCACTCCGCCGCTTCCTCGACCGGCGGCTTGTTATGACCGAGCAGGCGGAGCACCTCGTCGGCGGCGTCGGCCAGGTTGGTCCCCGGCCCGAAGATCGCCTGGACCCCCGCCTCACGCAGCATGGCGTAATCCTGCGGCGGGATGACCCCGCCGGCGACCACCTTGATGTCCGCGCGGCCGGCCTCCTTCAGCGCCGCGATCAGCTCGGGAATCAAAGTCTTGTGGCCCGCCGCGAGCGATGACGCGCCGACCACGTCGACGTCGCTTTCGACCGCCAGTTCGGCCGCCTCGCGTGGGGTCTGGAACAGCGGCCCGGCGATCACCTCGAACCCCAGGTCGCCGAACGCCGAGCTGACCAGATTGGCGCCGCGGTCGTGCCCGTCCTGGCCCATCTTGGCGACCAGGATGCGGGGCTTGCGGCCCATCCGCTTGGCGACCGATTGGGTTCCCGCGACCGCCTCTTTCCAGCGGCCGTCGTCGCGGCGGCCATAGATGCCGCGCACCGGTTCCGGCTTGGTGTGGTAGCGGCCGAACGCTCGCTCCAGCGCGTCGCTAATCTCGCCCAAGGAGCAGCGCACCCGCGCGCATTCGACGGCCAGGGCGAGGAGGTTCGCTGCTCCCCCCTTGGGGGAGCTGTCAGCTGAAGGCTGACTGAGGGGGGCGCCCCCACCGGCGCTTCGCGCCACCTCCCCCGATGGGGGAGGAGCTTTGGCGCCCGCCTCCAGCATATCCAGCGCCGCGCGCGCCTTGGCCTCGTCGCGGCCTTTGCGCATCTTCTCCAGCCGCGCGATCTGCCCGGCGCGGACCTTGGCATTGTCGACTTCGAGAATGTCGAGATGCGGTTCATTCTCCAGCCGGTAACGGTTGACGCCGACGATCACCGTCTCGCCCATGTCGACCTTGGCCGCGCGCTCGGCGGCGGCTTCCTCGATCCGCATCTTGGGCAGCCCTTCCGCGACCGCTTTGGTCATGCCGCCATGCTGCTCGACCTCCTCGATCAGCGCCCAGGCCTTGGTCTCAAGCTCCCGAGTGAGCGCCTCGACATAGTAGGAGCCGCCGAGCGGGTCGGCGACCGCGGTCACCCCGCTCTCCTCGGCCAGGATCAGCTGGGTGTTGCGGGCGATGCGGGCCGAGAAATCGGTCGGCAGCGCGATCGCCTCGTCGAAGCTGTTGGTGTGCAGCGACTGGGTCCCGCCCAGCACCGCCGCCAGCGCCTCGATCGTGGTGCGGATGACATTGTTGTAGGGGTCCTGCTCGGTCAGCGACACGCCCGACGTCTGGCAGTGGGTGCGGAGCAGCTTCGACTTTTCGGTCTGGGCCCCGAGGTCGGTCATGATCCGCGCCCAAAGCGTGCGCGCCGCGCGCAGCTTGGCGACCTCCATGAACAGGTTCATGCCGATGCCGAAGAAGAAGCTGAGGCGCGGCGCGAAATCGTCGATATCGAGCCCGTCGGCCTTGGCGACGCGGACATATTCCATGCCGTCGGCGAGTGTGTAGGCCAGCTCCTGCACCGCAGTCGCCCCGGCCTCGTGCATATGATAGCCGCTGATCGAGATGCTGTTGAACTTGGGCATCTCCTCCGCGCAGTAAGCGATGATGTCGGAGACGATCCGCATCGAGGGCTCGGGCGGGTAGATGTAGGTGTTGCGGACTGCGAACTCTTTCAGGATGTCGTTCTGGATGGTCCCGGTAAGCGCCGAGCGGGGCACGCCCTGCTCCTCGCCGGCGACGATGTAGAAGGCCATCACCGGCAGCACCGCGCCGTTCATCGTCATGCTGACCGACATTTCGCCCAGGGGAATGCCGTCGAACAGCAGCTTCATGTCCTCGACGCTGTCGATCGCGACGCCCGCCTTGCCGACATCCCCGGCGACGCGCGGATGGTCGCTGTCATAGCCGCGGTGGGTGGCGAGATCGAACGCGACCGAAAGGCCCTTCTGCCCGGCCTTCAGATTGCGGCGGTAGAAGGCGTTGGATTCTTCGGCGGTCGAGAATCCGGCGTACTGGCGGATGGTCCAGGGGCGGCCGGCGTACATGGTCGCATAGGGGCCACGGGTGTAGGGCGGCAGGCCCGGCAGGCCGCTGTCGATCGCGGCCGCGTCTTCGGGCCCGTAGACATTCTTGAGGCGGATATGCTCGGGCGTGTCGCGCGTCAGGTCGCGGCCCTTGCTCTCCTTGGCCGCGAGCGCTTTCCACTTCTCAAAATCATTCGACATCAAAAACCGCTCGTCCTGAGTAGCTGGTGAGCCAGGGTTCCCATCAAAGTAGTACTTTGATGGGGCCTTTTGTCGAACCAGCGTATCGAAGGACCGTCCTTCGATACGGGCCATTCGCTTCGCTCAGTCCCTACTCAGGATGAGCGGGAAGGGGAAGCTTCAGCGTTGCTCAGTCGCGCGGGTCGATGACGATCTCGCTGGTGATCGAATTGGCGATGAAGCAGGCGTCGTGCGCCTTGTGGTGGAGATCATCGAGCATCTCCCCCGTCGGCGCGACATCGCCAAAGACGATGCGCGGCCTCAAGGTGATGCGGGTGATGCGCATCTTGCCGTCGTCGCCCTTGGCCATCTCGCCTTCGGCCTCGTCGTCATAGCTGGTGACGATCACCCCCGCACGCCGCGCGAAATCGAGGAAGAACAGCATGTGGCAGCTGGCGGCGCTGGCGACGAAAGCTTCCTCCGGGTCGACCGCATTGGGATTGGCCCAGGGCATCGGCACGATGTGCGGGCTGGCCGAAGCGGCGACATTGGCCAGCCCGTCGAAATTCCAGCTGTGCGCGCGGCTGTACTGGCCCTTGGCAAAGTCCTCGCCGGGCGAGGCGAACCAGCGGATGGTTGCGAAATGCTTGGCCATTGTTCCTCCTCAGTCTGCCGCCGCGGTGCGGTCCAGGGCGTAGTCCACTCCTTCGGCGAGAACCGACGGGATTACAGTATGCCCGCCCTCGAATTGCCGGAAGCGAAGATCGAACCCAGCGCGCTTGAGCGGCGTAACAATATCGTCCCGGGTACGCTCGAACGGCAAGATGCGATCGGCCGGGGAATGGGCGATGAACAGCCGCTGCTTCGCGCCGGTCGAGGGAGGCTCGACGTAGAAGCCCGGCGCAATCGCGACCACCCCGCGAAAGATCGACTGGTTGGCAAGCCCAAGGCTCAGCGCATAGCTGGCACCGTCGGAGAAGCCGACCAGCACGACCGATTGCGCGTCGGCATCGCCGGCCCTGAGCGCGGTCGAAAGTGCTGCCTCGATCCGACCGGTATCGGTTCCGAACATGCGATAGACGTTCGTCGCCCCGTCGAACGCGGGTCGAGTCGCCAGCCTGATCGTGTCCCAGGTCGCGCCCTTCGATTGGACCGCCAGCAGCAGGCACCCGCAGCGGTCTGCCTCGGCGCGGGCTCCGTCGATGAAGCCGCTCGCCGACAGGCCCGCACCGTGCAGCAGGACGAGCAGTGGCCGAGGGCCGCTTGCGGCGCCGATGGGACGGTAGAAATAGGCGTAATCGCTCAGCGTCTGGATGCCGGGCTTGTCGGCGGGAGCGGCAGCGGACGAGGTCAGCGTCAACCTGGGCGAACGCGCAGGCCCATTTGCGGACCACGCCGCGAGGAACAGGAAAGCGATCGGCCAGCGGGCCTTCATGCTCAATGCGCCTGCTTGGGGCTTTCCATGATCTCGGTCAGCACGCCGCCCATATCCTTGGGGTGGAGGAAGAAGATCGGCGTGCCGTGCGCCCCGATCCGCGTCTGTCCGAGGATCCGTACCCCCTTGCCGTCGTAGAAGGTCCGCGCCACCTCGATATCCGGCACTTCGAAGCAGAGGTGATGCTGACCGCCCTCGGGGTTCTTCTCGAGGAATTTGACGATCGGCGAGTCCGCGCCCAGCGGCTCGATCAGCTCGATCTGGCTGTTGGGCGTGTCGACAAAGCAGACGCGGACACCCTGCGCCGGCAGGTCGAACGGGTCCCGCACCACCTCGGCGCCCATCCTCTCGCGGTAAAGGGCGACCGAATTCTCGATCGATGGGGTGGCCACGCCTACGTGATTCAATCGTCCGAGTTTCATTTCAACCTATCCCGCAGGAATAGTCCGATGACGGCGCAGAGCGCCACGAAAGTCCCATTTAAGGCAAGCAGCCCCCAGAACGTTCTAGGACGACCAACTCGATCGTAAGTGCTCTTTCGCCTTTTGATCTGTCCGGACTGCAAAGCCTGGATCGAATTGGCAGACAATTGAATAACGGCGAATCCGCAAGCCAACGCTGCAATCGGTCGTATCCAATCTGGCCGAACGAGTGCGCAGACGAGAATCGCCAGCGCGCAAAAACCAAACCCAAGATATCCGGCAACTGCGATCCATTGGAACGTAGTTAAAGCGGAATATTGTCGTGCTTCTTCCATGGATTTTCCAACTGCTTGTCGCGCAGCTTGCGGAGGCCCAGCGCGATCCGCCGCCGCGTGGAATGCGGCATGATCACCTCGTCGATATAGCCGCGGCCGGCCGCCACGAACGGATTGGCGAAGCGCTCCTCATATTCGCGGGTGCGCTTGGCGATTTCCTCGGGCTTGTCGGCATCCTTCCTGAAGATGATTTCGACCGCGCCCTTGGCGCCCATCACCGCGATCTCGGCGGTCGGCCAGGCATAGTTCAAGTCGCCGCGCAGATGCTTCGACGCCATGACGTCGTAGGCCCCGCCATAGGCCTTGCGGGTGATCACCGTGATCTTCGGCACCGTCGCCTCGGCAAAGGCGAACAGCAGTTTCGCGCCATGCTTGATGATGCCGTGATGTTCCTGGCCGGTGCCCGGCAGGAACCCCGGGACATCGACGAAGGTGACGATCGGGATATCGAATGCATCGCAGAAGCGGACGAACCGCCCGGCCTTCTTCGATGAATTGATGTCGAGCACGCCGGCCAGCACCATCGGCTGGTTGGCGACAATGCCGACCGTCTTCCCCTCGATCCGGCAGAAGCCGACGATGATGTTGGCGGCATGGGCCGGCTGGATCTCGAAGAAGTCGCCTTCGTCGGCGATCTTCCGGATCAGCTCATGCATGTCATAGGGCTGGTTGGCCGACGGCGGGATCAACGTGTCGAGGCTGTCCTCAAGCCTGTCCCATGGGTCGAAGCAGGGCCGCTCGGGAATGTCGTGGCGGTTCGACAGCGGCAGGAAGTCGAAGAAGTCCCGCGTGGCGAGCAGCGCGTCGATGTCATTCTCGAACGCCACATCGGCCACGCCCGACTTGGTGGTGTGGGTGATCGCCCCGCCCAGCTCCTCCTGGGTGACGATCTCATTGGTGACGGTCTTCACCACCTCCGGCCCGGTGACGAACATGTAGCTCGAATCTTTCACCATGAAGATGAAGTCGGTCATCGCCGGCGAATAGACCGCGCCGCCCGCGCACGGCCCCATGATCAGGCTGATCTGCGGGACGACGCCGCTGGCCAGCACGTTGCGCTGGAACACCTCGGCATAGCCGCCGAGCGATGCCACGCCCTCCTGGATGCGCGCGCCGCCTGAATCATTGAGCCCGATGACCGGCGCGCCGACCTTCATCGCCGCGTCCATCACCTTGCAGATCTTGCCCGCATGCCGCTCGCTCAAGGAGCCGCCGAACACGGTGAAATCCTGGGCGAAGACGTAGACCAGCCGGCCGTTGATCGTGCCCGAACCAGTGACCACGCCGTCGCCGGGGATCTTCTGCGTCTCCATGCCGAAGTCGGAGCAATTATGCTCGACGAACATGTCGACTTCTTCGAAGCTGCCGGGATCGAGCAGCACGGTCAGCCGCTCGCGCGCGGTCAGCCGGCCCTTGGCGTGCTGCGCCTCGATCCGCTTCTCCCCGCCGCCCAACCGTGCATGGGCACGCTTGGCTTCAAGCTGTTCGATGGTCGTGGCGGACATTGTGTCTCCTTAGAGGGTGCGCTGCCACGATTGAGGCACCGAACACAAGGGAGCATTTGCGTCGAGCAAATGGGAGCTTGTGTCGAAGAGATGCCGAAATCCGGACGGCCTGCGAGCGAAGCTCGACAGGACCGACGGCGCGGATTCACTCCGCGCCGGCATGCTACCGTTTCGACAGGGCCGTCACGCGAGTGAATCGCGTGACGTCGATCGGGTTCTCCCCGGATCAAGTCCGGGGCGACCCGTCGGCCGGCCTGCGCCGTCTCTCAACGTAACGACGCTCGCTCCGCTCCGCTTTCGTTACGCTCGGCGGCTTAGTCGCGGTCGACCAGCTCCTTGAGCTCGGCCAGCTCCCACTCGTCGTTACGGCTGAACGGAAGCAGCCTGCTAAGCGCGGCAAAACCGGCCTTGCCGAGCGCAATCCGCGTTTCGGCCAGCTTCTTGAACGCCGCCCGCAGCCGCTCGTCCTGCCCTGCATCGAGCTTGCGGTCACGGTCGAGCAATTCAACTTCGGCAGTCACCACCAACTCGGTCTTGAGCATGCAATATTCGCGGATCAGTGCTGCCTCGGCCGGGCTGGACCTCGCGACCAGCGCGGCGATGCGCTGCCCGCTGGCGTCGGCGGGAAAGCCGCCGGTTCGCCATTCCTCGAGCCATTGCCGGTGACTTTCGCTTTCCTCGACCAGCCATTTGTGCGTCTCGCCCTCGCCGAACCGCATCAGGCCGATCAATACGATCGGCGCGACCACCAAGGTGATGATCATCACTTCGCTGGGATGGGCCGGGAACTGGTTGAAGGCGGTGTGCACCAGGCTGGCGACGACATAGCCTGGCAACATCCAAAGCGGGTTGAACGTCTTGCCGCCCACACGCCTCAGCGACCGTTCCGCCAGTTCGTGGGTGATGGTGGCGAGAATAGCGGTGGTCGTGCCGTGCATGATCGCCGTGCCAAGCCCACGCACCAGCCAAACGGCGGTGGTCAGCTCCGGGAAGCGGGCGAGGTAGAAGATATTCTCGATCACCGAGAAGCCGGCGCCGATCGCGAACCCGCAAATGATTGCATCGATCTTGAAGCCGATGCGATTGGCCATGAACAGCATCGCCAGCGCGAAGCCTTTCAGCGCCTCCTCGATCCATGGCGCCACGATCCGGCTGTAGAAGCTGTAGCCCATCGGCAGCGTGTCGAGCATGCGCCCGCTGATCGGCCAGGCGAGCAGCGCCGCCACCATGCCGAGCAACAGGCAGGCGGCCATTTCCCACGGCGACATCAGCTTAAAGACGTCGAGCCAGACGAACAGTGCCGCCATCAGCAGCACCGGAATGAGGGCGATAAGCCAATCGGTCAGCTCGAATGCAATCACAGACGCGACCCTACAGGATTTTCAACGATGCCATCCATTCGGTTTGCCCATCGATATCCTTGTCGCCGAAACCATGGGCCACGCCGACCGAAAATACCATCGGCAACCGCATCACCACCGTAAAGCCGAGATCCACCTGTGCCCCGATATTGTACAAATGATAGTTCCGCTTCTCGGGCGAACCCAGCATCATCGTCCCGGCGAACAGCGCCGGGCGGGCATAGCTGAGGAAGAAAGCCGGCGCCCCGATCTCCTCGAACCGGACCGGCGGCAAGTTGAGTTCGCCGGTCAGCTTGCCGAACTGGCGGGCGCCGATCTGGTCGATGTCGAAGCCGGGGAAGCTCTCCAGCTCGCGATACCGTTTCTCCGGCCGGTTATCGACATAGTTGTTGCGGAAGCTGCCGAAATAATAGGCGCCGAGCGGGCTCTCAGGTTCGCCGGCGGCAAAGCCGGCCGAGCCGTAGATCCACACCGAGCTGTTGGGCCAGGGCAAAGCGATGCCATAATCGGCCCCGCCGTAGAGGTGCGGATAGAGCCGGTCCCGGGCCATATCGACGCCGCCGACGATCCGCCCCTGGAAGCCCTTTTCATGGTCGACCCCGCCCAGCGACTGGCGGGTATTGGTGTAGCGGATGCCGAGTTCGCCCGAATAGATGTTCTTCGGGCTGGCGATGTTCTGCGCAGAGGGCAGCTGCTCCAGTCCCCAATAGCCGGCGATGCTGCCGAACACGTTCAACTGCCGCGGCGGATCGTAGATCTTGGCCTTGTCGTAGCTGATGATGACCGCGTCGCCCTTGCGGCTCCTCAGCACCGGCCCGGCAAGGTCGTAGATGTCGGCGTCATTGTGCCAGTAACGCAGCTTCCAATCGAGCGAACGATATTCGATGTCGGCGTGGATCCGCTCCTTGTCGCGGATGCCGCCGAACGGCGAGACGCTGAACGCCGCGTCCAGCTGGTGGAACTGCAGCGGATCCTCGAAGTGGAAATAATAGCCGAACGTCGGGTCGCGCTTGTAACCCTCGACGATCGGATAGGCGGCGGAAAGTTTCATCCGCTCGGTCGCGTGGTACATGTCGCGCTTCTTGATCAGCGCATCGAGGTCGACCTTGGCGGGCGAACCGACGCCCCATTCCTTGAGCTCCGGATGGGTGTTGACCACCCGCGTGCCGAGGAATTCGACCGTGCCGAGGTCGTTCTTGACCTCCGGCTTGATCAGCGACGGCGTCAGGCCCTCGCCGGTATATTCATAGACCAGCAGCTTGCCGTCGGGCCGCAGCATCGGCCGGAAGAAGCCGGTCGAGGCGTTGGACAGCACGTCATATTTCTTGCTGGCGATGTCGAAGTGAAAGACGTTGGAGACGCCGGTGTAGTAGCTGGTGCCGTAGAGCGACTTGCCATCGGGCGCGAAGGTGAACCCCTCCGGGGTCGACGGCGGCAAGTCGAGCCGGGCGACCTCGTCCGGGCCATTGCCTTGCTCGAAGCTCTGCAGGTTCCACACCCGCACTGACTGGATACCGTTGACCTCGCCATAGCTGGCCGAAATCAGCGTCCCGTCGGGCGAAATGTCGAGGTCGAACGGCGTGATGCCATAGTCGAACGTATGGATCTGGTTGAAGCCGGCATAGGGCGGCGGAATGCGAACGATGGTGGCATAGCCGTTCTGGTGGCGGATGCCCCAGATCGACTTGTCGCGGGGATTGACGACAATGTCGCCGATCCGTGCATCCTTGAGCAGCATGCGCTTCTTGCCGGTGTCGACGTCGACCTCCAGCAGGTCGCGGTAGGCCCGGTTGTCATTGACGTAGAAGGCCTTCCTGCTGTCGGGATCATAGGCCAGGCTGGTCACGAAATAGAGCATCATGCCCTTGAGATCGACCAATGGGCGGAGCTTGCCGGTAGCGAGGTCCATGGTGCCAACGAACCCGACCTTGCCCGGGTAGCGGAAGGCGGCGATCAGCTGGTTGTTGCGCTCGTCGACAAAGCCACGCGACATCGAGCCCAGGCCCTGTGGGCTCAAATGCTGCACTTCGGTCAGCGGATAGGCCGACAGTTTGGCGAGGTTTGCCTGCTGGAACTGGCGTTCGAAGGCGTGCCAGTCGCTCCACGCATCGTCGAGCTTCTTGCCGAATACGCGGTGGAACTGGGACGCGTAGAAGCCGTCGCTCTGCTCGTCACGGCGCAGCCATAGCAGGACCTTGTCCGGCCCATAGGTCAGCGCCAGGTAGGAGAAGAAGCGCGTGCCGTAGAGATAGTCGTTGGCGCCGATCTGGAAGTCGACGTTGATCCCTTCGCTCTCCAGCCCGAGCGGCGAATAGAGCTTGTCGTTGTCGCGGACCTTGGCCCGGAACACCATCTCGTCATAGCCGCCCTGGGCGCGGCCGAGGCCACCCGCCATCCAGGTTTCGAAGAACACCGCCGAGCCTTCGGCATACCAGCGCGGGATGTTGTTCCGCGGGGTCGTCAGATAATTGTAGAGGATCGATTCCGGATGCTCCTGGATCGGCATCGGCTTGCCGCCCAGGAGCCGGCGCCAGGAGGCGTCGTGGCTGTTGTAGGCATCGAGCGTGGCGACGTGGGTCAGCTCATGGTTGATCAGCGTGAAGAAGCGCTCGCCCGGCGTGAACGTCTCCATCCGCTGCGTCAGCGGCGCGACATCCAGCATGATGCCGTTGTTTGGCGAGGCGCGGGCGGCGGCATTGCCGAAGTCGCCGAAATCCTTGAGCAGCACCGTGGTCCGGTCCCACGGTTCCCATTGCCAACGCTTCTTGTGCCACTCGAGCGCATTTTCGACGGCCCGTGCGACATAGGGCGTCAGGTAGGTCTGGACCGGGTCGAAATAGAGCAGCAGCTGGTTGTCGGTCTCGATCGTCGACAGCGGGATGCCGCCGGCATTCTGCGGTGAGTGCTTGGGCTCTTCGGCCTTGGCCTGTTTCGGCGAAGGAGCCGGTTCGGCAACCGGCTCCTTGACCATGGTCGTGTCAGTCTGGGGCGGCGGGGGCTCGGGTTGAGCCTGGGCCAAAGCCCCGCTGGCGACGCTGCCTAGGCAAAGCGCCGCCATACGCCTGAGCCAACGCCTGTCGCGGCGAGCGCATCCCCCTGACATTGCCCCCCTTTCGGGCCGGTACGCGGCCCGGCAGCGCTTTTACCTAAAGCTGGCCGCGAAACTAGCATCCTTCATCGCCGCTGCGAATGATGGATTTGCCGCCAGCGCCTGGAACTGAGCGACGCCCTTCAGCGCATTGAAGGCGTCAGCGTTCTTGGCAATCGCCGACAGCGCGCTGGCGTCCTTGGCCACGCCGGCGAATGCCTGCGGGTTGGCCGCCATCGCCGAGAATGCCTGCGGGTTGGACGCGATCGCCGCCATCGACCGGGCGTTGAACTGTCCTTGCGAGGCATATTTCGCCGCTGCCGAGGCCGCGGTGAAGGCCTGCGCCGCTTGCGCCGCTGAAGCCAGGGCATTGGCGTTGGCCGCCAGCCCCTTGAACCCTTCGGCGTTGGTGGCGATCGACTGGATCGCATTGGCGCTCGACGAGAAGCTCTTGGCACTGCCTAGAAGCGCACTGAACGCATCGGCATTCTTGGCGATCGAGGCAAAGGCGCTGGGATCACGCCCAATTGCCGACATCGCCGCCGGGTCCTTGGACAGGGCCAGGAACGCCGAGGCGTCCTTGGCCATTCCGGCCGTCGCTTGCGGGTTGGATGCCGCTGCCTTGAACCCGTTGAAGTCCTTGGCATAGCCGGAGAAGGCCTGCGGGTTGCGGGCGATCGCGGCAAAGGCCTCCGGATGGCGAGCCAGTCCGGCGAACGCTTCCGGTTGGCGGGCGATCGCCGAGAAAGCCTGCGGCTGCAGCGACAGGGCGTGGAATGCGGACGCATCCTTGGCCATCGCCGCTGCGGCTTCGGGATTGCGGCCAACCGCGGCCGAGAAGGCCTCGGCGCTCTTGGCCGCCATCTGCAGCGCCTGCGGATTGCGGGCAATGCCACTAAACGCATCGGCGTTCTTGGCGATTGCGGCAAACGCTTCAGGCGAACGGCCGATCGCCGACATGGCTGCCGGGTCCTTAGACAGCGCCAAGAATGCCGAAGCGTCCTTGGCCATTCCGGCCACCGCCGAAGGGTTGGATGCCGCCGCCCTGAAGCCGTTGAAGTCCTTGGCATAGCCGGAGAAGGCCTGCGGGTTGCGGGCAATTGCCGCGAAGGCCTCGGGATGGCGGGCCAGCCCGGCGAACGCCTCGGGCTGCCGGGTCATCGACGAAAATGCCGCCGCCTGGCCGGCGTCGGCGGTTTTCGCCACGGCCGAGACCGCTTCAGCCGAGGTCAGGATGGCCGAAAAGGCCGCTGGATCCTTGGCCAGGCCGGAAAAGGCCTGCGGATTGGCGGCGATTGCCGCCATGGCCGCGCCGTTCTGGGCCAGCTTGGCGAACCCCGGGTCGCTAGCCAGTGTCCTGAAGCTCGGATTCTTGGTCATCACCTCGAACGCGTCGGTCTGCATCAACTGCGCGATCGACGTATCGCCCAGCGTCACGTCGCCTTCGCCAATTTGCGGCGAAACATAGCGCCCCGACGGAGCAATGGTGCCCTCGACCGGCCCGAGCGGCGGATAGACCCTGCCAAGGCCATAAGCGGCCACGGCAACGGCAATCACGGCTGCGCCGGTTACTAGGTATTTCCTGTTGCTGGTATGAGTCGACTCGGTAGTGGTCACGTTGCACCCCCTCGCTTTGTCACCAATCGTACATTGTTTACTTTTGGTTAACCAATGTCAACAAATTGACCGACAAAACGTTCCATATTTGCCGATTAGCTGAGGGTTTCGAGGCTTCAGGCTTCGTTGGAATAGCTGTCGAGCTCGTCGCCGACGATTTTGACCACATGGATCACGTTGGTCGAACCCGAGGTGCGGAACGGCACGCCGGCCATGATCAGGACCCGGTCGCCGGGCCCGGCCAGGTGATGGCGCAGCACCATTCGCTTGGCCTTGCCGACCATTTCCTCGAAATTGCCGACATCGCGGGTGTGGACCGCGTGGACGCCCCACTGCAGCCCGAGCCGCCGCACCACCTTCATGCTGGCGGTCATGGCCAGCGTCGGCACCTGGGCACGCTCGCGGGCGATCCGGCGCGCGGTCGAGCCTGACGAAGTGTAGCAGGCCATGGCGCTGGCCGAGAGAATCTTGACGATCTGGGCGGCGCTCTCCGACAGCGCGTCGGCGGTCGTCGCTTCGGCCGGCGTCTCCGTGAAGTGCACGCGGGCCGAATAGACAGGGTCGGCTTCGACGCTGCGGCCGATCTTGTCCATCATCGCCACCGCCTCGACCGGAAACGCGCCGGCAGCGCTCTCGGCCGACAGCATCACCGCGTCGGCACCCTCGTAAATGGCGTTGGCGACGTCGCTGACCTCGGCCCTTGTCGGTGTCGGCGAGACGATCATCGATTCCAGCATCTGGGTCGCGACGACCACCGGCTTGCCGGCCTGGCGGGCGGCGGCAACGATCTTGTTCTGCAGCGGCGGCACGCCTTCCGGCGGCAGTTCGACACCAAGGTCGCCGCGCGCGACCATCACCGCGTCGGCCAGTTCGAGGATCTCGTCCAGCCGGTCGATTGCCTGCGGCTTCTCGATCTTGGCCATCAACGCGGCATGGTCGCCGACCAGCTCGCGCGCCTCGGCGACGTCCTCCGGCCGCTGGACAAACGACAAGGCGATATAATCCGCCCCTTGCTCCAGCGCGAAGACCAGGTCCTTGCGGTCCTTGTCGGTCAGGGCCGGGATCGGGATGAGGACGCCGGGGACGTTGACGCCCTTGTTGTTGCTGACCTTGCCGCCGACCTCGACCACCGCAGCGATCTTGTCCTTTTCGACCGCAACGACCCGGAGCCGGATCTTGCCATCGTCGATCAACAGCGTTGCGTCCTTGGCCAGCGCCGCGAACAGCTCGGGATGCGGCAGTTCGACCCGCGAAGCATCGCCCGGCTCCTTGTCGCGGTCGAGCACGAACATATGGCCTACGGTCAGCTGGGCCGACCCGCCCTTGAACTTGCCGACCCGGAGCTTCGGCCCCTGCAGGTCGAACACGATCGTCATCGGCCGGTGAAGGGTCTTCTCGAGGTTGCGGATGGCCTCGACCAGCTTGACCTTCTCGGCCTGGCTGCCGTGGCTCATGTTGATGCGGAAGGCATCCGCCCCCGCCTCGACCAGCGCGCGGATCATGTCCGGGTCCGACGAGGCCGGGCCGAGCGTGGCCAGGATCTTCACTTTGCGGGCGCGGGGTTTCAGCATCGGCTTGCCATAGCGGCTGTGGCTTCCTGTTCAACCGGCTTGAGGCGGACCGGCCCCTCGCCTAGTGAGCGCACTCAATTGCAATTTCATGAGATTCGAAGAGGGCATTTGCATGAGCGAAGGCATTGTCGCGGCGGACCAGCTGCGGCTGTTTATCGAGCGTATCGAGCGGCTTGAGGAAGAGAAGAAGGGCATCGCCGACGACGTCAAGGACGTCTACGCCGAAGCCAAGGCCAACGGCTATGACACCAAGACGATGCGCAAGGTCGTCGCCCTGCGCCGCATGGAAACTCACGTCCGGCAGGAAGCCGACGCGCTCTTGGAAACCTATCGCTCGGCGCTGGGCCTAAGCTAAAGAGCTTCCGGGGACTTCCTTTCGGGGTCCCCCAAAAGTACCACTTTTTGGGGTTTGCATGGCCGGCCATTCCAAATTCAAGAACATCATGCATCGCAAGGGCGCGCAGGACAAAAAGCGTTCAACGATGTTCTCCAAGCTTGCGCGCGAAATCACCGTCGCGGCGAAGATGGGCCTGCCCGACCCGGACATGAACGCGCGGCTGCGCGCCGCCATCCTCGCCGCCAAGGCGCAGTCGATGCCCAAGGACAATATCCAGCGGTCGATCGACAAGGCCTCGGCCAGCGACGCCGAGAATTACGAGGAAATCCGCTACGAAGGCTTCGGCCCCGGCGGGGTCTCGATCATCGTCGAGGCCCTGACCGACAACCGCAACCGCACCGCAACCAACGTCCGCACCATTTTCTCCAAGAATGGCGGCAACCTTGGTGCCTCGGGCAGCGTCAGCCACGGTTTCGACCGGATGGGCCTGATCGAATATTCGGCCAGCGCCGGCGATGAGGAAAAGGTGCTGGAAGCGGCGATCGACGCCGGCGCCGATGACGTCCAAAGCGATGAGGACGGCCACGAAATCTGGACCGCGATCGACTCGCTGCACGAAGTCGCGAAGGCGCTGGAAGGGCCGCTCGGCGAGGCCGAAGCGGTCAAGCTCGGCTGGAAGCCGCAGAATGAAACCACCGTCGTTGGCGACGATGCGGCGACCCTGATGAAGCTGATCGACGCGCTCGAGGAGGATGACGACGTCCAGACCGTCTGGGGCAATTATGACGTCCCCGATGAGGAGCTGGAGAAGCTTGCGTAATCCCCTCCCTTGAATTTGCTCGCGCAGAGACGCAGAGACGCCGAGGGGGCGTCGGCTTGAAAAGTATCGATCAGATCAGTGGCGATGTGCTCGACCTGTCGATCCATATTCATCGTGAGCTTGGTCCTGGCCTGCTAGAGTCCGTCTACGAGACTGTTTTGGCAGCAAAACTTGCTGCAAGTGGCTACATGGTTGAGCGCCAGCGGGCAGTCGACATTGTGTTCGAGGACCTTCATTTCCCCGCGGCATTCCGGATCGACTTGCTCGTCGATGAGAGGGTACTCGTCGAAGTGAAATCGGTGGAGCGACTGAATGCAGCCCACGCCAAGCAGCTTCTTACCTATCTTCGCCTGACCAAGCAGCCTCTCGGGCTGCTTATCAACTTTGGCGGTGCGACGTTGAAGGAGGGGTTTAAGAGGCTGGTGAACGACTACCACCCCTCTGCGTCTCAGCGCCTCTGCGCGAACCAAATCTCATCGTGAGAATCCTCGGCCTCGACCCCGGCCTGGGAACGACCGGCTGGGGCTTGATCCAGGCCGAGGGCAATCGCCTGTCGCACCTTGCCAACGGCCAGCTCAAGACCGATGCGTCGGAACCGCTGCCGAAGCGGCTGTCGCACCTCGCCTCGCAGCTTGAAGCGCTGCTCGCCGATCATGCGCCGGAGACCGCCGCGGTCGAGGAAGTGTTCGTCAACAAGAACCCCCAGACGACCCTGAAGCTTGGCCAGGCGCGCGGCGTGGCGCTGATGGTCGCCGCCCGCGCCGGCCTCGACGTCGGTGAATATGCCGCGCGCCTGGTCAAGAAGGCGGTGGTCGGCACCGGCGCCGCCGAGAAGGCGCAGGTCCATGCGATGGTCCAGCGCCTGCTTCCCGGCTGTGCGATTTCCGGCCCCGATGCGGCCGATGCGCTGGCGGTGGCGATCACGCACGCGCACCACCTCGCCAGCGCCCGGCGTTTGGGCTGAGCACTAGGCCAGTTCGGCCTCTTCCTGCCTCACCTTCTCACCGACTTCCTTGCCCTCGATGAAGGCAAGCAGGTCGGCATTGACGATGTCGGGATGCGTCTGGGCGCAGCCGTGCGGCAGGTCCTTGTAGGTCTTGAGTGTGCCGTTCTTCAGCAGCTTCGCCGACAGCGGGCCCGAGTCCGCATAAGGCACGATCTGGTCGTCTTCGCTGTGGATGACCAGCACCGGCACATCGATCCGCTTGAGATCTTCCGTGAAGTCGGTTTCTGAGAAGGCCTTGATGCATTCATAGCCCGCCCAGGCGCTGCCCATCATGCCCTGCCGCCACCAATTGTCGATCAGGCCCTGGCTGACCTTCGCGCCCGGCCGGTTGAAGCCGTAGAATGGCCCGGTCGGGATATCGAAGTAGAATTGGGCGCGGTTGGTTTGGAGTGCGGTACGGAATCCGTCGAACACCTCGATCGGCGTTCCGCCCGGGTTGGACTCCTTCTTGACCATCACCGGGGGCACGGCCTCGAGCAGCACGGCCTTGGCGACGCGTCCGGGCTCGGATCGCGCAACATAATGGGCAACTTCGCCGCCGCCCGTCGAATGGCCGATATGGATGGCGTTCCTAAGGTCGAGCGCCGTCACCAGGTCGATGACGTCGGCCGCATAAGTGTCCATCTCGTTGCCGCCGGAAGTCTGTTCCGAACGGCCATGGCCCCGGCGATCATGGGCAATCACCCGATAGCCCTTGTTCAGGAAGAAAATCAGCTGATTGTCCCAATCGTCCGCGCTGAGCGGCCAGCCATGGTGGAAGAACAGCGGCTGGGCGTCCTTGGGACCCCAGTCCTTGTAGAAAATCTCGGTCCCGTCGCGGGTTTTAGTGGTCGGCATGGTCAGGTCTCCTTGGGCTCCTGGTCCCCGCCCCCCGGCGACTCCGTAGGTTGAGATTATTACGCCTTTGCGCAACTCAAGAGGAGTCATTGGAATTTCGTCATTGCGAGGACCCTCGACATGATCGAGGGGACGCGGCAATCCAGCGCAATGGATTGCTTCGCCCTGCTCGCAATGACAGTTAGCGTTGCATGATTGCTCGCCTGACTGGAAAGCTCGCCGAGACCAGCGCCGACGGCGCGATTATCGACGTGCAGGGCGTCGGCTACCAGGTGCAGGCCAGCGCCCGGACGCTGGATGCCCTCGGCCCGATCGGCGGCGATGTCACGATCCTCACCGAACTCCAGGTGCGCGAAGACGGCTGGACCCTGTTCGGGTTCGGCTCGGCGGGGGAGCGCGAGACGTTCCGCGCCCTGACCAGCGTCCAGGGCGTCGGCGGCCGGGTCGCGCTGGCGATCCTCTCGGTACTCGATCCGACCGAACTGGCGACCGCCGTGTCGCGCGGCGACAAGGCGATGGTTGCGCGGGCCAATGGCGTCGGCCCCAAGCTCGCCCAGCGGATCGTCAACGAACTGGCCGGCAAGCTCGGCTCGCCCGCTCTGGCCGGTGCGGCCGGCACGCCGACGCCGCGCGGCGGACCGGCCAATGATGCCCTCTCCGCGCTAGCCAACCTTGGCTTCAAGCCGGCCGAAGCCAGCGCCGCGGTCCATGCCGCCAATGAAGAACTTGGCCCCGACGCCAGCCTCGACGCGCTGGTCCGGCTGGCGCTCCGGAAGGCAGCGAAATGAGCGATCGCTCGGCTTCGTGCCGCTGCGGGCAGCTTAAGGCCACCGTCACCGGCGAACCGGTTCGCGTGTCGGTCTGCCATTGTCTCAATTGCCAGAAGCGCAGTGGCTCGGCCTTCGCCGCCCAGGCGCGCTGGCCTGCCGAACAGGTCATCATCGAGGGCCGCTCGAGCTCGTTCGAAATGGTCGGGGATAGCGGCGGCCGGGCGACATTCCATTTCTGCCCGGACTGCGGCTCGGACGTCTACTACCACAACGAAGGCGGGGCCGATGGGCAGATCGCCATTCCGCTAGGCGCGTTCGACGACCCTTATTTCCTGGTGCCGCAATA